>JARFPK010000044.1 GCA_029167045.1 Candidatus Methanocrinis natronophilus
CACCACCGCCAAGATCGCCGAGGCTACGGACCTTCCGGCGAGGGCGGTGAGGAGCCTCGCCGACGACCTCGTCCGGGATTACTCCGGGAGGGGGGGCGGGATTGAGGTCCGGGGGTTTGAAGGGAGGTACGTCATGCAGGTCCGCTCCTCCGTCGCCGAGAGGGTCAAGAAGGTCGGACCAAAGGAGCTGGAAGCGCCCCTCCTGCGGACCCTCGCCATCATAGCCAGCCATCAGCCCCTCTCCCAGAGCGAGCTGGCCCGGATGAGGGGGAACAAGAGCTACGGCCACGTCAAGGAGCTGGAGGGCCGGGGCCTGATCAGGGCGGAGAAGGAGGGGAGGACGAAGATCCTGACCACCACCAGGAGCTTCGCAGAGTACTTCGGCCTCGACTTCGACGACCCCGACTTCGTCAGGAGGGCGATGAAGGAGAGAAAGAGGCTCGCTGTCACCCCCATGTACAGGAGCCTCGCCGAGCGGATGGGGCTCTCCTTCGCCGTCGTCAACCCCTACAAACCCTATAAGAACGATATCGAGGCGATGAACTCCCTCGACCTCCTGGTGATAGCCCCCGGCTACGCCGAGAGGGCGATGGAGCACTATTCGGGGGTGCTGATCGAGGCGGGGGTCGGGACCTTCACAAAGCTGAAGGAGAGCATCGACCTGATCGCGGAGAAGGCAGGAGGTGCAGACCCCGCCAAGATCGGATCCCTCCTCGAGGAGATCGACTCCCTCCTGGCGGGCTACAGGGAGAGGGCCGGGAGCGCAAGGCCGATCAAGCCCCTCTCGCCGATGATCGAGGAGATCGCCCTCGACCTCGGGATCCCCACCGCCGAGGACGGCGTCTCCGCCTCCCCCGACTACGCCGGGATCGAGGCCCAGATCCAGGTCCCGACCCACCAGCCCTATGAGATGGACATTATAGAGAGGATCAGGGAGCGGTACGAGGCGATATTGAAGGGGCTTGCAGAAGATGAAGATTCGAGATAGATCTTGTGGATCGCGAAGATGGGGCGGATGAAGATGGTCGAAGAGAAGGCAAACCTCATGAAGTGCGGACGGTGCGGCCGGGAGTTCCCCGGGGAGGATCTCATCGAGGAGGTCGGCTGCCTGATCTGCGAGAACTGCTACATATCATCTCATCAGAGGATCAAGGTCTGCGACCCCTGGGCGGTCCGGTCCAAGAAGATCCACCGTAAGAGGGCGGGGCTCGTCGGCGCCGAGGGGCTGACCGCCGTTCAAAAGAAGATCTACGACTTCATCGTCTCGGGAGGCGGGGCAACGAGGGAGGAGATCGCAAAGGAGTTCGATCTCCCTCATGAGGAACTTGAAAATCAGTTCGCGATCCTGAGGCATTGTGAGCTGGTGAAGGGGCAGAGGCGGGGGGACGGCGTCTACATCGTCCCCTTCGGGGAGTGAGGAGATCCCAGGGGCGGGGATCCGGAGTCGGTCTCCATGGATATAGAGGTCCTGGAAGGGCTCTTTTCCTGGTTCTCCGGATATGTCGAGACCTTCAAGACCGGCGACTTCGACGCCGACAGAAACATGATTATCAAGGAGGATCACACCGCCCGCGTCCGCGGTGAGATCCGGGAGATCTGTCTTGCGCTCGGCCTAGGTGACGAGGACCTCCGCCTCGCGGAGGCCGCCGCCCTCCTTCACGACGTAGGCCGCTTTCCTCAGTACGCTATGTACAAAACCTTCTCCGACCGGCGGTCCTGCGACCACGCCGCCCTCTCCGTCGAAGTCCTCAGAGAAGAGGAGGTCCTCGACGGGATCGATCCCGGGGAGCGGGAGCTTCTCCTAAGGGCGATATCATATCACAACCGTGCCAGCCTTCCCGAGGAGGAGTCGGACGGACGTTGCCTCTTATTCTCGAGGCTCCTCCGGGACGCCGATAAATTGGACGTCTGGGCGCTCCTCCTCGACTACTACCGGAGGCGGGAGACAGAGGGATATCGAAACGCTGCCCTGGAGCTGGACCTCTCCGATGGAGGCGGGATCAGCGAGGAGGTCTATAGAGATCTCATCGCCGGAGAGATCGTGAAGATGAAGAACGTCAGCTCCATCGACGACTTCCAGCTCCTCCTGGCGAGCTGGATCTTCGACATAAATTTTCGCCCCGCCCTCGTCTCAGTCAAGGACCGGGGGTACCTCGATACCACCCGGGATCTCCTACCCCGGTCCGGAGAGGTCGATCTGATCTTCGAGATCCTGAGATCCCGGCTGGATGAACGGATCGGTGCCGGGGGGCGGAGGGACGGGTCGGGGGCTTCCAGTCTCCATAGACCATCCTGAGATCTCTGAGGCCGTCCGTCCCCATAGACCATCCGAAAAGGTCCGGGTCCGGGGGCCTTCTATCCTCCGTCGCGGGACGGTCGAGAAAAAAAAATAACTCTTTTATATCAGTAAGCTACAGAGTATACAGCAGGGAGATTGTTAGCATGAAGGAGATTAAACTCTTGATGGCCGTCTTGGTCATCGGTATATTATCGGTCTCTTCTTCCCTGGGGGGCAATGACGAGGCTGCTTCGACTTTTGAGATGGACTGGTTTGTCTGGCCAGAGGACTTCGACTTCGGCGAGGGCTTTGATCTAGGTGGGGGCCTCTCATGGGAGGACGCCGGCACCATTCTGACCCCCTCTCCGGGGGAGGCCTCATTGGATCAGACCGCAGCCTACGCATCATCGGACGAACCCTCTATAGATCCATCGGGGTGGCAGATCCCCGTCGACGGCTGGATAATAGACGAGGGGTTCTACAGCGACGAGGGAGGATCTGAAGGGGAAGAACCGGGATGGTCCGAGACGGACGATCATCCCTGGATGCCGGGCCCCGAAGAGAACGCCCTATGGATCGTCTTTCCTTACAGCACCAACGTCAGGACGACGAAGCTATTGATACAGAAGGATAGGTTCGCCAAGGAGCTTCTCATCCCGGGGATGGACGGGAAGGTGACTATCTACGAGGAGAGGCCCGACGGGACCGTCTCTAGTTATGTACCCGGATGGCAGGTGAAGGCGAACAGGGCTTATAGGGCCTGGTTCACCGCTGACTCTCCGGGGGACTACACCGTCTGGTACGAGGTCTACAACTCCAAGAATGACCTCACCACCACGAGCAACGCGATCAGGTACCGGGTCTTCGAGAACCTGGCGGTCGTCGTCCTCAACGAGGCGAAGTGCCCGGGGGAGACCGCGACCTTGAGGGCGATAGCCTCGGGGTGCGACCCCATAAAATACGAGTGGTTCAAGGGCGACTCCTCCGGGACGGGGACGAAAATTGCCAACGCGACGGAGAGCGTCTACATCATAAGGAACGTCTCTAACGAAGACGCAGGCTACTACACCTGTAAAGTGACCTGCAACCAAGAGAGCGACGAGGACCGGGGGAGGTTCTTCGTCGGATGGTGGGAGTGCGACGGAATAAGCCCGTGCATATGCAAGTTCCGCCCGGCTTGAATCAGGTCCCCCTAGCCTGGCGACAGGTCAGGGGGCCGTCTCTTTTTCTTCATCGGCCTGGGGATTTCAAGGGGTGCGGTCGGAGCCATCCTCTTTGAGCCGTCTGGGGAGGTGGATCGGTATATTGAGGTGGGGGAGTCCGGCACCTTCAGCCGAACTCCAGCTTACAGGCCTCTCCCGCCTCCACCATGTAAGCCTCCCCGGGGATCATCGACCCCTCTCTTTCGAGATGGACCCAGCTTCCGTCCCTGTAGCTCCAGAAGAAGCCTGAGACGATCCCCTCGCCGACGGCTTCGGAGAAGCTGTATCTCCGGTGGTTCGCCCTGACGGTGAGGTCGTTTATCATCACCGTCTCGTTCTTGGGAACTCCGACGAGGTTCCAGCCTTTGTGAAGATCCACCAGGTAGGGGAGGTCCACAGGCTTGCCGGTTATGGCGAGGGAGAAGCTCTCCGACCCGTCGATGACGTATCCCGCCCCCGGGAGCAGCTCCGTCACCATCAGGGCTGAGTCATCCTTGATGGTGTAATTCCAGCCGTCTTCTGCGAGGGTGAATATCCCCCGATAGCTCTTCCTGTCCAGCAGCTTCACGACGGAAGGGTCCTTGGGGTTGAGGTATAAGGAGAAGGGGTTCCATCCGACGGAGACGTTGACGACCTGGACGATCCCTGGGATGATACGATACTCTATGGTGAAGGTTCTCCTCTCTCCTATGGCCGGCGAGAGGACCGGCCAGACGACCCGTTTCTCCTCTCCGATCATCTCCTCGCCGTGCCAGACCGCCCTACCCCTCTCCTTCACCACGATCTCCTCGGCGTCCTTGGGGAGGATCACCTCCCCCATCAGAGCGGGGGGGGCGTTGAGGCTCCTGAACCCCTGGGATGTATCCTTCACGATCCAGTAGATCCAGTCGCTGGACCAGTCGGAGGTGGGGGTGACGGATACGGCTACCTCCCCCTTATCCTCCGACTCGGCGACGACGGAGGCCTCGATCTCGTAGGGGAGGTCCGGGGTCTGGGGGATCGCCGGCCTGAAGGCGGGGTCACCGAAGATGGTGTTTATGTGGACCGTCTGGTTGAGCATATCTTCGAGGGAGATGTACCACGGCTGGTATTCGTCGATCTTCTCAAAAGTGATCCCATCGGTGGCCCGCAGCTTCGATATGTAGAGGTTGTTGGCCGCCACCATCGCCTCGCCGACGGTGGCGTTCTCGAAGACGAGGGCCTGGAAGAGCCTCCCTGAGTGATCGTCTGATACGAATATCCAGGAGAGGGCGCTCGATCCGACGTAGTTGACGGCTCCGGCCTTCAGGAAGGCGAGGGCCATGGAATCCTCGTACCTGGTGGGGAGGTAGACGTCGATGCCGGGCCTGTAGGGGAAGATCCTCCCCTTCAGACTCGAGGTGGAGCACGCCGAGGTGATGGTGGTCTGGGGCGCCAGGGTCAGCTGCTTCACCTGTTCCTGGTCCATGACCTGGTCCATCAGAGCCCAGAGGGAGAGCTGCCATCCCCAATCGACCCCGTGGTAATCGAAGTAGACGATATTCTCGCCGCTGTGCATCCTCGACGAGACCCTCTGGTAGGTAGCCTCCTCCCACCGGAGGTTCTCGGCCCGAAGCCCTGCCGCCCGCAGGTACTCTCCGATCCTGTTGGGGATCGGCGACTGGGGCCAGGTCGCCGGATAGTCCGTAGGCGACGATATCACCAGCGCCCTCTCCCTCCAGTCTCCTTTGATCCTGTCGTAGGCTAGGGTCCTCGCCACCGTCTGGGAGGCGTCGTAGACTGAGAGGCCGATTATCCTCCCCTTGGCTACGTCCTGATAGCCGTCGTCGTCGAGGTGGATCATGTACTCTCTATAAAGGTCGTACTCAAAGGGCCCCGAGGTCTGTCTCCCCCCCGTGGATATGAAGGGGAGGGAGCCGTGATCTCCGACGACGATCAGGTACTCCGGGGATATCTCCAGGTCCTCGACGAGGACCTGGAGGTCGGCCTCCACCTTCGAGGGGTCGATCTGCTGAGGATCAGTGGCCACGTCCACCACGATCCCCTTCCTCGCCCCTGCCAGCTGAGCCGAGAGGAGGGAGAGCTTCGGGACCTTGGTGTGGCTGAAGGCGGTGACTTCGATGGGCTCCGCCGACGTTGCCACCTCCACGGTGAAGTTCCTCGTCCTGTGGTCCATCACCGTATCGCTCCTCCAGGATTCGAGGTTGAAGCTCCAGGGGCCGGGGCTGCTGAAGAGAAGGGAGGCGTTGCACGCCTTTGACGGCGTGCAGTCCGAGAAGGCCCTGGATCCCTTCCAGCCGTCGGGGCTGTAGTAGTTGAGGACGATCCTGTGGGGCTGCCTGGCCACCTCCCACGATATATCGGTCCATCCCGGAGCGGTCCTGGAGGGGTAGGTTATGTTGATGATGGGGCCGTCGCTGGCCCTCTTTCTCAGATCGCCTCCAGCGCTGTTGTTGCTCTGCCCCCGGTAAGTGACAGAGACCCCCCCGTCGAGGGGCTGGGTCCAGCCTCCGTCGAGGGCGTGGAGGACCACCACCTCCAGGTTCAGGGTGGCGAACTCCCGGGATCCCAGCCGTTCTATCGTCCAGTTGAGACGGCTACCATCGAAGAAGGCCCCATCTGCCGTCGCCTCCCGCCCCGTGACGGGATTGGTCAACTCGACCTTCCCCGTGGCGGTGCTCCACCAGACGACGAGCCTCGCCGGGAGGATCATATCCGTCAGGGCGACCCTCTCCAGGGGTCCATCGCCGCTGTTCTTTAGGGTGATCTTCAGCCGGATGATCTCCCCCTCCTTCCCCGAAGGTATCTCGGCGGGGCTCACCTCTACCTCCAGGAGGAGTTTGTCGTCGATCTTCGTCCTGGTGAGCTCTGACGCCGGCTTGGGGGCGAGGAGAGATATGTCCCGGGAGTTGGCCAGAACCACCGATTTCACCTCGTCACCCCGGGACCTCATCTCCCCTATCAGGAGCTCGTCGTCGTTCTCCAGGACGGTCATATTCAGCTCCGAGAGGCGGGATAGGGCGGCGGAAGATATCGAACCCGCCGTGACCACCGTCGTCGTTCCGAGGCGGAGGAGGGCCTCCTCGGTGGAGCCGGTCACCCCCTCCCCGGCGAAGAGGATAGGCCAGTTGAGGTAAGAGGCGGTGACGGCGGCGGAGAGGGCAGAGCCATAGTCGTCTCCGACGATCACCGCCCCCGGCGACCTCTCCCACCGGGAGGCGATCTTCGAGGCCATATCGGAGCTGTCATTGAACTCGATCCTGGCGTCACCCTCCAGGGGGAGGTCGCCTATGACGAGGACGTCTCCCTCCAGCCGGTCGAGGAGCCACAGGACCGATGGAGATGGAGGGAGGAGCTCCGACCATAGGGGGGTGTAGACGACGTCGTACTCGAAGGCGATCCCTGCGGCACCACCCCTCACCAGGTCTTCGATCCTGCCGACGGTCCCCTCCACATTCTGGGTCGATATGGTGTACTCGACGTAGTCGTCGCTGAGCCTGACGAAGACGGGGGTCTCTGTCATATCGGCGGCTACCTTCATATCCGGGAGGGCCACCGGGCTCGCCACCACAAAGTCGGCGTACTTTGAGAGGTCGGCGTAGTTGTACCCCTCGCTCCTGTCGAAGGGGTCCCCAACGGCGACCCCGAGCTTCACGGGTCCCAGGTCGGCGGTAATATTCCTGACCATCTCGACGACCTCCAGGACCTGATCCTCCTTCCACCGTTTCCATAGCTGGCGGTTGTAGCTGCTGGAGCTGACCCTAGAGAGGTCGACCCCCGTATCCCTGTAAAACTCCTCCTTGCAGACGTCGCAGAGGCAGTGATCATCGTCGACGAACCCGAACCTGTAGAGGACGACGCCGTCGGCCTGGTAATCCTCGATCACCTCCTCGACCCGATCGTAGATCTGAGTTCTCGCATCAGGGTCCACGGGGCATAGCCGGTCGGCGACGGTGACCCCCCGGGCGCCTACGGCGATCTGGGCAGAGTCGGGATAAAGGCCCCGATCCGCTGGGACCTTACCTGATCCCGCCTCTTCCGTCCCCATTTCCTGGGCGAGGAGCGCACCCAGGAGGCGGAGGGCAGCGTCTCTATCCCTCGCCGCCAGGACCGCCTCTTCCGTCACAGGAGCTGTAGATCTCTTGGGCGGCTCCATGGTGGCGGTTACATAGGCTTTGATCCCCTCCTTCTTTGCCGCATCCACCATGCTCTTAGCCAGGTCTCCTTCGGCGTCTATGACAAGAGCCGATATGTTGGCGGTTGCCATGGCGTGGAGGGCGGAGAGGGGGCCGAACCTCTCCAGATCGGCGGCGGAGATCCAACCTAGCCTCTCTCCAGCCTCAACCTCCTTTGGCATGACGAGCAGCGGCCTGGTCTCGACGCCGCCATCCTCCGACCAGAGGGGTCGCGGCGATGACGCCCCGCCAGTCGCCACCCTCCACCAGGATTACATCTTCCAGGGAATCCGATTTCGTCCCGCGTTCCATCGCGCCGTCGGCCACAACCCCCAGGATCGCAGAAAAAGCCAGGAGAATCAAAAAGCGTCTCAATTATAACTCCTCCTCTATCGAGATGCCCGCATCCTCGAGCGCCTCTATGACCGCCCCGTCGACCCCGGTCCCCCAGACGAGGGCCCTCTTGAGGCCTAGGGCTTTGATATCTTCCAGCGCCGAGAGGCTAGCCTCCGAGAGGGGGCCGCTGCAGATTATCAGGGGCGAACCCGTCTTTTTCGCCTCCTCGTAGGCTTCAAAGGCCTCCACCTCGTCCGTCCCGACCAGGACCACCATCTCTCCCCCATCGGGCCATAGGGTCGAGACGAAGATCCAGGAGGTCTCGCATATGTCAACTCCAGCGATCCTCTCCGTCGGCATCATATCGGAGAGGGCCCTCTCGACCTCGGAGGGTACGATCGATTCGTTCCCCAGTATCAGAACCCTCGCCAGGGGCTGAGCCTGCAGCTCCTCCATCTCCTCCGCCTCCATCTCCCCTCCCGTGAGGGTTACCACCGTCACGGCGACGTCCTTCCTCCCCTCGGCGTAGGATAGGGCCAGGGCTCTGTAGAGGAGTCCGTCCCCGGTTACTATCGCGAAGGAATCGGTCTCTATCGCCAGAAGCTCCGCCCTCTCCGTGGGGAGGGGTACATCGAAGGAGTCATGGAGGAGAATCCTGATCTCGTAACGTCCGGGGCTGGTGGCCATCAGGGTGAACTCCCCCTCACCAGATCGCGTCTTGCCGACCGGTATCACCAGGCTCCTGGGCATCACCATCAGTTCCGGAGGCGCTTCCACCTCGACCGTGATCCTCTCGTCGACGTTGAGGTTGATGGTTATCGATCCTGTATGAGTCCTGTTGACGACCATCGCCTCCGGCAGCTTCAATATCGCCTCGTAGGCCCGGACCTCATGGTTCAGCTCGACCTCCGCCTTCACCGAGGCGTTCTTCGAAGGGTCCCCGAGGGACGTCGCCATGACCTCTATCTCCCGGACCTCTCCGGCCCTCCCTCCCACTATCTCCAGGCGGAGGACCCGGCTGACCCCCGAGGAGAGGGTAAGGTTGTAGGGGAGGCTCGCCGGCATGCCGCCGTCGAAGAGGACCGCCGTCCATCTTGGCGGGAGGTGGGGGAGATCCACCGAGATGACGTCTCTGAAGAGGCCGGCGTTTCTGACCAGAAGCCCAAAAACCGCTGCCTCATCCGGGTCGACGGTCGCAGAAGCGGATCTCGCATCGTCTATCGTCAGGCTTACACCGTAGCTCTCCTGCTCGGTCAGCTCCACGGCGAACTCCACCTTAAGCGGGAGGGAAGGGGTGTCGTCGAAGAAGTAGACGTGCCCAGTATAGCTCCCCGGATCCGTCTGCGGATCTGATGAGAAGGTGATCTCCACCTTCAGCTCCTCTTTGTCGAAGACGTCCTCGGACTCTGGACCGAGCTTCTCGAACTTCGGTATCGTCACCTTCACCATCTCTTTGGCGGTGCCGGCGACAGGGGTGGACGTGATGGAGAATACGGGCTTGTCGCCGAGGTTCTCTATGATGAGGGTCCTTTTGGTCATCTCACCGGGATGGAGTTCCACTTCGAATCGGTCTCTATCTGCCGCGAGCTCTGCCGCAGAAACGGCGACCAGCAGCGACAGGATGGCGAGCAGTCTGAATAGCTTCATCAGGGCACCACATTCGGTTGATAGCGGATCGGTCGGATCAGGCGTTCGCACCCGTCACCAGGTTCCGCGTCGTCAGGGCGGCTCCGGGGAGGAGACTTGGATCAGCCCTTCGATCGATGGGGTACTGGAACTGCGGAGGATCGGCGACGGTTCCCCAGCTTTAATCTATTATATGCGCCGGTGAATCAGAAGAACTATGGGCGAATAAGCTTTGCGGCCGATATTCGGATCGTATCTCCATCATCTCCGTCCCTTCCCGCCCGTCGCCCCGAAAGGGGCCACTCCTCAAACCTGAGGATCCCAGGGGATAAAAACCCTGAGAGGGGATCATCCCGATCCTTCCGTACAATCACGATAAGTTATAAATGCAGGGCGCTTCATATAAACATTCACATCACTGATGGGCTATCAGCGCTTATGGAGAGGGGGTCACCTCCTTAATATATGGACGGTCCCGGGAGCCCATGGACTGAAAGTGAGGTGGAATGATTTGATCAGAAAGGCTATGAAATCTCTGGTGATGGCCGCCCTGGCCCTCATCACGATCGCCGCGATATCGGCAGCACAGCTCGGCTCTTCGGAGCAGTATTATGATGACGTCTACTGGCCAGATCCGTGGACCCAGCTTGACCCATGGACCCAGCCCGATCCGTGGTCCCAGTCAGATCCGTGGTCCAGGGAGTGGCAGAGCTTCTGGAACCTCCCCCATTCTACGCCCCAGCCGGTTCCGGGTAGCCCTTCGGCGCCGGGTTCCGGGGGCGCACCTACGGCGACGAGGCCGGGAGGTTCGCAGCCCTTCAGCGTCCCGGCCGGCTCGACGGGATCGGCTATATCCTACCTGGTTGAAGGGGCCTCCCTCTCCGATAGGGAGGTGGGGTCCCTTCCTGGGGGAGCGAGCCTCCTCTCATCAGGGGGATCCCCGGCGACCTTGCCTTCCGGGGGATCTCCTTCGGCCTTCTCATCAGGGTGGTCACCAGCTTCCTTCTCATCAGGGGGATCGGAAGCCTTCGGAAGCTACTACGGGGGGACTCAGGCTTACTGGATGCACTACGGTGGGCTTCGGCACTGGATCTTCTACTGTGGACAGTGGAGCTACGGTCCCGCTGCCTTCAGGTACGGCCAGAGGACGAATACCATCATAAGAAACGACCTGCCTCAGACCGTCTGGTCTTATGAGAGGTATCCAAGCGGCCGCGAGGTCTGGCAGCACTGGGGATTCTGGTATCCAGGGTTCCATCACGCCTGGTTCGGCGCCGATGCGAGGGGCTGGCACCAGATCGCCGTCTGGGGGAGCCGGACCGGATGGAGCAACCCGATATGGGTATACGTCCGTTGACCTGAGTATAAATCTGAGGGCGGCTTTTGCTGACCTATCCCGGCCGCCGAGGGAGATCTCCGGGCCTCGATATCGTGAGGCTCCGGGGGGGTCTCTTCTCCTCTCATCGATCTTCGATCCTCTCATCGATCCCCCTCTCTACCCCTCGCCGCCTCTCCCATCCTCCGGGAGGGATGGCTGATCGACACCTATTTCTGGCGGAAGAAAGAGGCGAGGCTCTTGTGGAGATTATGGTAATTATGGTGATTATGGCGAGGATGTTATACACCGGAGGCGGTGAGCCGCTTGGATCGTGAACGGGAGTATCTGGTGGCCACCCCCTTCAAGAAGCGGGATAAGAAGAGACTTAAGATCAGCGACTTCGTCTTCGCCCTCTCATTGGACCTCAAGTGGGGCCCCCCCGAGAAGGTGAGGGCGCTCCTTCAGGAGGCGGCCGATGAGGGGCTCGTCAGGATCGAGGGGGATTACGTCCACGCCGCCTTCGAAGAAGAGAAGGCCGAGGTTCCCGTCGGCTTCGTTCCGTCGAAGGACGAGGACCTCTTCGAGAAGGGGGTCAGGCTGATCGTCTCCGCCACGGGGATGGGGAGGAAGGAGGCGATCTCCATGGTAAACGAGCGGCAGGATTCCCTCCAGGGGCTGGTCCGCCTCGACGCCGTCGCCCTCCTGGTGGCGAGGGAGATGGGGTTGGAGGTGAGGGATCTGGCCCTGGAGGCCTATGAGAGCCTGGTAGAGGAAGGGCGTCGAGGTTAGGGGCGAAGGATTTATCCAGAGGCCCGTCCTACTGGTCCGGGGTGAAAGGGCGTGGGATCTTCGTCTCATCTCCGGTTCCCGGAAGCTTATCTGATAATGCCCATCATAATCATCGTCATCTTCATAGCCTCCTCACCGGCGGGGGCCGGACCCGATGGAGGGCTATACAGGCAGGAGGACGGCCGCCTCGTGATCGAATGGTCGCCTGATGTCGGCTTCAGCCTTTACTCTCCTGGATCTTCCGTCAACGGTAGCTTGGGGGTTTTTGCCAACGGGAGCGCAAGCTCCACCGCTGCCGTTATGGAGGCGGAGATATCGACCGGCTCTGACGGGTCGGCTCCGGCGGAGGGGGGGCGCAACTCCAGCGGCGGCTCCCTGGAGGCTGATATATCGTCGAGGGCCATCGGGAGATCTCACCTCGGCTGGGCCTCATGGAACCCCTGGACAGATGGGAGGGGGCGCCACCAGGAGTACGGCAGGAAGACCACCGACCTTGTGGGGGTATTCTCGATAGATATGGCCATCAAGCTCGGATCGGGCGTCGGCCCGTCACCCGGATCTGCAGACTGGATCCCATGCCTATAGGAGGTATACGTATCTTCTTTCGACCGTCTCCTTTAAGGTCTTCCAACGATATAGTACCGATCCGGGGCAACGCCATGAAGGCTCTGGTCATATTGTTAAGCATATTGATCCTCGCCTCCCCGGGATCGTCTCATGAGGGGATGACCCTCAAGGTCCCTGGGGAGGGGACGGTGATCGTCCCGGCGGACGTCCTATTCGTCTCCTTCAGCTTCACCGTCGAGGGCGAGAATGTCACCCAGGGGTCGTTGAACGCCTCCGAAGGGCTGAACCGGACGATAGAGGCTCTCATCGACGGAGGCGTGAATAGAGACGACGTCTCCGCCGGCCGAGGCAGGAGCGTTTCGAAGATCCAGAGCACCAGCCGGGTCTTCAACGACACATCGGGGGTCTGCGTCGCCCATGAGGCGGTGACCCTGGTAAAAGAAGAGGTCACCATCAGGTTCGACGTAACGGATGACGGGCTTATCGAGAGGAGCTTCGAGGTTGCCGCTGCCCAGGGCGCCGAGGCGGCCATATCCTGGTACGGCCTGAAGGAGACGGCCGGTCCCTTCGCCGAGGCCAGGAAGAAGGCCGTCGAGGACGCGGAGCAGGCCGCAAGATCCATCGCCTCCGCTGCCGGGATGAGGCTTGGAGAGAGGCTGCAGATATACGAGCCATACCGCCCCGAGGTGATCCAGAGATCCGCGGCTCTTGATATCTTCGAGATGGGGATGGCGGACCTCTTCGACCTCTCCTGGCCCTGGACCCTCGACCCCTTCGAGAAGGGATATCCTCCAGAGGCGGGGATGCTCCAGGTCAGATCCGGGGTGGTGGTGACGTACCGGGTATATCCGTAAAGCCGGATATATCCAAAAAGGGCGGCTCCTGAAATCTGGGCCGCCCCTGGAAAGATTTTATATTTATCTCTACAATTTAATCTTCCTCCGGCCACTAGATACTTTAGAAACATAATTTACTTATTCTATAAAGTCCATCCATCTTTCGTGGTCCCGATGAGATGGTCATATCTGCTCCTCGTCGTATCGATCCTCTCCTCCGCTCCGGCGGCGGACGCCCTGAAGTTCGCGGGAGGGGATATGGTCAGCATCGACTCTCCCATCGCCGACGACCTCTTCGTCGGCGGCAAGGTCGTCAGGATCAACGCCCCGGTGGATAGCGCCTTCATCGCCGGAGGGGAGGTCACCATAAGCGGACCCATAAAAGGCGACCTCGTCGTCGCCGGAGGCGTTGTAGATCTCAGCTCCGATGTAGGCGGCAAGGTGGTGGCTGCGGGCGGAACCGTCAACCTTTCGGGCGGCGTCGCAAGGAACGTGGTGATCGCCGGAGGGCAGGTCAGGATCCTCCCCTCGGCGAATATCGGCATGGACGCCGCCATCGCCGGCGCAGACGTATACCACGCCGGGGATGTGGCCGGTACGCTCTGGGTCAGCGCCGGAGACTTCGAGGACGAGGGGACGGCGGGGATGGTGAAGTTCTCGATCTGGGAGAGGGACGAGGATCCTTTTAGGCCGGATCAGTTCATTACGACCTTCAGCCTTCTGATGATTCTGGGGTTTTTGCTTGTGGGCGTATCATCCCTCCGTCTCTTTCCAGAGGTCTATTACGCCGTCGATAGAGCGGTCATGAGATCTCCTGCCTCAAGGGCTCTCCTGGGGATAGGTCTGATCGCCGCTTCGATGATCCTGATCGTCATATCGATATTGACCCTCGTGGGAATCCCCCTGGGGATCATCCTCCTGGCCCTCTTAGTCGCCGCCCTCCTCCTCGCAGACCTCTTCGTCTCCTTCAGCCTTGGAAGGCGGATCGGCTCGGAGATGAAGCGGGATATGGGGGATCTTCAGGCCTTCGTCCTCGGCTACGCCGTCCTGAGCATCCTCTTCCTCATCCCGTACCTAGGTCCCATATTGAAGCTCTTAACCGTAAGCCTCGGCTTTGGGGGGATCGTCTCTGCCCTCAACGAAGGGCGGAGGAGGGGGTTATGATGGGGTCAGGCCGGTCAGACCTTCGGTGGCGGTTTTATCGCATCTCTGGAGGCGGTGAAGGCATAGGAGGCCGAGACCGGGATTCGGTGGAGGGGCAGCGGGAACGGAGTCCTGGAGAGCCATCTCAGGCTTACTATGAAAAAATCCATATACCAATAAGCTGCAAGGTTCAAGGACGAGAGAAGGGCAGGTGATGGTGTTGAAGTCGATTATAGATGAGGCCCTAAACAGGGCTGAGTTCGAGGGCCGGACGGCTCCACCGAGGGCCATGGAGAACGACGACGATCTCGAGGTGAGGAACCCTCCTGCGAAAGTGATGGAGAACGACGAAGATCTCGTGGCGATCTTGGAGGGGCTCACGACGGTCATAAAGGTAATCGGCTGTGGTGGGGGTGGTTCCAATACCATCGAGCGGCTCGCCGAGACCGGCGTCGAGGGCGCGGAGCTCTTCGCCATGAACACCGACGCCCAGCACCTTCTCCATATGAACGTCGACCGGAGGATCCTGATAGGTCGGCGGACGACTCGGGGGCTGGGGGCGGGGAGCCTCCCCTCCATCGGAGAGGAGGCTGCCAGGGAGAGCATCGACGATATCAGGGCCGCCCTGGAGGGGGGTGATATGGTCTTCATCACCTGCGGCCTGGGAGGCGGTACGGGGACCGGGGCAGCTCCCGTCGTCGCCGAGGTGGCGAGGGAGATGGGCGCTCTCACCATATCGGTGGTGACCCTACCCTTCGCCGCAGAGGGCGCCATTAGGATGGCCAACGCCGACGCCGGGCTGAAACGGCTCCGGGAGATATCGGACACGGCGATCGTCGTCCCCAACGACAGGCTTCTTGAGGTCGTCCCCGACCTCCCCCTCCAGGCGGCCTTTAAGGTGGCGGACGAGGTTCTGATGCGATCGGTCAAGGGGATAACGGAGCTTATAACCCGGCCCGGGCTGATAAACCTGGACTTCGCCGACGTCAGGACGATAATGTCCAACGGCGGTGTCGCCATGATCGGCCTTGGGGAGGCGGAAGGGGAGATGAAGAGCAAAGACTCCGTCATAAAAGCCCTGAGGAGCCCTCTTCTGGACGTGGACATCTCTAACGCCACCTCGGCCCTCGTCAACGTGGTGGGTGGCTCAAGGATGACGATATCCGACGCCGAGGCGGTGGTGGAGGAGGTCTACGAGAGGATCAATCCCGACGCTCGGATAATATGGGGGGCTCAGATAGATCCGGGGCTTGAAAACTCCATCAGGACGATGCTGGTGGTCACCGGCGTATCCTCCCCTCAGATCCTGGGCAAGGAGGAGTTCAAGCAGAGCCGGGTGGTCTGCAAGCACGGGATAGACTTCCTCAAGAGAGGCAGGAACGATATCTAGGAACTGCTGTTATCTTCTCGTCACCGAGATACCAGGACGACTCCCGCTGTGGATGGCTGGGGTGGGGTTTCATCCTCTCTCAGGTCGGCCTCATCCTCCATCTGGGAAGGGGTGGGGGGGAGGTCGCCGTCCACCACCAGTTTTACCTCCTGCATGTAAAGGAGCGTCTGACCTACACAGGGCATCACCTTGAAGATATCAGGGTGGACGTAGACCGCCTTCAGATTGTGACAAGCCTGCAGCATTCTATAAATATCGCGGTTTGTCGGAACGAAGCTTATCGCTACCTCCTCATCGCCGGGCAAAAGACACGTCAGATCGAGCTCTGAGTTCAAGGTCCTCAGCATAACCAAGATCACCGTTCACCTGTTATTCTGGGATCATCTCCCAGCGCCTTCCCGCAGGACTTGCGGATCTACTTGATTTTATATCATAAGCCACGAATCCTTCATATATCAATCTGTTGATTCGAAATAACTGCGGATAGATCTCGATCGGATCCGCAATTTGAGAGATACCTACATGATAAAGATCGTTGAAGATGATTGATGAGATCTCTCCTCCATCTCAGGTAGAAACGTTGGCATGATGGCCGGAGACTCCTATGGGGCGAACCGGCCATCCTCCGATCAACTGGTCCGAAGCTATCTGCTCATCATCCCCCTCTCTCTCTTCCGAGCTCCTCTATTCCGAGCCCATCTATTCCGGATGGGGGTCAAAGATCCCTATCTCAAATGATAGCACGGACCATGTCAATCGATGGAATTATAAGGATCGAGATGGCTTACTAAATATTGTTATCGGAGCTGCGGTTGGATGTGAAAAAATGGTGACGGATAAGGTGAATAGAGAGCTTGAGATGCTTAAAAGGCACCTCATAATCCTCAAATACGTGGTGGAGAATGAGCCGATAGGGATCCTCAAGCTGGCTGAAGAGACGGGGATACCGAGCCACAAAGTCCGGTACTCCCTCCGGGTACTGGAGCAGGAGGGGCTCATCGCCGCCTCTGCCCCCGGAGCGGTCACCACTGAGCGGACAGAGTCGTTTCTCAAAGATCTGGACTTCTCGATAGACCAGATCCAGGAGACCATCCGGGGGCTGAAGGAAGTCAAGGTCGATGGTAGAATCTCATGACCTCTTACTTGGAGATCGCAAGAGCTCTGGAGGCGGCATCCAGGGAGGGGCGGAGGGCTCAGAAGGTGGAGGTGATCGGGTCCCTTCTGAAGAGGGCGCCTCCAGAGATCCTCAGGCCCGTCGTCCGGCTCGTATCCGGGGAGCTTTGGCCCCCCTGGGAGCCGAGGGAGATGGGGGTGGGCCCCGAGATTCTGGGGGGGGTTCTAAGGGAGCTCTCGGGGCAGGGCGGAGCTTCTGAAGCGGCGCCCTCCGAGCTGGGAGATCTCGCAGAGACGGTCGTTGTAAACCGGTCACAGCAGACCCTCAACTCCTCGGAGATGGAGGTGGTCCGGGTATACGAAGCCATCCGGCAGATCTCGGCCCAGAAGGGCGCAGGAGCGGTATTCAGAAAGAGATCCCTTCTGATGGGGCTTTTTTTGAACTCCTCCCCCCTCGAAGCGAAGTACATAGCAAGGACCGTCCTGGGGAGTACAATCGCCGGCCTGGGGCCGTCCTTGATATCGGCGGCCATAGGGAAGGCCTTCTCCGTCGATGAGCACCTGGTGAGGAGGGCTTACGCTAGGCTGCCGGACCTGGGGATGACGGCCCTCCACGCCTTCAACGGGGATATATTCGAGGTGAAGCTAGCACCACCAAATCCCCCCCTCTTCATGCCTTTCAGGCGGGAGGGGGGGCCGGAAGCGGCGGTGGAGAGGGCGGGGACGGCAGCTTGCGTCTTCAGATACGGCGGTCTCAGGGTCCAGATCCACAAGTTGAACGACCGGATCTTCATATATACGAGGCAGCTACGAAACGTCACCCCCACCCTCGCAGATCTGGCAGATGAGATGACGGGGGCGAGAGGGAACATGATTCTGGAGGGGGAGTTCCTCCTCATCCGGGATGGGAGGGTCCTACCCAGGCCGGAGATGGTGGGTAGGATCAACCTGAAAGGGAGGTCCAGAGGCTCGGAGGAACCCCTCTTTGCGGCTTCGGATCTCCTCTTCATCGACGGAAGTTCGGTGATCGATGAGGGATATGCTCAACGTCGCAAGCTGTTGAACCGGGCGCTGCAGGGGGTGGCGGGACCGCCCCTTCATGGAAAGGTCTTCCTGGCGGAGGAGCGGGTGGTGAAGGACCAAGAAGGAGCGATGGATATCCTCAGGTCGTCCCTTGATAAAGGGTATGCTGGGCTTTTCATCCGCGATCTAAACGGGGCTTACACCCCAGGGAGGGTGAGCAGGGAGAATGTCGCAGTATCTCCGTCGCCACCATCTTAATCTCTTCATTGGAGTGCCGGGGCCCCACCGGAGGGCCGATCCTCCGGGGACCCGACGGACTGGGAGACCTCCAGCCTTCGGGATGATAATCATCTCTCATGGTCTAACATTCACCCCAAAAATAAACGTCAACGGAGGCTTTTTCCATAAGAATACGGCCGAGAAAGTCTATATATGTGAAGAATAGTCACTCCTTTGAGGGCCGGTCAGAAGGGCGGTTCTTGTCAGAGGGGAGAGTATTTAAGCTCAGTATGTGAATAAGTTTAGAGAGGAATCGGAGGAAAGATTAGATGACCAGAGGATTTTTGGCGGTCTCGGCGGCGCTTCTGGTGGCCGCCATTATGCTATCGCCGGCAATGGCATATACCATTTCCAGTTCAGGAAAATCACCATACACCATCGGCTCTGGTAGCCCTTATCAGTACACCATGGAATCTGCGGCTCTCCAGCCCTATTCCATCGGCTCTGGTAGCCCTTATCAGTACACCATGAGATCTGCGGCTCTCCAGCCCTATTCCATCGGCTCTGGTAGCCCTTATCAGTACACCATGAGATCTGCGGCTCTCCAGCCCTATTCCATCGGCTCTGGTAGACCTTACCAGTACACCATGGAATCTGCGGCTCTCCAGTCGTTTTCCATCGGCTCTGGTAGACCTTACCAGTACACCATGGGGTCTGCGGCTCGCCAGCCCTACTCTATAGGGATGGGGACTCCAGCATTTAGGATCGGGCCGTCTGATTTAAGGGCCCCGGTAGTGCCTGAGGTCGTCGAGCCCGTCGTCGAGCCTGTCGTAGAGCCCGTCGTCGAGCCCGTCGTCGAGCCTGTCGTCGAGCCTGTCGTCGAGCCTGTCGTAGAGCCCGT
>JARFPK010000045.1 GCA_029167045.1 Candidatus Methanocrinis natronophilus
AAGATAAAGGAAGATCCGGATGGTCTTCAGATAAGATCGTACCTTCATACCAGCTCTGAATATGGGTCAGTGCTCGAGGACGTGTGGCGAAGTTCATTGCCAAAGTCAAAATCGGCCAGACTTCTTTGCCAGGCACGACACCAGAGAGGACCTTTTCCATCTCCAGGTCTTCCGCGATCTGTTTTAGCGGGACAAATTCGCCATGCGACAGCACCTTCTTCGGTATTTGGTCAGCGGAGCGGACCTTGACCGCAACCCCGTTGACGTTCTTTCCAAGGTACTTGCTCTTCTGGCGAATCTTCTTCTTTTCTTTATCGTAATACGGGGTTATCTCATAAATATATTCCTGGCCATTTATCTTTTTGATTCGAGTGAACGATTTCATATGCATATTTATGCAAATAATAATATTTATAGATTGCGGTAAAGGGTAGCGAAATCATCTTGATATGCATAAATCATGGGGAGCTTAGGTATGAAATGTCGGCATAAAAAAAGGGAGATTTCGAGATCTTCTCCGGGGAGGATCTCTTTGAAAAGACGCAACCGCCGGTTCGCTTCGCAACAACTAAATACGGACCCGGCAAACCTTCCCAGAGATGTTCGAGGCGTGGGATGAGTATCATCTGATCAACAGGGAACTCTTCAGGCTTACGGAGAGGCTGCCGCCCTCGGGTCTGGGGGAGGTCATCAGGTACGTCCTCAGATCCCCAGGCAAGAGGGTCCGCCCCCTCATTCTCGTCCTCTCCTCGGAGGCCTTCGGCTCCGACCCCGAAAGGGCGGTAGAAGCAGCCCTCGCGACGGAGCTCGTCCACGCCGCCTCCCTAGTCCACGACGACATCCTCGACGGCGGGACGGAAAGGCGGGGCGCACCATCCGCCTTTCAAAAGTACGGGATGGAGGCGGCCCTCCTCTGCGGCGACTACCTGATCTCCAGGTCCATCGGCCTCATATCCGGGTACAGCCGGGAGGTGATCGAAGCCTTCTCCGCCGCCTGCATGGATATGTCCGAGGGGGAGATGCTTGACCTCGATAAGGGGAAGGGGCACGAAGACTACTACCTCTGCATATCCAAGAAGACCGCCTCCCTCATCTCCGCCTCCTCCAAGATGGGATGCATGATAGCCGGCGCCTCAGATGAGGACGCCGCCCACTTCGAGAGGTATGGTACCCATCTCGGCCTCGCCTATCAGGTCGCCGATGATCTCAACGAATTTTTGGGTATGGAGAAGGGGAAGTCGTCGGAGAAGAGCTCCGTCACCCTCCCCGTGATATACGGGAGGGAGCACTCGCCGGAGAAGACGGTAGCCCTCTGCGCCGGGGCGATCCGGGACCACTGCAGAGTCGCCAAGGGGGCCCTAGCCGAGGCGGGGGGAGACGAGGAGATCAAGGCGAGGCTTGTGAGCATCGTAGACAGGTGGGGAGAAGAATGCAAGTCGCTGAAAGACCGCTGCTGAAGATCGAGGCCGAGACGGAGGGCGGCAAGATAACCTTCCGGGCGAAGGGGCCCCTCTCCATGGTTGCAGGCCCCGTCATGAAGAAGGTCAACGAGACCTTCGCCGCCGAGAAGCCGGTCAGATCTGGGACCGACGAGATCGTCTTCTCGACCTGGATACCCCCTGCCCCGAGCCCCGCCTTCGACCGGATGATCTCCGCTCAGGTGGCGGCCCTGACGAGAAGGAGGGTCCCGGATCAGGTCTCCATCGGCGTCATCCGGGCCTGCCCCAACGACTGCCTCCACTGCAGCGCCCCGTCGAGGACCGGGGAGGTCCTGAGCTCCGGGGTGGTTAAGAGGGTGATAGGGGAGGCCCTGGACCTGGGCTCCTACATGATATCCTTCGACGGCGGCGAGCCGATGACCAGACGTGACCTCCCGGACCTGGTGGCAGCGGTCGACTACAGGGCGATCTGCGCCTCCTTCACCAGCGGCTACGCCCTCACCGAGGAGCTCGCAAGATCCCTGAAGAAGGCGGGGCTCTACGCCGTGAGGGTCTCCATCGATAGCCCCCACCCTGAAGAGCATGACCGGTTTCGCGGGAGGAAGGGCGCCTTCTCCGACGCCATCTCCGGGATAAAAAACGCCCTGGCAGCGGGTCTGATGGTGGACCTCTTCATGGTTACGTCTCCCATGAACATCGACGACCTGGAGGAGGCCTACAGCCTGGCGGCGGAGCTCTCGGTCCACGAGCTCTCCCTCTACGAGATCGTCGCCGTGGGGAGGTGGTCGACCCACGCCGATGAAGTTCTCACCGGGAGCGATATAGACCGGGTCAGCCGGTTCCACCAGGATAAGAACAGGCTGCCGGAGGGACCGAGGGTCACCGCCTTCCCTCGCCTCCTATCCCCGGATATGTTCGGCTGCTTCGCCGGGAGGAGGTGGCTTCACGTCGACGCCTCAGGGGACGTCCTGCCCTGCGCCTACATGCCGATCCCTTTCGGGAACGTCCGGGATACGAGCCTCGCGGATATATGGAAGGGCATGGGTCGGGACCGGTGGCTCCGGGGAAAGCCCCAAGGCTGCATGATGAAAGACGAGGAGTTCAGGCGGGCCCACCCCTCCATCTTGGAGATCGGATGACCATCTCTCCTGATCCCGTTTTGCGGGAACAAAACGATTTTATACCCCGGAGTTCATCTGCCGGGAATGGGGGTTAATATATATGAAAAACCGCAGATCAACTCTGTTATATCTGGCCGTAGCCATAACCGTCTTCACCTCCGGCCAGGTGGCCGCCGACTGGCTCGGCGGAGGTTTCGGGATAGCCGATGTCCATCACACCGCCGAGTACCTGGCTAAGGCTGGAAGCGGCGGCGAGAAGACCACCTTGAACACCACCGACGGCGGCCTCGCCACCCTCCCGGCGACTCCTGCAGATAAAGAGGTATACCCCATCGGGAAGGTTGCAACTGAATCTGGAGCCTTGGAACCGTCGGACTTCTCGGGGAGATGGTCGCTTTCGTTGACCGAGGAGACGGGAAGGTCTATGGAACTGGTCATCTACCAGAGGGGAGAACTCGTCTTCGGCAAGGGCGTCCTGGAAGCGTCTGAAGGACCGGAAGCCTCCGGATCATCGGAGGACCGGGGGATCGAGTCGATGGTAGACTGGCTGAACCGGCCGCCTGGAGCAAAAAGTTCCGCCAGCGAGGCCGCCGCCAGCGGCACCGTCTCCGGAAGATCGATGAAGCTCGACCTGGTCACCTTGGACTCCGTCGCCCTTTACAGGTTCGACCTGGACCTGACAGGAAACGGGATATCCGGCGGCTACACCGCTTACGGGTCCGATGGATCGACCTGGCAGGGAACTGTCACCGGATCGAGGATCGTTTGAAGGTGATGGAGATGAAGGGGGT
The DNA here is from genome assembly GCA_029167045.1 of Candidatus Methanocrinis natronophilus. GTDB lineage: Archaea > Halobacteriota > Methanosarcinia > Methanotrichales > Methanotrichaceae > Methanocrinis > Methanocrinis natronophilus. Next base: position 3,352 of record JARFPK010000045.1, read on the forward strand.
GGATCATAATAAAGAAGCGGGCAGGATCTCCCCCGGGGGGATCTCACCCATTGTCAGGATAATTGGAGGTTAAAGTTTATGAAATTGAAGAAGGCATTGATGGTGCCGCTGATCTTCTTGGCGGCGATCGCCTCTCCAGCAGCGTCTGAAGATCTCAACCTCGACGACCTATCCGGAAGTCAGATCAGGTCTGACGTAGGGGAGGCTTTCAGAGGAGAGTCCCTATTTTACATCGACCCAGCCACCGGGATGAGACCCGGCGTCCCCAACGCCAGCGGCGTCTACACCCCGCCGACGACGACGGGATCGCCCTGGTCTAACGTCGCCGGAAGGTGGACCCTTAACCTGGTGGACAGAAGCAGGTGGACCCTCGACCTCACCCTCTACCAGCACGGAAACGAGGTATTCGGCAGGGGAGTCATGACGTCGGGGGTCATCACCCAGGTGGTTACGGCCGCCGGATCTACTACGGAAGGCTCGGCCCTGAACCTCCGCCTCGTCACCGTCGGAGGAGATAATATGTACCGGCTCCAGACCGGGGTAATAGGAGACAAGATATCAGGACCCTACACCGTCTACACCTCGACCGGGGACTTCTGGGCCGGATACTGCGATGGAAGTCGATTCTATTCCGCTGCCATCCTCGTGCCGGCGGAGGGGTCGAGGCCCATCGGCCTGGGACGGATCGGGATGGGGATATCGGGCGGAAACGCGATGGTCTGATGGGGAGAGATCTCCCGGACCATATTTTTTCTTGCAATAAATGAGGGGAGGTCTAATGCCATGAGGATCCTTCTTATTTTCATCTCCCTCCTCCTCCTCGGAGCGACTCTCCACGGCGCCGTCGGAGAAGAGCCGCCTGCAGAGGAATGGCTCAGCATCGAAGGGCTGCGAATAGTCGACGTCCATCATACGGAAGGGTACCTGCGCGGAGTTATGAACCTCTCAGGTCAGAGCCGGATCGGATGGACGCCGCCAGCCCCTCCTGTTCGACCTGCCACCGACGTCGCTGGGATCTGGTCTTTCACCCTCCTGGGCAGAGAGAGGCTAGAAGTGGAGGTGGCGCTATACCAGGTCGACGGCGAGGTCTTCGGGGAGGGGGCGATCGCCTCTGAGATGGGGAGATGGCAGGTCACGGCCGCGGGATATGCGACCTACAACGATCTGGAGCTCCGGCTTGTTCCCTTCGGCGACCCGACCCTCATCAGGCTCAGGCTCAGCCTCTTGGCGGTCCCCGCTCGCGGGAGCTACGCCGTCTATACCCCTTCAGGCCAGGCTGGCTTTGGAGCCGCCTTCGGATATATGAGAGGGCCTATCGGCTGGGCCTATCCTCCCGCCTCACTCTCATCGGTCGTACCACCAGAGCCTTCCTGGAGGCCGGAGGCGGGGACATCTCCCGTCTGAGCCGGGGGAGGACAAAATGTATTTGTTGAAGGTCGATGATCGAGAGATCTAGTAGTTGTCATCAGGATGGATGGAGAGCGTCGAGATATATGAGGTTCATGTGCCTGCTTCTTATGGCGATGGTGGCAACGGCCATCCTCTCTGGAGCTGGCGAGGGGGGATGCCCCAGGCCCCGGTATGTCGATAACGTCGAGTGGCTCGGCTCTGGCGACCTGGGGATGGACATGTCCATGCCGGGGAAGACCGTCCCCGCGACCGGGGGGGTGGAGATGGCAGATCCGGCGAAGAACGATTCTGCGAATTCGACCCGAGAAGAGACCGTCGAGGCGGAAAAGGCCGTCGTAGATATCGATCCGCCAGAAGAGGATGCGACCGGATCCGGCGGAGGCGAGCTGATCCGCCTGATCCTCGCTGGCGACGTCATGGGAAGGGTCGAGGTCGACCTATTGCGGGCGGGGGAGGTCGTCTTCGGGGCCGGAGAGCTCACCGCCAGGGGCTCAAAGATGCGGGTCGGGGTCTCTGGATCGGCATCGGAGGAGGCCCTCATCCTCAAACTCGTCCCTGAGGTCGGGTCCCGCCTCTACCTTCTGGATCTAAAGACAGAGGCGGGGTCGATCCGGGGAGGCTACGAGGCCTTCGACTCCTCGGGGCGGGTCCTGACAGGAAGGGCGGAGAGGAGCTTCTTCGCCTGAAGGGGCCGGTTGATCCGGGCAGGAACGGTGGAAGCTTCCCCTGAAACCCTTTTTTGAATTGGAGACGACATATCGCCTCCTCCATCCGAACCCGCCGTTTTCTTCCACTGCACCCCGTCTTTTCAACATCCTTCGACTACACCGGTTCCGGCCGATGGAGAGCCCGCAGCAAAAGAGTTATCCATCCTCCAGGAGATGAGGTGGACGATGGAACGGAAGCCTTTGAGGATGGGCTCGGTCAAGGAGGTCTACGACCTCGGCCGGGAGCTGGAGTTTCGGTTCACCGACAGGATATCCGTCTTCGACAAGGTGATCCCAAGCCTCATCCCCCAGAAGGGGGAGACGCTCTGCAGGGAGGGGGTCCACTGGTTCATGCGGGCGAAGAGGATGGGGATCGCCACTCACTTCGAAGAGTTCCTCCCCCCCAACGGGATGAGGGTCAAGAAGGTGGATGTGATCGAGCCTGAGAGGATCAGGCCGGAGTCGAAGAACTATCTGATACCCCTGGAGGTAATATGCCGGTGGTATGCTGCCGGCTCTATCTACGACAGGCTCGTCGAAGGGAAGGTTCGGCCCGAAGAGCTGGGATTTCCGAGGGGCAGAAAGGTGGAGTACGGCATGCCCCTCCCCGAACCGTTTATAGAGGTCTCAACGAAGCTGGAGAGGATCGATCGGCTCCTGGATAAGAGGGAGGCTCTGGAGATATCGGGGCTCTCGAAGGACGAGTACGACCAGATATGCGAGACGGTCCTCAAGATCGACGAAGATATCAGAAGGGAGGTGGAGCCCAGGGGGCTCGTCCACGTCGACGGGAAGAAGGAGTTCGCCTTCGACGATGAGAGGAGGATCATGATCGTGGACGTCTTCGGCACCGCCGACGAGGACCGGTTCTGGGATAAGGCGAAGTACGAGGATGGAGAGTTTCTCGACCTCTCCAAGGAGTTCGTACGGCAGCACTACCGGAAGACGGGGTACAAGGATCAGCTCTACGAAGCCAGGGAGAGGGGAGGGGCGGAGCCATATATCCCCCCCCTACCCGCCGAGGTGATAGGCGAGGCGAGGTTGATCTACATCAGGCTCTTTGAGATGATCACCGGAGAGAGGTTTGAGAGCTACGGCCATTGAAGGCCGGAGAAGAAGGGCCCTTGGAACTGCGCTTCGTGTATATCGAACCATTCGGCTGGAAGCCTGAAGATCGGGGTGGGGGAGATGGATAAACGGACGGTGCTTTTCATCGCCCTGGCGGCGGCATTCGCCGGGTGCATCGGCGAAGATCGGGGGCCGGGGGAGGAGGAGGTCCGGGAGAGGATGGCGGAGGCGGTCGGAGATCTCGGATCCTATAGGTTCGAGATCGAGATGGACCAGAAGGTGGAGTTCTACAACTTCGACCGCCAGGGCTCCCTGGAGGGGGAGAGGGTATCCCTCCGGTGGACGGGGGAGATAAACCTCACCGACCTCTCCTCGAAGGAGGTCTCCGTCTCCAGGAGGACCGACCTCGCCGGAGAGAGGGCGGCGGAGGACGAGATCGAGGTCTACATCCTGAACGGGACGCTCTACCAGAAGATGGGGGAGGATTGGATCGGCCTCTTCCAGCCCGATCCGGCCCGGGGGATAGAGAAGATCGACCAGATGGCCCACCTCCTGGAGATGATCGATAGGTCCGATATCGCCATCGAGGGGACTGAGAGGAGGGACGATCAGGATCAGTACAGGCTGAAGGTGACGCCAGACGACGACACCGCTTACGGGATCATGTTGGGGCAGATCAGCTCCATCAACCCCCGCCTCCCCCTGATGATCGAGATGGTCCGCCTCTTCTCGGAGGGGTCAAAGCTGGAGTGGACGGTCTGGATATCCAGGGATACGTTCCTCCCCACCGAGAGCAGGATAACCACCGTATACAACGCTGGGCCCGAAGTCCTGAGGGTCCCTCCCGATAGCCCCGAGGACCTCCAGATCCGGTTTGAGACCCTGGAGGTGAGAAGGTTCGGCGGCTACCACGAGCCGGTCGTCGTCCTCCTACCGGAGGAGGCGATGGGTGCCCCCATCCTCCGCCCCGAGATCCCGGTGGAAGAGTAGGAGGAGCACTTCCCCGGCGGATGATCTGGATGAGGGGATGGGGGCGCCTCCGATTTGAGGCCCCCACCCCCGCCACCAACCATCCCGCCCCTCGAAGACGGTGGAGGGCGAAGGGTGCGGATGACGGCGGAGGATGAAGGATGAGGATGATATGAGGGGCGATTTGACGTTCTTCTTCTTGAGGGATAAGCCGGCGGCGGCCCTCCTCGCCATCCGGGACCTCGACCCCGCCTACGCCTCCGCCGTCGCCAAAGAGATCGACTCCACCGTACCCCATACCCTAAAGATCCTCGCTGAGATGGAGAGGGAGGGGCTCGTAGCCTCGGCGCCGGAGGGAAGGATCAGAAGGCTCTTTCTGACGGACCGCGGCCAGAGGGCGGCCGCCGCCTTATCGAACTTCATCGAAGCCCTCGCCTCAAGAAGCACCACCGAAGAGCAGATCGCCAGGCTGGAGGAGAGGGTGGAGACGGCGAGGGGTCTTCCCCTGGAGGAGGCGGAGCTGATGATCGGGCCCCTCCGGCGGGACCTGGCCCGTCTGATGGAGGGGGGGGAGTCGGAGGCGATGCGAAAGAGGGCCGCGGCCCTCGACTCCTCGATAGTCGAGGCCCTGGGTGGAGGGGGAGGAGGAGAAGGGGGCAGGGGGAGGTCGCAATGAGGAAGAAGATCGCCGAGATATTATCCTATCACTAATCCTATCACTAATCCTCTTTCGACGAAGGGGAGGCCGGAGGCTTCGGAGCCGTCGCCTCCTGGATGGCGGGAAAGGACGGGTGCATGGCGGCGTACAAGGCGATGGAATCGGGGGTGAAGGTGAGGTACCTCCTATCCTTCTGGAATAGAAACCGGGAGGGGTCCCACGAGGTCAGCCCCACCCTCCCGGCGGCCCAGGCGGAATCCCTGGGGATACCCCTCATAAGGACCGGCTTTCTATCTTACGAGGAGGAGTTCAAGCGAACCTTTCGCGCCATCGACGAGGATGTGAGGGCGAAAGGAAGAGGGATCTCCTCCGCCGTCTTCGGCCACATAAGGACCCACGGACCCCTGGTGGACCGGATCTGCGCCGACCTTGCGATCGAGGGCTTGATGCCGATCTGGAATATGAACTCCGAAGAGATCATCGGGGAGCTTCTCGGGGCCGGTTTTGAGGCGGCGAATATGAAGAGAAATAGTATCAGACTGATGTCGGCGGAAGTCAAAAAGTTGCACCTCCCCATAATGATCGAAATAGATGAGGATGGCTATTACATAGCGAGCTACCCCCAATTCAAGGGATGCCATCCTTACGGCGAGACTCTAGACGAGGCTCTGGAGAACATAAGGGAGGTCGCCCTCATGTGCCTGGAGGATTCCGACGCCGGGCGCATCGGCGCCCCCGGTTGATCCGAATAGCCCAAAGAGCGCACCATCCACGATACCGCATTTTTGTAGCAGCCTCGATCTTCCTGCGCCGCCTCCCCCGAGCCCCTCTTCCGCCCCGACGAAGGTATATATCCGTAACCCCCTAGATTATTGGATCGACTCTGGCACGGCAGGCCAGGGGTCCAATCGGGTTTGAAGGGGGAAGAAGCTGGATGGCAGAGAGAAGGATTACGGCATCTTCTACATTTATTGTGAGCTTTGCACTTCTTCTGGCACTATCATTACCCATCGTCCCGTCCGGGGCGGGCGGGGTTTGGGACGACCGGTTTGGGGTTGGAACGGCGGCGGGCTTCTTCCCTGTCGCCTTCTCCAACGGCTCGGGGATCGATGAAGGATGGGCGGCGTTCGCCGGTATGGAAGGTGACCTCTTCGGGACGATCGCCGACCCCTTCGACGGCTTTGGCGACTTCGGTATCGATATCGGCATCGACCCCGAAATCCAGCCCCAGGGCGACCTGTATCTCCGGGAGGATGGCAGCGGTAGCGTCAGGGGATCTGGGGGGATTAAGACGATATTGAACGGCGACGAGGCTACAGCCTCGGTGGAGCTCTTCGCCTTCGACAGCGGAGGGATAACCATCGACGTCCGCGTCCGGGGGGTGGAGGTGGAAGAGGTGGAGGTCGAGGGGGCGACATACCAGATCCTCACCATCCAGGACCGGGGATACACCGAAGAGGTGGGAAGGCCCCAGATCCCGGTGGTCCGGGAGACCCTCGCCGTCCCCGAGGGGGGAACGATCAGGGTGACGGTCCTGGAGGCGAACTATTCTACCTACGACGGTTACCGGGTCTATCCCGTCCAGCCCCCGGAGTTCGACTGCGATCCGGAGGAGATGGGGGGCGAGAAACGGGACGGGGTGGAGGCCGCTGTCGGGAGCGACGGCGGCGGTGAAGGGGGAGACGGAGCCGTCGAATTTCTCATCGACGGGGAGTTCTACTCCATCGACGCCTTCTACCCCGGGGAGATGGTGGTGCTAGGGGCGCCGGGGTTCTGGAGGGACCTTGCGGTTGCGAGCATCCAGATAAACTCGGTCTTCACCAACCCTGCTACTGGGGAGCTACTGGTCTACGACCACATCAGGATCAGGGTCGAATACGGTGACGACGTTGCCTTCACCCAGAGGACGATAGAGCCGAAGTTCGCCGAAATCTACAGGAGGTCGATATTGAACTTCGAGACCCTCGACGTCGTCGTCGGGACCCCCAAACCGGGGGTGACGGTGGAGGCCGTCGCCCCGCCCGGTTTCAATCAGGTCGCAGAGACCCATACCCTCGATCAGACGGCGAAGTACCTGATGATATATCACGAAGACTCCTCGTCTTATGAGAGCCTCAGGCCCCTGGTCGAGCTCCATCAGAAGAGGGGCCTCTCCGTAGAGGTCTGGAACGTCTCGACGGGGGTCAGGCCGACGCCTGCGGATATAAAGGCCCTCATATCTGGGAGGTACTCGGCCCATCCGGGGATGAAGTACTTGCTGCTGGTGGGAGATATCGACCTCCTCCCCTGGAAACCCGACTGGAATGGCATCCCGGGGGACTACTGGTACGGCTGCGTCCGCGGAGACGACCTATGGCCGGAGCTGGCGGTGGGAAGGCTTGCGGCTAGGAGCGACGCCGAGGTCGACCAGCAGGTGAAGAAGATCACCGCCTACGCCTCAAATCCCCCAGGGGACTGGTCAAAGAGGGTCCTGCTGGTGGCCCATAAAGAAGATGCCCCGGGGAAATACCAGGGGTGCAAAGAGAGCATAAGGACGAGATCTTACTGCGAGCCCCTGACGTTCATAACCGCCTACGGTGCCGCCCCCGCTCAGGGGGGTGATATAGCCACCAACGCGGACGTCAAACGCGCTGTCGACTCCGGCGTCGGGATATTGAACTACCGGGGCCACGGATCTCCGACCGCCTGGGGTTCCCGATGGAACTTAGACAACCAGGACTATACCGCCGCCGACGCCCATGCCCTCGCGAACGCCGGGATGACCCCCGTAGTCTTCTCCATCGCCTGCTACAACGCCGCCCTCGATAGCACCTCGCAGTCCCTGGGGGAGGCCTTCGTCAAGGACGACTCCTCGGCGGTCGCCTTCCTCGGAGCGAGCCGCCCCTCCTATACGATTCCAAACCACGACTTCGACAGATACCTCTTCGACGCCGTGGGGAGCGAAGAGATATACGACATCGGCTGGGCCTTGAACCGGGCCAACACCAGGCTGATCACCAAATATGGCGACACCAGCGTCTATATGGACAACGTAAGGATGTACCTTTGGCTAGGGGACCCGGCCCTCACCATCATGTTCGTCCCTCCAAACGTCCCCCCTGACACACCCCTGAAGCCGTAGGGCCCATCCAGTATCCCGATATCCCCTATTCCTATCCGACGAGGTCCATCGATTCCTCTTAGGTGGGGGCATCTACGCAGAAAGGCGGCCTTCACCTGCAGACGGATATCTCCCTTGTGAGGCTCCTATGGACCCGCTCTTTGTGGACTTCAATGATGTTGAACCCCGCATCTTCGAGGAACTCCCCGACGGGCCGGTCGTCAACGAATATCATCCTTCCCCCGGGGATGAGGACCCGTCGCAGCTCCGCGAGGCTTCCCGCCAGGAGCTCGTCTCGCGATCCGGCCTGGATTAGGGCAGACCTGCCGTAGGGAGCATCGGAGACGGCCGCATCGATCGACCCGTCTTTCAGTGGAAGGCTCATGGCGTCCCCGACGATGAGGTTGCAGTCGAGCCCCTCCAGGTTGGTGAGGGCGCCCCGGACGATCCTCCCCTGGACGTCGACGCCTACGCCGCGAACAGCCATCATCCCAGCCTCCACCAGAAACCCTCCGGTCCCGGCGAAGGGGTCGAGGAGGAGCTCGCCCTCTCTGGCACAAGAGAGGTTTACCAGGGCCCTGGCGATCTTCGGGAGCATAGTCCCAGGGTAAAAGAAGGGCTTGAGGTGAGGGCGCCGGGCCCGAAATCCGGCCCTGTCGGCCCTGGCAACCTCCCGGCCCAGGTATATCCGATCTGCGGTGACGATGGCCCGGATCTCGATCTCGGGGTCACTTAGGTCGGCCTCGTATCCTCTTTTCCAGAGAGCTGATCCCACCAGCCTCTCCACCTCGTCGCTTGCCAGGGGCGGATCGCCGAGCCGCGTTGCCCTCACCCGGTAGCTCTTCATCGGAAGGTCGAGGGATTTGGCTGCCTCGGCGGCTCCCGAAGCCGTCGGATCCCCCTCGGCAGATACCTCCACCACCTGGTGGATCATCGCCATCCTCCCCCCCAGGAGGGAGAGGTCGAGTTCCCGGGCATCGACGACGAGGGCCCGTCCAAGGGATGAGACGACCCTATATCCCACCGAGGTGATCTCCAGGAGGCTGAGCGCTTCGCTCCGTGGGATCGTCGGGTGCTCTCCCGAGAGCTCGAAGGCGTATCGGGCTTCCATCTCAGATCCGGGGGGTCATCAGGTATTCGTTGACCCGCCTGTAGTCGAACTCTTCGGCATCGAGGACATTACCAAGAAAGTTGAAGAGCACTCGTCTGATATCTCCGGTGAGGAGGGGGTACCAGGTGGGGCTCGCGACTACGACCATCCTGAAGGCGAAGAAGGGGGCTATCACCGAAAGGAGCTCCTCGTCTCCCGTCCTGTCGAGGTAGTTTTCGAAGAATAGCTCGAATAGGGCTTTCAGCCCGCCTTCGAGCCGGTGGCTCTTCTGGACGGAGTAGAAGATGTAGTTGGTCGTCATCGCCGTGACGTCGTCGGCCGCCTCCCCCCACTCCCCCCGGGACCTATCCAGGACCGAGTAGTCCGTCCCCGACCGGAACATCACGTTCCAGGGGTGAAAGTCGCCGTGGGTCTGGCAGAGCCGCTGGGCCTTATCCCGAAGACGCCACCTCCAGTCGACGCACTTCTTCTCGATAGCCGAAAGCTCCCCGGGCTCGAGGAATTCGGGGTCTGCCGGGTAGTCGTCAAGGATACCCATGATACACTCGCCGTGGCCGACGGTCTCCCTCACCTTACGGCGGTATAGGGCGGGAGAGTCCTTCTTCTTCGCATGGATCTCGGCGAGGTAGGTGGAGAGGGCCTCGGCCCGTCTCATGTCCAGCTCTGTCGAGCCCTCCTCCTTCACCCTTTCCAGGTCGAAGAAGTACTCTCTTCCCTCGATCTTCTCCATCAGGATGAAGAACTCTCTTGCGTCGCCGCAGGAGGTTAGCTTCCCACCCTCATCGAAGTATCCAACGTCCATCGACCTTGCGTGCTTCGGAAGGCCCCCGAAGGCGGAGTGCTGCCAGAGGAGGACCTGGGCCCGGTCGGAGAAGTGGTCGTGGCCGAACCCCTCCTGGACCCGCATCGTCGATAAGACCGCAGACCTCACCATCCCTCCTGCGGAGTATTCCAGAAGGACGGGGCTGCCGTAGCCGAAGCCTTTGACGTCCTCGGTGGTGGGGATCGTCTCTGCGAGCTTCCTCATCCCGACCAGTTCGGCGTCCTCCCCCGCGACGCTCCTGAGGTACGCCTCCACCGTCCCTCTCTGTAGATCCATATCTCCTCTCCCCTCAGGTCCCCATATCCCAGCTGTGGAGGTACTTCTCCTGCTCCGGGGTGAGGCCCTCGATCTCGATCTCCATAGCCGCGAGCTTCAGGGCCGCCACCATCTTATCGATCTGTGGAGGGACGGGGTAGACCTTCCGATCGAGATCCGGGCCGTTCTCTGCTATGTACCTGACCGAAAGCGCCTGGTTTGCGAAGCTCATGTCCATCACCTCCGGAGGGTGGCCGAAGGCGGCAGCGAGGTTGATCAGCCTCCCCTCGGCGAGGAGGTAGATCCTCCGGCCGTCGGACATTTTGTACTCGAGAACGTTCTCCTGGACCTCGTCCACCCCCGAAGCCATCTCCTCCAGGGCAGGGATGTCGATCTCCACGTTGAAGTGGCCGCTGTTGGCGACGATCGCCTGATCCTTCATCAGCTCCAGGTGCTCTCTTCTGATGACGGAGACGTTCCCGGTTACGGTGACGAATAGATCGCCTATCGGCGCCGCAGCGGTCATCGACATCACCCGGAAGCCGTCCATCGCCGCCTCCAGGGCTTTTCGGGGCTCCACCTCGACGACGACGACGTTCGACCCCATCCCCCTCGCCCTCGTCGCCAGGCCGCGGCCACACCAGCCGTATCCGCCGACGACGACGGTCTTGCCGGCGAAGAGGAAGTTGGTGGCGTTCATGATACCATGGATGGTGCTCTGGCCGGTCCCGTACCTGTTGTCGAACATCATCTTCGTCTCGGCGTCGTTGACGGCTATCACCGGGTACATGAGCTTCCCGGCGTCGGCGAGGGCCCGCAGCCTTATCACCCCCGTCGTCGTCTCCTCGCACCCGCCGAGGATATCGGCGGCCAGGTCCGTCCTGTCCCGGTGGATGGTGGCGATGGTGTCGGCGCCGTCGTCGAGGGTTACGTTGGGGCGTATGTCCAAGGCCTTGTTGATGCAGTCGTAGTACTCCTGATCGTTCTCGCCGTGGAAGGCGTAGACGTACATACCATCCTCTGCCAGGGCCGCGGCCACGTCGTCCTGGGTGCTGAGGGGGTTGGAACCCGCCACGGCGATCTCGGCTCCACCGGCCGTCAGGGTCGAAAGGAGGTTGGCGGTCTCGACGGTGACGTGGAGGCAGGCGACGACTTTGACGCCTTCGAGGGGACGCTCCGCTCCGTACTCCTCCCTGATCTTCTGGAGGACGGGCATGTGCCTTCTAGCCCACTCAATCCTCTTTTTGCCCTTAACGGCCAGCTCTGGGTCCTTGATGACGTTATCCTTCAAGTATCACACCTCGATCGATTCTGCAGTCGGATTATCGCTTCTGAGATCTGATTATTTGGATCTACTTAAAACCGATCGGTAAAGATCAAAGGAACCTCTATCTACCTGCGAGTATCAGAAGAGGTCGCCATGGAGATTATTGCGGAGATCGAGGTGACCCTTATGGGCACAGGGGTGGGGATACCCCACTCGGGCCGGGCCCAGGCCGGTCTGGTGTTGACGGCCGATGAGCCCCTCCTCTTCGACTGCGGAGCCGGGGTTCTGCTGAGGCTCTCGGAGGCGGGCTTCTCCCCCCTGGAGGTCGACGTCGTCCTCCTCACCCACCTCCACCTCGACCACGTCTCAGACCTCCTCCCCCTCGCCAAGGCCCGGTGGCTCCTGGGGGAGAGGAAGCTGGATCTATTCGGCCCCGAGGGGTCGGGTGTATGGTTCGACCAGGTCCGGTCCCTCTACCCTTACCTCGAAGAGCTGGAGGTCTCCATCACGACGGTCCGGCCCGGCGACGAGTTCCTCCTCTCGGGCCTCAAGATCAGAGCGGGCGAAGGGGTCCACAGCCTTCCTGCGTTAGGATACCGGATCGAGTCGGGCGGCAGGGCGGTCGTCTACTCCGGAGATACCGAGCCTGCGCCCTCCATCTGGGAGCTCGCGGAGGGCGCTGACCTCCTCGTCCACGAGTGCTCCTTTCCCGAGCCCTTCATAGTCACCAACCACTCGACCCCCCGGCGGCTCGGCGAGACCCTCCGGGGGTCTGGCGTAAAGCGAGTCGTCCTCACCCACCTCTACCCCCAGACTATCGGCCGGGAGGAGGAGATGGTCCGGGACGTCTTGGCAGCGATCGGCGATGGGGCCAGAGTGGAGGTCGGGCGGGACCTTCAGAGGATCTTGGTCTAGAATATAAAATATGATATGGAGGCCTATGCCACCAGCTTCTGGTAGCACTCCTCGCAGACGGTCTTGCCTGCGGCTGTCCGCCCTCTGATCTCCATGAACGCCTCGCCGCACTCCTGACAGTCGATGGAGGGGTGGATCCGGGCCTTCCCAGGTGCTGGGATATCGACTTTTCGGACCACCAGGATATCCTCGTCTGGGGCGGTGAGGATATGGTTTGTAGCCTCCTCCCGAAGCTTCATGAACCCCTCCCTCTCCTCGGAGGACATCTCCCCGGCGAGGAAACGTTTCATGGCGGTGGGGTCGGTCCGAGGGAGGACATTTCTGAAGTAGATCCGGAGGGCCTTCTCATGGTCCCGGGAGTAGAAGGTGTAGACGTGTTTTCCGTGGTCTTTGAAGATGAAGTTGCCCTTCCCGAAGGTGCACCCCAGGAGCTGCTGTATGGCGTCGACGCTGCAGGAGCTGTTCTCGACGATGGCGACGAGCTCCTCGTCCTCGGCCCTCTCATAATGATCTTTGACGTACTTGGCCACCCGGTAGCCTATCGCCACACCGGGACAGGAGTGGCCGTGAAACTTTACCACCTCTTGGAAGTCTTCGTCCATCAATTCACCTCTATCTGAATTTGCCGGGCGGAGTTATGATCTGATACTACATAAATCGTATCGCTTCAAATCCTGTCACCTTCCTGGAGAGACTATCTCGACCCTGGGCCGGCGTCGTCCCCGGCGGGCTTAGGCGGAAGACCGGCCGGATCGAGATGGTCCCGGAGAGATCTCGCCGACGGATCGACGGATCGACGGAGTCGACGGATCTACATCATAGATCGATCGATATCGTCAAAACGAAGGACAGAGGGTGGCGGCCAGTAGGATGGGACGAAGAGGTCTTGGGAGATGGGATCACAGAAGGAGTTTATGAGGCGCAGAGCAACAAAATCGCCGGTCTTTTATCCGACGCCCCTCTTACGGGGACTGCCGACCCATCTGGTCTTCTGCTCGCACCTCGAATATACATTGTCATCTTAATCTATTTAGGTCTATCGCCGGGAGGGGTGGGAAGCAGATCTATGACGGATCGGTCCGGATTCGCGGTCACCAGCTATTTTAAGCTTGAAGGGGGATCTACCCGCCATGGAGTTCGCTTTGGAGATCGTTAAGAGCGATAAGTTCAGGCAGATCTACGCCGTGGGGGCGATGGGGGGGCACAGCCCCTACGACTTTCGGATCGCCTTCTACAACGACTCGCCGAAGGCCGTAGTCCAGGAAGGAAAGCAGCTCTCCGTCATGGAGCGGAAGGTGGAGGCGGAGCTGATCCTCTCCCCGATGGCCGCAAAAGAGCTCGCCGACTGGCTGAATAACCACATGAAAGAGTACGAGCGGCAGTTCGGCGAGATCAAAAAGCCCAGCGGCAAGAAGGCGGAAGCCGGAGAGCCGGCTCCCATACAGGGCTACATGTGAGGAGATACGATGAAGTCGAAAGAGAGGGTCCTCCTCCACAAGGGGATGGACCGGGTGAAGAGAGGGGAGTTTCAGGAGGCGATCGAGTTCTTCGACCAGGTCCTGGAGATGAACCTGAAGAACGCCGACGCCTGGAACAACAAGGGGGTTGCCCTCTACCAGATGGGGAAGGCGGAGGGGGCGCTGACGTCTTACGACGAGGCGCTGAAGATAGATTCGGAGAATATGGAGGCCCTGAGGAACCGGGCCTTCGTCCTCCGGGCGATGGAGAGGTTTGAGGAGGCGTTGGAGGCCTACGAGGAGATCGTCACGGGAGAGCCGGAAGCCTCGGACTTCAGAAATCTCGCCGCCGTTCTGGTGGGGATGGGCCTTTTGGAGGAGGCTCTGGGGGCACTGATGGAGGCGGCCCACCTGGAGCCTTCCATCGCCGTCGAGAGGGAGATCGAGGCGCTCCGTAGGCTAATGATGGAGATCGCCGTAAGGGCGCAGTTCGGCGGCTTTCTCCCCGGGGAAGGGGAAGGGAGCGGCCGGACCGACTGAGCCGACCGAACCGATCCAGTAGACTGAGCCGGCCTTCCGGCGAAGGCTGATATAGGGTGGTCTAGGATATATGGGAGGGGTATAAAGAACCTGTAAAGGAGGGATCGAGGTTGAAAGGTTTCGTCATGATCAACGCAGAGCCGGGGTCTGAGAAGGCGGTCTACGACGCCCTCGCCGCCATCAAAGGGGTGCGAGAGGTCGTCCCCGTCTACGGGGAGACGGACTTCATCGCCATAGCCGACGTCGACGGGATAAACGACCTGAACATGATAGTCCTGCGGGTTCGGGAGATCCACGGCGTCACCTCCACCGAGACGATCCTGGGTATGGAGCTGAAGTTTTAGGAAATTATTGCTAGTAAGACGTAGCTATGCTTTAGTTCGATTAGGAGGAGACGAGAAGACGATAACAATCTATCTTCGCCGAGTATTCTCGATAGTAACTATTCAGCCTACTACAGCCACTATACGTATTTCCATACAGGATGATCCATAAAAAGATTCGGTTAGGATGGAGTCAAAGGAGGTACATAGGGCCTTCCATCAAACGCACCTTGAATAGCATCGAGAACTGATACAGAGTTCTTCCTGGCGGTAGAGATGTAACCCCTGATGCGACAGAACGAATCAGCACCCCGTATGCTCCGGAACGTGCCAGATACCTTTTGCTTAACTTTCAGCATTCTCATATCCTTCTCTGCCAGGTTGTTATAAAATGGAAGAGTCGGATCGTACATGAATGCCAAAACTTCCCGATGGTACTCCGACAACCTATCCACTGGGTTTTAGAAGCTGTCTGCTCCTTTCGGCCACGTTTCTTGGAGAGATCCGGCGTTTTAGGTGGCGGATTTTCGAGCATACCCTTATTGTGTGGTCTGTCGAACGTCTTCGGGAAAAGAGGCCTCGTTAAGACGGACGCATCCGGGACAAATTTTCATCTCTGCCTGGTGTTCGGCTACTTCTATCTTCAGGGGAGGTAGATCAGATACTTGGCGTCCTGCTCGGTCGATAAGGAGTGGATTTGCTGAGGACCCGCCACATGAGCTGGCACAATCTATTTTTCCAGTGATGAAGTTGGAGGCTGGATAGATTCTCCCAAAAGTTATTAACCTTTGAGGAGAACTACCCAGTGTGACCCTCCAATGACCCAGATACACTTAAACTTGATAAATTTTCCGTATCGCGAAATTCTCTACCGTATCCTTGGTGCGTATCCCGACGACTATGAGTTTACTGCAAAGGGAGTATTTCGTAAAGCTTCAC
>JARFPK010000046.1 GCA_029167045.1 Candidatus Methanocrinis natronophilus
GGAAAGCGGCTTGGTCCGGTGCGCCGCCCAGGCGAACTGTCTCATCCGAAGCTCCACGTTCTTGTGGGTGTGGCCGACGCTCATCCCCTGAAACCATCCCCCTCGGGTGAAATGGAGGACCGGAATGCCCCGTTGCATCAGATCCACCAGCGCGGGGGTAGAGATCTCCACACCTCCAAAGAGGTTGACCTGGGATATCTCTCTCAGCCGGGCTTCGACGACCTTGTTATCTATTTCGCCCTTTCCTTTCTTGGCGCCGCCTTTCTTATCGTCTCGTCCATCTTCTCTTCGATCGACCTTCCCGATCGACCTTATCTCCAGCCGGTCGCCCTTCTTCCGGACGGTATGACCATGACCCACCACATAGACGGGCAGGGAATCGTCTCTTGCTGGCAGAAGCCTCCTGATCTTTCCCATCAGGCCCCCGTCTCCATCCTTGCCTCCATCGCTTCTCCCATCCATCTCTCGGAGAAGGTTTACCTCGTCGGGGAGACAAATCCCTGCCAATGAACAGCGAACGCATTTGGGGCTATCCTCCAGGGGAGGAGGTATCTCTCCCTTCTCGGCCACCCTTCTCAGCTCTGTTATGAGATCTTTGGTCCTCTGGACGAGGGCTTTGTCGAAGTCGACGGGCACCCTCTTCCTCGATCGGGCAAAGTAAACTATCCCCCCATCGGACTGGAACCCGTTCTCTCTCAAGACGAGCCCCTGGGCGCAGAGTTGGACCCTATCCGTTTCATACGCTCCTTCGGGAATGCGGGGCGCATCGCCTTTCTTGTACTCAACAGGAGTCACCCTCCGCCCCTCCCCTTCAAGAAGATCTATCCTGCAGGCGATCCCAACCTTTTCGCCGGTTAGATATACGGATCTGGCGATAGCTGCCTCAAACTCATCTTCAGGAAGCTTGCCGGAATCCTGATCCACGCGCCGGTGCTGAAACCTGCCTTCGACGGTATCGGCATTATCCACGAACTCGCCGCCGATCCACTCGATGTAGCAGAGCCGGGGGCAGTAGGCGAACTCAGCCAGCATCCGGGCGGGTATGAGCTCAGTAGAAAAGGTCGCATCTTCTGCAGCCCCCGATTTTATTCCGTCATTATCTCCCAAGGTGAGGCCTCCTGGTAAAAAGAATCCCAAAAAGATATATAGGTTTTGCATTTATCCTTTTTTGGAACCCTTAACTATTTGCTGACAACCACTATTGAGAACTAAATTGATGGAGTAAACAGCTATGGAGGTATGAGGTAAATGGCCAAAGCGATCCTCTCATCGTGGTCCTGCAACCCGAGCAAAGAGCCCTCGACCCTATACCTTCATCTCGCGGTGGATCCAGATCAAGGACCGCGATCGTCAAAGCTTGCGGCGATATCGATCTCTGGCGATTATGGACAGGCCCTGCTTCCCCCTGAGCTGGTCGGTGAATTGGCCCCATTCCTTGAGAGTCGCGAATGTAGAGTCGTCGGTCACAACCTCCTATTCATCCTGGGAGTCATCCGCGCCGTTACAGGCCGGAGGATATCGTACTCCAACCTCTGGGACACGATGCTCGCCTGGCAGATGCTTCGTTGCGGCCTTACCGAAAGCGTACCGTCTCTCCAGTCGATATCAAAAGAGCTGATCGGAAGACGTCTCGACGAGGTCCCTAGGGTCCAGAAGCTCGACGTCAAACCGGATCCAAGGCTCCTCGATTATGCGGCCAAGGCCAGCGCTATTTTGGAGTCGGTCTACGAAAAAGAGAGAGACCTGATAGAGAAGCTCGGTCTGAGGAGGGCGGCCTATCTGGAGTTTGCTGCCATCCCGGCCCTCGTCGAGATGGAACATAACGGCATGGCCTTCAACGTGGACGGCGGCAACAGGCTCTTGGAGCAACTGAAAAGAGATAAGGATGCTCTGGCCGACGAGCTCCAATCCCGTGCAAAGTCGCTGGGGATCAGAGGCTTCAACCCCCGAAATCCTGCTCATGTAAAGAAAGCTCTAAATGAACTCGGCTATGATGTAAAGAACACTTCTGCATCAGTTTTAGATAAGATAATCAGAGAGCATCCAGATGAGAGGTTCGCGGTCCTGATCTCAAAATATAGAAAGTTTCATCTGAAACAGGCCATCTTGAAGAACTGGCTAAATTATGCAGAGGGTGTCCGCATCTATCCGAAGCTCTCCCAGATCGGCGGAAGAAGCGGCCGGATCACCTGTTTCCAACCCAACATCCAGCAGGTTCCAAGAGATCCGGAGCTGAAGAGCCTCTTTGTGGCAGAGCCGGGCATGTCCCTCGTCGAGGCCGACTACTCTGCCATCGAGATGAGGATCCTCGCCGTCCTCTCCGGCGACGAGACTATGCTTTCGATCTTCAAGAAGGGGCTTGATCCGCATAGAGAGACGGCCCAGGCGATCTTCGAGAAGGGGAAGATCACCGACGAAGAGAGGCAGATCGCCAAGACCCTCAACTACGGGACGATATACGGAGGCGGGGCCAATATGGTCAAAAGCATGCTTTCGAACCTGACGGAGAAAGAGGCCCAGGAGTTTCTATACCGGTTTTACAGGTCCTATCCGGGGCTGAAAGGCTGGCAGCAAAAGGTCACTTTCGGAGCACAAACCTTGACGGCGGACGGCCGGGCCTATAAGGTCTCCCGCTCGGCTCTGGGGCGTTTGAGGTACGTCGATCCAGATCACAGAAATGCCCTGATCAACACCCCCGTCCAGGCGACGGCTGCAGACCTTCAGAAGATCGCCCTCGGCAGGCTCTACAGGCAGTTGGCTAAGCCCGAGCATACCGCCTTCAAGCTGGTGAATGCGGTCCACGACAGCATCCTTCTTGAGGTGCCGGATAAACGGACCCGAGAGGCAGCGAGGCTTATCCAGACGGTGATGGAGGGGGCGGGGGACGAGATTCTGAAGATGGTACCCTGTCTAACCGATGTGAAGATCGGGAAGGACTGGTCCTTTCCCAAAGATAAACGGGGATTGTCCGCCTTTCTCGGCAGGATAGCCTCAGTGGCAAAGGGACGCTTATAGCGATGCCATCGGAGCTCCAATTGAGGGGCGTCTCCTGTCGGGGAGATGCAGGATCTTCTCGGGTCGAAGCTACTGCCCGCCATAAAGGCCGCCGAATCGACGGTAAAACGGAGGATAGTGGTCGTATTTGGAGCCATTATTGGCGGAGATCTCCGGTGGCCCATGAAAAGTAAACAGAGATCCCGTTTTCAACCTGGAAAAATCGCCCCTCTCTGGCCGGAGGTTCTCAGCGGGCGATGCCGATCAGCGCCTGGGATGTCTGGTTAAATTGAAATTGACATATAAAACCAGAAAATGGCGCCAGATCTGCCTAGAATCATGACCATTGAAGTGCCATCAAGAACACCCACCCAAGATCAGCCACCATTTCGTCGGTCTTACCCAGAGAATTAACCGATAAAAAGCTCGGCTGCATGGAGGCGAATCGAGGCCCTTGTAGATTAACCGGCTCTCTTGACGCCATTTCCGCCCTGATATAGACGATTTTCGCGGAGAGATTCTTTGGGGCTTGATCCCTCCGCCAAGATCGAGCCGACTTCGATATGGTGGCCTGGGATCGGGCGGTCGTATTCCCCCGCCAAAACCCACCGCCATTACTGCTAAATGGTCGCCTTATGATTCAACGGTACGAAACTCCGCTTAAACATAAACCAAAAACGATATTGTGCAGCGCCTCTAAGGACTCAAAGCGAAATATCAGCCGAATCAAAGAGCACTACCCCGAGTTTCAACTCAGGGATTAGCAGGTGGACAGTTTTATTCTGCCATAATTGGACAGATTTAGTCCGCCTGTGACAAGAGTAGGTTCCATAGATCCCTCCCAGTCCCAAGAACCTCTTTATCTTGTAACGTCGGTTCGTGAAAAATACCCCCGCTGGCGGGCTTGGGGCGGACTCAAGTCGATCCTCAACTTATCCATATCCTCATTATTCAGTTGGTCCATTAGAAAGGCAAGAAGATCCTCTTGTCTGGACTGGCCGAAAACCATTCTATAAATCACTAAGGATTCCTGCAGTTGCTTCAACCGTTCCCTGTCCCGACTTAAAGGCAAAGCAGGAACGTGTCTTTCGATCCGGGCCCTGCCTTCAGGGTATATCCAGAATGGAACCAAATCGGTTGATCCATCTTCACGGTCTCGTTTTCCTGCCATGAATAGGGACTCCCATGGATCGGCATCATTCGATCCAATTTCCGAGAGCCCATAATTCTCGGCCAGGTTCTTTCTTATGGCATGGCCTTTGAACCTGTGGATTCTCCCCTCGCGTTGCTCAAGATCTACTGGATTTGATGGGAGATTCCAGTGGACGACTGCATGACAGTATGCATGGAAGTCAAGCCCCTCTTGGCCAATCGAAGTCGTCGCCAGGACAAACGGCCAGAACGGAGAATTGAAAGCCATTCTTACCTGAGAGATTCTATTCTCGGACTGACCTTCTTCACTCTTCTTATCGGAAAGCATCACAGCAAAATTGGTCCTCATCTTCTTAATCGACCTTGTAACATAATCAGAATTATCATCGATGCGTATCTCATCGATGTCCAAGCTTGCAGTACGCAGGCTTAAAGCCGCTACAACAGTCTCCGAAATCCTCTTTGCAGCTTTGACTCTGTCATAATCTAATAGCCCCTCGGATTCTTTCAGGAAGTGAACGTATTCGTCGAGAACAGCTTGAAGCCCACCATTGAAACAATAATCCAAAACTTGCCGCCAGTAGGCCTGAGCACCTCGAGAATCAGATGCGTATAGGCCGCGGAGGAGGGCATTGGACGTTGGTGAGTTGAAGAGGCGGATGAAAGCTCGGGATATTCCCATAGCGCTGAAGGTTACTTTATCAAGGTGTTCCTTATTGCCAACCGAATATAGCCCGCCTGTAATCCTGGCCAGAGCCCTCAAGCTTGTTGTTCCAGGCCCTGCTATTGCCAGCTTTGCCAGGACGAGGGACAGGTCGACCGGTGGCCTTTTGGGCTCTATCTCTCCTTCAAGCAGTTTAGTGACCTCAGAGATTGCATCTTTCCACCGGGATGGACCTTCATCTCTTTCATCCTCATATGTCTCTTCACCACCCCATAAATCAACAAGTCTCCTATTCCTGAAGAATTTTTCAGCGCTATCCCGATGGTGATACATGTCCAAGAGGATGGGTGCAGCCCAGTACCAGTTATCATCTTCAGGTCCATCTTCTGGAGAATGTCTGGTAAGGGGCATTATAAGTCTCTCTATCTCAATTCGTGCTTTCTGGATTACATCATCAGCAGATGTTATATTCATAGATGCCATCCTCATGGGATCGCACGCTTTAGCAAGCGTTATGCTTGGGTAAATGATCCCAAGGATCGGCAATCCTGTGAGGCTTCTATCTCGATCGCTTCTAGCAAATTTAAGTAGAGGCCGAAGCTTCTTCCTCGATTCCGGTTGGTTTCGAATGTAGGGATCGTAATGGCTTATTATCTTCCTCTCCGCTTCATAGCTCACCAGACTAGCTATCATCCTTGGGACCATTCTCCACGAGGAGAAGACCAGCCTTTTTGTGAAATTGCTGAGTTTCTGGTTAGAAAAAGGGCTTCCCAGCTCGTAATATGGAAGAGATGGCGGCAGCCACAAGAGCTTCCAGGCATCGGCGTCGATGGTCCCTGCGAGAAGACTTCGCAGCCTCGCATTTCTGGGATCTATCTCACTATACGCTTTGATTTCCTTCCAGGGAAGCAACAGTTCTTCTGCCCCAGATAGATGGCTGAGAATTTCTTGATCTCTATGGGAACAGGCTTTACTGAAGGCTTGTTTCAGATCATATTTATCCATAAAATTTAGAGTGTATGGTGAAGATTTCCAGTATTCAAGAGGATCTCGACTGTGCAGATATCCTGCCACATTCTGCAGACAATAGTAGGCCATCAGATCACTCGGCTGGAGCTTGGCCGAGCCGTCAGAGATCTCCACAAGCATTCCGTTTCTGTCCTCAGAAGCCGCAAGCCTTTCAGTTCTCACCATAACTCTTCTCAGTTGGGCTTCAAGTAGCTCCTTCAGCTGAACCAGGTGAGCATCGTATCCACTACCAACTCGGAACAGCTCGCGCCTGTAATCCCTGATCAAGTTCTTGCACAAACCAACTGTTTCGGGATCCTGTACGAGAAATTCCAGGGTCTTCAGGAAATCCTCGTGGTGGTCCTCCATCCCGGACTCATTTGCCGTCGTGTACATCTTATAAGGGGTTGCAGAAAGGAGAAGCACTCTCGCTTCAGAGTTCTCATCTGCATAAGTGAAGAGTTCTTTGGCAAGCTCCCTGGCCGAAGTCGCTGATTCACTCTCATCATCCTGACCGTACATGAGGTGTTTGAACCGCTGGAACTCATCCAGTATGATCAAGTCGGGCTCAAGAGCTTTTAGACATGATCTGACGAGAAGTCCACGAAGCTCAGATATGCATCGATTGCTTTCTTTTTCAAGCTCTCGCTTTCTCGAAATGCTCAGACCTGGCTCTGAGAATGCATTCGAGAGCTCTTGCACCCTATTTTTCAAGACGATACCGCAATCGCCCACCGCTTCATTAGTTCCATCCACTATACTCAGAAAACTAGCCTTCAGATGCGGATCGATACTATGCCTCTTAGGATATTCTTTAAGAAGCTTTTTGAAGTTCATCAGCTTCATGCTGCCGCGAAAGATCTTTTTATCCGCTTCTCCTTGAAGGCCCCATTCTTCCTTCAGCAGCCAGTATAGGAGAGCACGTTCATCACCTATTCCCGTCCCGGAAGACATGTCAAATGAAGTGCCAGGTGTGAGCGATATAAAGTTGACCTTTCTCGCGTTGAGATCTTCAATTACAGTAGGTAATAATGATATACGACGAGACTTGGGTGTATCATCTCCCAGAACGTTCAGCCTCGCAATATTCTGACGAGCGATATTCGAATTAGAGCAGATGTAGATGATATCTATTCGGGGCACGTCCTCCCAGAGATGTTCGATTGTTTTTGCGATGACGCCGCGGGCTACAAGAGTCTTGCCGAGCCCAACCTCATCGGCAACGAGAAATCGCCTCGTACAGTCCTCATCGGTATAGAGTCGCCGAAAGACGTAATCCACAGTATCTTTTTGGAAGTCCTTCAGGTTTTTAAGAATTACATCGCATTTGGGCTTGCTAAGGTTATTTTTACAATTATCCATATCAACACAATCATTCTTTTTCATAGCCCTTCCCTTCTATCATCTTCCTCGCCTCCCAGATAGGCTCCCAGATCTCATCAAGACCATCAGGCAGCAGATCAATGGTCTCTAGGTGGCCTTTCAGATCCTGAATGAGGTTGTTAAGGTCATCGAGCCTCTGCTGGTCCGAGGCTAAGGCTCTGACCATACACTCGAAGAGAGGCATCATCCCAGGAGACGCCCAAGGTCGACCTCCTTTCTGGCTTGGTCCCCAGTTGATTAAATCCCCCGAATTGGATCTACCATCAAGAGATAGAAGAAGAAGCATCAGCCTGAGTACTTGATTCTTGTCCTTAAGTAAAGCCCTCAGTATGCGCTCGTTTCTATCCGCCGGCGCTCCTTTGAGAGGAAGCTTGAGAACAAATCCCTCAATTAAGCTCTTGCCGCCTGATTTTATAGATACATCGAAGGCGAAGAAAGCTGAGATCTCCCTGTCCAATAGGCAACTGAATTCCGCAAGCACATCAGGGTTTGATGGGAGGCGAACGGCCCGCACCTTGTCGAGGGTAATTGGCCTGCACATTATTATGGCCTCTTCAGGTAGAATAGGGATTCTTCCCTTTATGGAGATGCTGAAGCGATTATCGTCATCCTGAGATACATGGGCAGAAAGATTTGCATTTATTAGCGCGGTCCTGGATAGATCTGCCAGGTTTTTCAGGGACTTCTTCTCATCATCAACAATAATATCAGAAACGATGAACGAGTCGAGGAGCGTTCTTAAGCCAGCCCCCTCGCCCTCCTTACCTCCATTTAATACCGCGTCTATGCCGCAGTACTTCTTATTACCCCGAAGTTCTACAAGAAATTCTACGTTTCGGCCGAAAGCCGCATCTGTGGCATTGGCCGACCCAGTCCAAATTCTACCCTCCCTTCCGGCATCAGCAACGTAGAGCTTTGCATGAAGGCCGTCGAGGTTATCAGCAAGAAAACCTCGATCTCCTTCAAGATCCGTCTGCTCTTGTTCAAGATCGACGAGTTCGGACATATCTTCCTGGGTTATTAGGTCTTCTTTGAGGCAAAACACATCCGAGAATCTCTGTAGGGTATCCGATGAGATCTTCTGGAGGCTATCAAGTCTTGAGACCAGAGTAGATCCCCTTCCCAGGGATGCAAACTTATCTAGCTGGCCTTCTGACAGGAAGGGAGATACTACGAGGATTTTATCGATCCTCTCCGAGAAGGGATTAGATCTTCGATTACCGATTCCGAGAGTGTGGAATACTAGCGATTCAAAACCCGGTGGAAGATCGAAGGCAACGCGGCGAATTTCATGTTGCATCAGGTCTATTCTCTCATGCAGATCTACCGACAGCCTCTCTTCTACCATTCCAGGAAGAGCTGCTAAGAAATCACCTAGGGGATGATTCGAGGCGAATGCGTTAGTCCTATCTGCCAGAAGGCCGTCAAGAACTAAGGCGGTGTCCCATGATCTGTCGTAAGTGAGGTTTCTGCTAAGGCACAGGAAACGGTAAGCTACAGGTTCATCTTGGGAAATATACCGCAGAGCCCAGACCTTGGGATGAAAGACTGATCCTTCAGCTGGAGATCGTGCCTGGAAGACCGACCCCTCCAGATAAGTGTAGAGGGGCTGCTCGTATTCTCGGGGGATGTGAATCCTTCCTGCTTGGCAAAAGATGCTGATCCTTCCCGCGTACCTCCGAAGGGATTCGATGAGAGCCAGGGGATCAGGTGATCCAGACTCGCTTTCGGCCTCGAATATGGTGAATCCGAGCGGTGCTGTCATGAGGGCCAGCAAGTCGAGAGAGAAGGTTGTACCGATGGCGAAATCGAGAGAATATCCTTCAGGCGGTCTGATGATCTCAAGAAGATGCCTTCTATCATAGGGGTCGAGCATTGGATCAGGGCCTCCCGAGACCGAGCAAAATATCTGAAATAATCGTCTCTACGGGCCGCCACCTGTATCTCAGCCTTCCTGTGCCAGAGTCACCTCTCCACCGACCTAGAGCTTCGGTATTGTCAAGCTTTGCTAGACGATGCTTTAAAAGCCGCTCTCTTTCATGGATCAGCCTTTTTGCCGATTCGTTCTCTAATATAATTGAGGCCCCATCAGTGGATAGTGCCATCTGGAGCCATTGTATGACGAATCTCCAGGTCTGGCCGGTCACTCTTGCTCCTGCTGCTGATAATATCTCCCCGAATCGCCTTCTATAATCCCACTGATCGATATCATCTCTGCGGGATTGGAGGTAATCAGCCCACTCACCCAGTTCATCTTCATAGTAACTCACCAAGTCGTAAACCTGCCCACTGGATATCTCCCTCATCTTCTCGGCGAGCATGAGATTATAGAGAAGTGAAGCACCATGAATTACGTCCGAAAAGTTCCTTGCATGAACGATTTTCTCCTGGATTTGTTCTGGAAGATCTGGACAGATAGGATGATCCCAGGGGAAAGGTACCGATTCTGATGGCACATCTGAGTCGAGAAGATATGCGAGCATAGTTTCGGGATGTCTAGCCAATACCCTCTCCTTTAGATAACAGGCTTCCTCATACGTTAGTTTGAATGAGGCTCTTTCTGGGAAGTCCTCAGGCGCTTGAGGTAGACCAGGGTGCCAGTTGTGATATCGTTCGCAGCCATCAAGCTCTTCTTCATAGCTGTATGAACTATTCTTGGTGAATCTGTAAAAAGCATCTAAGGAGCGGTGATAGTCGGAGATGGGGTATGGGCAGAGCCGAATACCCCAGGCTTCTAGCCCCTGCCAGTAGATGCTGCTCGGAAGCCGCTTTAGGTTCTTTTTAGCGTCCTTGCCTATTACGCCCGTGGTATCGTCCGACTCCAAGAGGGCGTATATGAGCCGTACTTCCTCGTCCCTTGCCCTCCTTTCGATCTTGAATGAAGGAACCTTTCTCTCCTCCAGGCCCTTATACATCCATGGCACAAATAGGAAGTATCTGGCTCTGGTCTGGATCGTGCTTGTCCCAGGGAAGAACATCTCTGAGAACGCATCCCTGATAACCCCTATCCCAAGCTCGTCTCTCGTCTCATGTTCCTTGAAGGTGCTTAGAACATCTAGCATCTTCTGACGGTCTTTCTCTGAGTAATCCAGCCAAGTGAAGGAGGATGCCATCTCAATACCCTTCAGTATCCCATCATTCTCGCCAGCCTGGCCATGCTCTCATCGAGATCCTCGTCGTACCTGTAGACGAAGATGCGGTAGCCCATGCCGTCCAGCCTCTCCCTCTTCTCCCGGTCGGACCCGGCGACGTAGTCTTTGTCGTGATCCGGCCCGTCGACTAAGACCACTATCCCCTCATTTTCGTAGTAGAAGTCGGCTTCGGCGACCGGCTCGTCCCCCTGGTATAAGGTCTTCTGGGCCCCGGTGGGCAGAGGAAGCCTCTGAGCCCTTATGGCCGAAAGGACCCTCCTCTCCAGATCGGACTCGCATCGATCCATCAGCTCTTCGTACCCGCCGTCTCCGCCGCCATCCGACCCCGGTTGAGATTCGGTCAATTCGGAGCTCTCAAGCCTCGCCAGCGTCGGCAGGACGATGGTCCGGTCGAGGATCTCGTGGATCGGCTGGTTGTAGTAGTTGCAGATGCACCCATAACAGGCCCGTTCGCACTGGGACTCCTCGGGATCGAACTCGTGGAGGATCTCCCGGGCGAGGTGGGCGACCTCGTGCAGCTCCCCCGCATCCTGCAGTGACCGTAGGAAGCCCGCCCCTCCCTCGGCACCCTCGTAGAGGACGATGCTGAAGGTTCCTTCGTTCTCGGGGTTGGGCATCAGGAAGGTCCCGACCTCTCCGACGTCCAGGTTCATCTTTATCTGCAGCCCCTGGATAATCGACTGGGAGAGGGTCGCATAGAACGCCTCAGACCATTCGGGATCGATCTCTTCAGGAAGGTCGCAGTCGATCGTGATAACGTCGTGGGAGGACTCGGTGAAGAGGACTACCCTTTCTGTTATATCGTCCTTCGTCCCGTTCCGCCAGCATCTCTTATCTTTCGCCTGGGGATCGATGTGCTTTCTGACATTTTCGTCGCCGAAGATCCAGCGGTTACAGGCGTTACAGAGGGTGAACCCGTTCTCCTGATCGTCTTTTTCTGCCTTCCTCGTCCCCATATTGACCGTCAGAATCTTGCCGTTATGCTCGTAGCAGAGGGTGAGGATTTGACCCGAGCCGTCCGAGGCCTCCCAGCGTTTAACCTTCCCGCCTCGATGGTAGTGCTGGTTGACGTCGTAGCCGAGGCGCATCCTCTCCTCCTCGTCGCTCGTTATCCCCTGGCGTCTGATGGCGAACTGGTCCGGCATCTCGATGGCGTCGCGGGGCTGCTGGTCGTCGAGGGCAGCTCCGCAGATCCTGCAGGCTGCGTTGATCGCCACCTCTCTTCCGAGGTAGTAGGCTTTGCAGTCGGGGCATATCACCAGCTTATTTGGGTCGGGCCGCTCGCTATCCTCTCGGCGACGAGCCTCTACGATCTGGTAACGGCCTCCCCGGTAATAGATGCTGTTTCCTGGGGCGTATTCTCTTATGGCTACGGCCCTATCTCTCTGCAGGTCGAACTCTTCGAAGCCCCGTTTTCCCCGGTGGTCGAGGAAGAGGGTGGTGACGTTCGTCGGGAACCCGTAGTTGGGGGTGAACCCCTGGCTCGCCAGGTAGCGGTAGGTGAAGTAGTTCTCTTTCCCATCCCGCATGTTGGCCATTTTGTTCTCGATGGAGGTCCGCCTCCAACTCTTCTCCTTAGGAAGGCGGTTTCTCTCAGCGAGGACGTTGATGTAATTCCACTCCTTCTTGAGATGGTTGTACTCGTCTCTATAGAAGGCGAAGGCCTGGTCGAGGTCGGGAACGAAACGGTCGACGGTCTCTCCTATGAACTGTTCGTCGAGCCAGTCGTACTCTTCGATCTCGTTTTTGAACCCCTCCTGGATCGATCTCACTATCTCGTTTCGTCGCGCCTTGACGCCCCTCTCGATCGCCGCCCTGAAGGCGGGGAAGAGGGGCAGCCCTTCCCCATCGATATCCAGGATCTCGCCGATCTTCTGGGGAACCTTCTCGTCGATCTTTTCGAGGACGAAGGAATGAATGTGGGTCGTGACAAGGGCCCTATTATCCAGAAGGAACCTTGGGGCGCTGATCTCCCCCGCTATGATCTTCTCAGGGTACCTGTAGAAGTACTGGTCGTGGGGGCCCCGTTTAGATCCGCCGCCGCAGAAGGTGCTGATGATCGAGGTCTGGGCCTTCCTGCCGGCTCTGCCGGCCCTCTGGGCGTAGTTGGAGGGCGATGGCGGAACGTTCCTCATGTAGACGGCCGAGAGGTTTCCGATATCGATTCCAAGCTCCATCGTCGGCGTGCAGACGATGACGTTGAGGGGGTCTTCCGGATCCCTGAACCTCGACTCCAGCTCCTTTCTCGTCTCGCCGTCGATCTGGCCGCTGTGCTCTGCGGCGGTGAGCGCCGCCACCTCGTCGAAGGGCCGGGTGTACTCGTACCAGAAGTAGTTGGAAGAAAAGTCCTCGTCGACGAGGTCCTGGCATTTGGAGCCGGTGCAGAGTTTCACCTCTTTGAAGTGGTGGACGGTGCCGCATCTCTTGCAGGCCTTGTGGGTCTCTCCTCCGGGTAAGGAGAGGAGGATCGCCTCAGGGCTGATCATCAGGAGCTTTCCGACGTACTTGTGGACGTCCACCCATCTGAGCCCGCCGGCCCGGACGAGGACGTTTGCCACCGCTTTAACCGTCTTTTGGGCCCGTTCTCGATCCGTCCCCAGGACCTTCATAGTCCAGGCGACGTGAGGCCCCGTCCTCCAGGAGAGCCTGTGGACCTGGGCGAACTTCGTCTTGTTGTCGGCGTCGTCGCTGTACCCTTCGGGCTGGTAGGCCCTGTACTCGTCGTGGAATAGGGCGTCCTCCTCGAACTTGTTCTCGATCTTGGTCTTGAACCCGTAGTTGTCCAGGAGGTAGTCGTATGCTATCGCCGTCCGGTACCTCATGATGTCCATAAAGCCGGTGAGGTAGTCCTCCCGGGCAGCTTCGCCGAGTTCGATGAACTCGGGAACTTCGGTCCAAACGTTCTCCGCCCTGGCGAGTCTGTCGAGGCCGTTGTAGGTCACCCTCAACAGCCCCACGTCCTCCAGGTTCTGCTGGTTCCTCCTCTGAGACGAGCCGAGCTCCAGGACGGCGTTGAATAGGAGGTACTCTTTGAAGGCCTCGTCTTCAGACTTGCTCGATCCCATGGAGATCTCCAGGTCGCCGGAGGACTTGGAGTATCTGGGCAACGCCCCTTCTTTCTCCAGGGTCTTGAAGACCATATCTCCCATCTCCAGGAGCTCGACAGGCTCTCCCGCCTTTTCCAGGGCCCTGTAGACCCCGCGCCGGAAGTGGAGCCTCTTTTGGATGTTGTTCATGTGAGAGGCCTGCAATGCGGTGTCCTGGCGGTTGTCGCTGAAGACGAGGATCTTCCTCTCCTTTCTGGGTAGGGAGTTGAGGTTGTGGGATACTATGACGTCGGTCGCGGTGGACCTTCCCACGGTGCCGAAGGAGAAGAGCTTGCTGAACTCTCGGGGCCTGCGGTCGTAGTAGACCCCGCAGCCCTCGGAGGGGCAGAAGAGGAAGGGGTAGGGCAGGAAGGTAACGGCTACTTTAGAGCTGCAGATGCACTTCTCTAGGCCTCCCTCCCTGTAGAGCCTGTTGCAGTCGGGGCAGTACTCGGCCTCTTTTAGGTCAACGAACTCTTTGTACTCCTTCCTCGGAGTGCCGCTGGGGTTGAGCCAGGGGTCTGGCCAAGGCGTTATCTCCCGATCATATCTTCCCAGGAGGATGTAGGCCGGGTCGCCCTCGACCTCCAGGTCGTCCATATCTCTGGGCTTGAGCCCCCGGCCGTCTTCCGGGGTCTTGTCGACGGATACAGAGTAGTACTCCTGGCCGCAGGCCCTGCAGAAGACGAGGGGGAAGGTCTTCCTGATCTTATCGTCGTTGGAGCAGTCGGGGCAGATCACCTCGCCGGCGCCGTTCATGTGAGGCGCCTGGGGGCTGATGCAGCTTTTGATCCCGCCCCCCTGGCTGAAGAAGGCGTGGACTTTTGGTATCAGCCGGGGCATGGACCTGCCCCGAACCTCGATCTCGCCGCTCATCCCGGCGAGGAGGGCGGCCCTGATCTCAAGCTCGCCCTCCTCTCTGGTGGAGCCCGGCCTCACCGCCGACCTGTACTCTTCGACGAGGTCGTAAAGGCTCATGGACTTCTCGAAGAGGGACTTCTCGAGGAACTGGACCGTCGCCTGCTCCCCCAGGACCCTGCCCAGCCCCTTCGGATCGAGGTTGGGACCGAGGTTGGGATCGAGGTCCGGAAGGTCTGAGCCTGTCAGGGCCCTGACGAGGAGGGGCATCGTCTTCTGCGGAGCGGCTTTGTAGCCCTCGATCATGTCCCCGGTGACCAGGACATCCTTCGAAAGGAGAGACCCGCTCCCGGTGACCGGTTCTGAATAGGTCTCGGTGATCACCGAATCCGGGTCGAAGGTCTCGCCGAAGAGCCTCGATGCGAACCGGGATATCGCCTCAGATGCGCCCCCTCCTTCGGTGCTCTGGACGGTGGCGCTCGTCCCTATGCACCTGAGGCTCCCGGCGGTCCCGGTGTGCTGCTTCAGCCGTCTGATCAAATAGGCGACGTCGGCGCCCTGCTTTCCGGTGTAGGTGTGGACCTCGTCGAGGACGAGGAACGCGAGGGCAGATCTCCCTTCCGGGAAGATGGCGTTTCGGTCCTCGAACCGGGTGAGGAGGTACTCGAGCATCACGTAGTTGGTGAGGAGGACGTCCGGCGGGTTCTCCTTGATCTCCTCCCTTGAGAGAAGCTCGCTGTCCCGGGGCTTCTCCCTTCCCGTCGTGGCTGCGTAGCTGGCGAGGGCCTTCTCTCGGGTGTTGGGGGTGTCGCCGGTGTAGAGGGCGATCTTGAGGCCGGTCCCTTCGAGCCTGGAAGAGAAGTCGTCGTACTGGGAGTTGGCGAGGGCGTTCATCGGGTAGATGATGATCGCCTTGACCCCGCCGACGCCCTCGTCTTTGAGCCTGAGGCATTCGCTGATGACGGGGATCCCGAAGCAGAAGCTTTTGCCGCTTCCGGTCCCGGTGGCGACGATGGTGTTTTTGCCGGAGGCGATCGCCCTCACGGCGTCGGACTGGTGGCGGTGGAGGTCGACCAGGGCCGACCCCTTATCCCCGGCGTCGACGGTGAAGCAGTTTGGGGAGTCGGGGTGGATCAGCTTCTCGCTCACAAGCTGGTCGAAGGGGTCGCCGTGGAGGTACCTTCTGTTCAGCTCGATGTAGGGGCCTTTCGAGATGAGGGTCCCCTCCTCCAGCTTCTCGTCGACCCAGTCTCTTATGGTCGGGTTTTTGAACCTCTGGAATGAGGTGACGTACTTTCGGTAAGCTGTGCGTATCTCCTTCAGAGCCTCGAAGGGGTCCATCCTCTCTTTCTCCTTCTCCATAAGACCTTCCATCTGATCTACCTCCACCCGACTTCCTTTGCAGATCGCTCCACCCGATTGCTCCACCCGATTGCTCCACCAGGCCTTCCTCCAACTTCACACATCAAATGCGGCTTGCGACGGGTAAGGCCCGCCGACCTCGCCTCGGCCCTGCCCGGAGCTCCTCATGGGTCATCAGACGGCCCCTCCATCCGTTTTATCGAAGAAGCTGGCATACTCTCCATACCGCTCCAGAATCATCTCCTTCGTCCTGAAGCTCCCGTACCTCTCGACGTCCTTCCTCTTGACTATGGGGAACGTCTCCAGGATATAGTCGAGCTCCTCTCCCGTCAGCCCGTAGAGGTGGGCGTATATCGCGTCCAGCTCCGCCCGCAGGGCCGCGCGCCGATCTTCATCCCACCGGAAGGGGGCGGGCTTTCCGTCGGCGAGGGGGTTATCCGGGAACCAGCGGTTCCAGGTCTCGGCGCCCACCTCTTCGAGGATGTCCTGGGCGAAGGGCTCCAGATCCCAGGCGGTGTACGTGAGCTCCACGACTTTGGGGACGATGAGGTCGAGGAGCTCGGGGGTGTAGCGGTCGGGCGGGAGGACGGGGAGTTGCTTGACGATAAAATTATTAAAATTGTTACCACTTACTTTTTGTTTACATATGTAGTCGAAAACAAAGCATGAAAAATTAGCCGCAATACTTGATTGCAGTTTCGCAGAATAATTTGATATCAAGGCTGTTATCGAATTGCCAAATCCTGATAGTGGGATAATAGAAGCTATTGCTGTACGAGCATTTGTGGCACTCGTTATACTCATGTATCCAAAAGCCCAGCCTCTAGAATAGAATTCTGTAGGAATAGAACCTTTAGCATCCGCGGAATTAATCCAATATCTGGGCATCGCTAAATTGTATGGATTCTGTTTTTCTTCATTGTTCAATATGCGAGATTCTGCAGAACGCTGTAATTTTATTTTTTTATTTATTGTACTTGCTAATCGGTGATCTAAAATGTCTATCATCCGCCCTTCGTATAGCGGTAGCCAAAGGTCATCATTCGTTACTAATCGGTTCCCTTTCAGCTCAAAACCCTTAGACTGCAACTCTCCACTCGTGCGAAACTGGTCAGAATCGTTGGTCATATCGAACATTCTGGAGAAACGAATTTCCCACGGGTTCTCTCCACTATCCTCGTTTATAAGAACTGGAACAACTTCATACATTTTAAGCGTAAGATCTGCGTCTTTCAAACTACGAAAAATAGGACATGTTTTTGTATTAGGATTTATCCGCGCCAGATCATCTCGGTTTAGAGAAAAGTGACGTTTTGCGTCAGCTAAATCATCCATTTTATGTAAAAAGAATGCAAAGTCTGCTGCAGGAAATCCCTTGCCTGTGGTGGTCAAGAGGCAAAACCTCATTCGATAGTATACGTCTGCGAACAGTGTTCTCTCCCGGTTCTCAAAGTCATAGAGGCTTACTAATCTGCCATCTTCGATCAGATGAGTGAAGAAATCCTTATAAGTGTAGTCCGTGGCTATCCCGCTCGGAATGATTATACCGGCCCTCCCTTCTGGCCTTATTGCAGATTGCGCCAGCTCGGCGAAGACTGCGTAGGTGTTAACGTCGCCTACGCCTGTCATCGGGAATCTTCCAGAGTCGCGGATGAATCTGCTCTCGCCCTCGCTCTGCCGCAAAGCTTCTTTGTATTCGGCATCCAGGGCGGGATTCCTCTCGACCAGCCTCCTTATCAGCCTCTTTCTGGCGGCTGCCGTCGGAGCGTTCGCCACCTCTGCATCCTTGGCGGCGAAGAACTCCTTCTCCTGTAGCTTAATCCGCTCCCACGGCGGGTTCCCCAGCACCACGTCAAACCCGCCCGCTGCGAAGACGGCGGGAAACTCCAGGTGCCAGTGGAAGAACCTGTGCTTTTCGGCCAGATCCTCCACCTTCGCCGCCAGGGGGTCAACGTCGCCCTCGGGGACGTCCTCGGATCCGAGCCGCCGGACCTCGGCGGTGGTGGGGAAGGGCGCGCCCTCGTCGTCCATGGGCATAAAGAAGGCCGCCGTCCAGGCGTCGGCCTCAAGCCTCTTCCTCTTCAGCTCCTCGGTCTCCAGGAGCTTCCTGTAGGTCCTGCACTTCTCGGCCACGCCCTCTGAAGAGTCCTCCTTCATCCCGGAGAGGGAGGCGAACTTTTCGGCGTATCCGGGCCTGCGGGTCGCGTCCTCCCCCGCCCAGGCGTCGATTGTTGAGCGGTTCTTCCGCTGCCTCTTGTTCAGGTCCCGGAAGTGCTTCGCCACCTTCTTGTCGTCGCCGGTGACCGGCTTGAAGGCGCCGTCGGGGACGCCTCTCTCGATCAGCTCGGGGGTGGCGCCGACGAGGCTG
This sequence comes from Candidatus Methanocrinis natronophilus, assembly GCA_029167045.1. Taxonomy (GTDB): domain Archaea; phylum Halobacteriota; class Methanosarcinia; order Methanotrichales; family Methanotrichaceae; genus Methanocrinis; species Methanocrinis natronophilus. Next base: position 18,028 of record JARFPK010000046.1, read on the forward strand.
TTTCCAGGCTTGATCCGGTGGTCGAGGAAGTTGAGGGGCCGATCTCTCACCATGGCGTTGATCCAGAGGGAGACCTTGGCGAGCTCGACGGCCATGGGATTGATGTCGACGCCGAAGATGCAGGACTGGAGGACGTCCCTCTTCGCCTCCTGGATGGCGTCGTCG
>JARFPK010000047.1 GCA_029167045.1 Candidatus Methanocrinis natronophilus
AGACGAGTTCACCGAGAGGATCCTCGCCGAGGCGATGGTGGCGGCGACCCCCGGCTCCGCCTTCGGCCCCGGCGGTGTCGATCATGTCCGGATCTCCTACGCCGCCTCCAAGGCGAGGCTCACCGAGGCGCTGGAGAGGATAGAGAAGATGCTGGGGTGAAACGCGAACGGTCCAAAGCCGTCCGGTGCAGATACCCGGTAGCCTCTGGTGCGGGGGAACTCACCCCCCGCATGCGACAACTATCTACTCGTCTATGCCGGGGAACTAGAAAAGAACCTAAGCTGGTTAGCTCATGGGAGGAACGCTTAAGAATAAGATAGAGGAAGATGACTTTCAATATAGAGTCATGCATCAAGATGCCAATTGAGGAAAATTTGAGGGCAACTGATGAACCAAGATATAGAAAATTATACGTCTCCTGATTTCAAAGGCGAGCCAGTTTATACATTTTTGTTTCATACTAATAATCCAGACGTTGATCATGGGGGTATTTGCAGCATCAATATAGAAATTTCAGGTGCAGGAGATGTTGATTCTGCAAAACTCAATATATCAATGCCCTCATATTTGGTTGACGGTAAAGTCGAAGTTAAATACAATTCCCCTGGAAGAGAAACGAGATCCTTTGAAGAAGTGCCTCCTATCACTATGGGGCTACCACTTGAGTTATTTACAAATTGGACCCCCGATGGATTCAGTCCAATAAATCGCGGAGAACGCTACTTTAACGGGTTGCCCCTCATATCATTTTCTTTTAAGGTTCCTAAGAAAGCCCCAAGAGGTGGACATAAGATTTTTTTTACTTTAACCTATAAGGGTCAAAAAAGTAATAAGTGGTATAAAGATAACCAAATAATGGAGATACGCATAAAGCGCTTCTATGAAACACCCATGGGAAAGTTTATATTAATTTTAGCGGCAATAATAGCCGCGTTACCGGGTTTGCCTACTTTATGGAATATTCTGGATATTTTGTGGAGCATGATTCAAACCTTTTTATGCAGTCTTTGATAGCGAGTCGAATTTTATGCGGCCCTGAGATCAAATGATTGGAACTCCTACTCTCAGACCTCGAACCCCTCGTAAATCTTCCTCCGGTGGTTGATGTCGGCCTTGAGTAGACGGAGGTCGTCTTCAGGTCGGTATGCCCCAATTGAGCCTGAAGGTCGTTGAGGTGTTTTGCCGAGGTCGAGGGCCCGGACCGCATGGAAATGCCTCAGGGCGTGCGGGGTGACCACGTAGAGAGGCCTGCCTCCCTTATCGCGCATTAACCTCTGTATCCCCGCCTTTTACCCGACCTCTCCCAGGATCGTCGCCCGCAGACCTAAGGGATGAGGCGGCTACTCAATCCCACCCCAAGTTCGCTATTGCGATCACTTCGCCCCGAAATTCTTCGGATGATTCTTGTTTACAAATACGAAAACAATTATATCCTCGATAAACTACAGTAATATCATGTCTACAAGAAGCGTGGTATTCAGCGTCAGGATCCCTCAGGATCTGAGGAGGATGATGGAGGAGATGAAGGAGGTGAACTGGCAGGAGGAGATAAGGATGAAGATCGAGGAGCTGGTGAGGGAGAAGAACAAGGAGAGGATCCTCGCCGAGGCGAGATCGGTGAGGGCTGAGATGAAGGGAGGGGGGAGAGCCTCAGAGCTGATCAGGGCGGATCGAGATGAAAGATAGGATCGTCCTGGATTCGAGCGTCATCGCCGCCGTCTTCTTCAAAGAGGAGGAGTCTCTCGCCGCCGATAAGGCGATGGAAGGGCTCATGCCCATCACCGTCGAGATCGCCATGGCGGAGGTGGCGAACGTCGCCTGGAAGAAGGCGCTATTCTTCGACGAGCCGAAGAACGCTGTCTACAGGGCTATGCTCTTATCGAGGGATTTCATCCTGAACGCCTGCCAGGTCATCCCGACCGAAGCGGTCTTGGAGGAAGCCTTCAAGATCGCCCTGGAGAGCAAGATCACAATTTACGATTCACTCTTCGTTGCAGCCTCCAAGAAGACGAAGGCACCCCTTCTAACCTCCGATAAGAAGCTGTACGAAAGGACCAAAGGAACTTACGACCTGCTCATGATATGACGTCCGGCCTTCCCAGAGCGATCGCGCCGGGGTCATAAAGGCCGGAGAGGCCGGAGCGAGTAGAGAGAACGGCGGGGATCCTCGCTACTCCATCCTCCGCCCCCAGTTCGTCTTGATCATCATCGCCATCCTGGGGTTCTTGAACTGCTTATAAATGGCCATATCCCTGGGATAGCCGATGAAGGGGTCGATCGTCCCCTCCTCCATGTTGGCGACCCAGATCTTGATCTCTCCCTCCTCCGCCTCCTTGCCCTTCTCCTGGAAGAAGGAGATGAAGGGGCCGGGGCTCTCGCCGTGGGGTACGATGACGACGGACCCCTCCATCCCCTCCACCAGCTCCACCTCCTGGATGGAGGTGAAGATCCTAAAGTCGAGGCTCTTATCTCCTCCGGGACCATTAAAGGTGAGCTTCCCCGAGGAGCCGTCGGCGAGGGCGTACCCCGCCCTTCCCATGAACTCGGTGAGGAGGTCGGCGAGGTTCAGCCTCACCAGGTGGTGAAGCTCCTCCTGGGAGGAGTTGAACTTTTCATAGGCTTTTGCGAAGTCCGGGTCGGCGTACCCTCCTGTGTGGACGAAGTGGAAGATCACCCCGTTGATCTGGATGACGCTGTCGAGCTTGGGGAGTTTGATGAATATCGGCTCCCCGGATAGGACGTTGAAGAATATCCCCGACGCCACCGAAGCCGCGTGCTTGCCTCCCAGTATGGCCTGCAGCTCCTCCCTCTCCTCAGAGGTGAGGTCGGCCCTGCGGACGCAGTCGTAGACCCTCTGGAGGAGCTCGTAGCGGGCTATGATCTCCTTCTCGGCGAGGAGGGCGGATAGGCAGCCTCCCACCAGCTCAATCTTCTTTTCCGTCATTTCTTCGGCACCTCTGAGTCGATCTTGGAGGAGGGGGAGGGGGAGGGGGATGGGGAGGCTGAGGAGGCTGAAGGAGGGTCGGTCGAGGACGGGGGGGTGGAGGAAGAGGTGGAAGGAGATGATGGGGTGGTGTCGCTGCTGGAGGGGGGAGAGGCGGAAGGGGAAGCGGCGGCTGAAGGGGAAGGTGAGGAGGCGCAGCAGCCCACCGGCTCCTCCGCCCCCAGCTCCGCCCTCAGCTCCCCCATGGTGGCGGACCTCTCGGCGAAGGCGTTGTGCCGGTGGATGCTCTCCTCGTTGATCTGCTTCATGATGACCACCGCATCGTCGGGGAGGTCCGTGAAGGCCTCGACGACCTTCTGGGCCATCGTCCTGACGCAGTCCTCGACGAACTTGGGGTTGCTGTGGGCCCTCTGGACGACGACCGCCTCGTCGGGGCGCTTCAAAAGGCCGAAGACCCGGGAGCTCATCGACCTCTCGATGATCTTTATTATCTCGTAGAGGGATACGCACCGGCGGTCGCATACCTGGATCGAGATCATCCCCCGGCCCCTCTGGTTGTGGGTCGCCACCGGAAGCTTAGCCGCGAACTCGAAGGCCTCTTCAGGCGTCAGCCCCAGGGTCGATAGCTCCCTTCTCACCTGGTCTCTCATGATCTCCTGGGCGCAGGGGCAGGCGGTCATCCCCACCACCTCCGCCCCCACCAGCTTTCTGACGTGGCCTTCCCTGGCAACGGCCTCGGCGAAGATGTCCACCACCTCCTGGCCCGGGGTCCTGGTGACGGGAGAGCTCCTCTCGACTATGAACTCGCTCTTCATCTTAACCTCGGCCCTGGTGGCGTACTCATGTTTGGATAAAACCCGGCGGGCTATCTCGCCGCAGAGCTCCTCGATGACGTAGACCGGCTCGTTGATCGCCTCCTCCAGGACCTCGTCGATCACCTCGAAGTTTCGAGAGAGGTTCGCTCCCTTCCGGTCGGAGGGTAGGTCGACGAAGACCTCAAAGTTGGAGATGAGGACTATCGGGCGGTCCTCATCCTCCCGGAGGACCTTCACCAGCTTCTTAACCCCGGTGAGGCCGACTCTGGTGAGGTTTATGGGGTACTCCGGTTGGCAGGCCTGAACGTCTGGCAGCGTCTCCATAGTCCATCACCCGGGATCCTCTTTGTGAGACTCCAGATCGTCGGAGAGGGCGATGAGCTCTTCGACCTCCGCGAGGAGGTCGTCCAGAGTCTCGGAGATCTGGCGGTCCTGCAGATCCAGGTTCTGAAAGAAGGTCACCAGCTCAGCGCAGAGCTCTTCGTCGTCGAGATCGATAAGGGCGCCGCCCCCAACAAGCCGCTCGATCTTCTCCAAGTCCAGCATGGACAGGTCTCTTGGTCCAGATTCTATTTCAGCCTTTGCACCAGATCCGGATGGTGGTGGATACGTCTCTTCATGGTGGTCAAGACGGGGCGCTAAAGGGCGGCGGGTCCCCCTCAGATAGGTCAGTCCTCTGACTGCAGGCGAGGCGGAAGGGATGACGGGTCCGAAATTTCGATTGAGGGGTCAAGGATAAAGAGGCAGGAACAAAAGGAGCCAGGAATCAAAAGAATCACGAATAGAGGAATCAGGAATATTTATCAACATGGGGATCTTCTATTCCAGCCGGAGGAGAGAGACGTGATCAAGAGGTGTCCAGAACACGGATATTTCCGGGGGGAATCATGCGGATGCGGGGACCCCGGCCAGATAATCCTCGAGGATGAGAGGAGCGAGAAGCTCGGGAGGCTGGTGGCGGGCGCCCTGAGACACTTCCCCGACGACCTAGGCCTTGAGATGGATATGAGGGGGTGGGTCGACCTGGACGATCTCTCCGAGGCGATCGCTACCAGGTACCGCTGGGCCAACAAGCGTCTTATCATCTCCCTCGTCCAGTCCGACCCCAAAGAGAGGTACGAGATCAGGGAGGGGTGGATCAGGGCGAAGTACGGCCATTCGGTGGACGTGAACCTGGACTACCCAAAAAACGAGATAACTGCCCTATATTACGGGGCGAACGAGGAGGAAGCGGACAGGATCCTGGAGGTGGGGCTGAAGACCACGACCCAGCGATACGTCCATCTATCCACCACCCCGGAGAAGGCGTGGTACGTCGGCACCTTCAGAACGAACAGCCCCCGGGTTATCAGGATAGACGCCGAGGCAGCCCAGAGGGCGGGGGTGAAGATGATGACGGTGAGCGAGAATATAGTCATCTCCGAGAACGTCCCCCCCGAGCATCTGAGGCTCGTCCCCTTTGCCAACCCGGACCTGGAAGGGTGATCATCTCCCAAACCTCCTCTCCCTCCTCTGGTAGTCCCTGACCGCCCTTAGAAAGTCGACCTTCTTCATGCTATTCCAACCCCGGTCGATGAAGTAGAGCTCCGAGTAGGCAGACTGCCAGATCATGAAGTCGCTCAGTTCTCGCCCCCCCAGCCTTATCAAGAGGTCGGGACGCTGCTTCAGCCGGAGCCGTTCCTCGATCACCCCCTCGTTGATCTCGGAGGGTTCGATGAGGCCTGTTGAGACGTCCTCCAGGACCGACCTGATCGCCCGGGTAACCTCCGCCTTTCCGCCGCAGTCGAGGGAGATGACCAGATCCAGGGGACCGCCCTTCCCGAAGGCGATATCCCCATCTTCGACGAGGAGCCTCCCCGAGACGGGAAGATCCATCAGCTCTTCTGCCACCTCCTTGGCGGTTTCGTTAGCGGTCTCGTTAGAGGTCTTGCCGGGGGGAACGGTCCCGCCTATCTCAGGACGGCAGGCTGGGGCAAAGAGCGTCGCCTCCCTGATACCCAGGGACGAGCACCAGCCTGCGACCTCGCCGACCTTCCGCCACCAGCGGGGGGCCATCGCCTCTCTTGATATGACCAGGGCTATGGAGGAGGGGGCCGACCCCCTCCTGATCTCCCTTTCCAGCAGCAACTCCCGGGCTCGGTGGATCATATCGCCTCTCTTGACGGCTTCGTAGAGAAAGTATTTTTGCGATTGAGTTCAACAGGCGGGACGTGAAGAGAGAGACGGCAGCGAGGATGGGCGCGGGGATGACGGTTCTGCTCTTCCCTTACGCCGGGGTCTACTCCATCGTCCCTCTAATCGCCCTCTTCTTCGCAGAGCGGAAAATGAGGGTCCTATCGGCGTCCCTCGCCTTCCTCCTCCTCCTCAGCTTCGGCCTGCGATCTACGGAGCTGGAGCTACCCCTTTATCTGGTGGCGGTATCCTTCGTCGCCCCCACCTTCGGGGCCCTCGCAGCCGGAGCCTCCGGGATCTTCAGAGATCTCGGAAGGAGCCTTGTGTACCTGACGACGACGGCGGCCGTCGGCGTCCTTGCCATCCTCTGGACCGGACCTCCTACCATCGGCGCCGATCCCGAGAGGGTCATCTTCCTCGCGACCCTGGGGGGTCTCTCCGGCGCCTTCCTCCACTCCGCCTCGACGAGGGGGGAGAGGGACTTCGCCGTCCCCTTCGGATCCTGTATGGTGATCTGGCTCTTCAGCTTCGACTATCCTCTTCCCGATATCCAATACATGGCTGGGATATACATCTTCGCCCTGGCCCTGGGGATAGGGGCCTACAGGATGAAGGCCGCCGACGCCGAGGCGGTCCTCTCCATGGTTATAGTCTGCCTCCTGGTCATCTTCTTCGCAGATATCTTCTGGTTTCTAATCCTCCTATCCTTCTACCTCCTGGGAAGCGGCTTCACCAGGTACAAGTACGCGAAAAAGCGACAGTTACGGATCGCTCAGTCCCGGGGCGGGGTCCGGGGGTACAAGAACGTCTACAGCAACAGCCTCGTCCCCCTGGCGATGGCGGTCCTATACGGGATATATGGGTCCGACATCTTCGTATTCGCCTTCCTGGGGTCCGTCGCCACCGCCACCGGGGACACCCTGGCTAGCGAGATCGGCGAGACGGCGGAATCGAAGCCGAGGATGATCACCACCTTGCGGACCGTCGAGCCGGGGGTCGACGGCGGGGTCACCCTCCTGGGCCAGGCGGCTTCGATCTGCGGATCCCTCTTCACAGGCCTGCTGGCGGTGGCTGCGGGGATGGTCGGGGCCTGGGGGGTCGCCGCCGCCCTCATCGGCGGCTTTCTCGGGACGAACTTTGACAGCCTCCTGGGGGCGACCTTCCAGGCGAGGGGATACCTCAGCAACAACGGGGTCAACCTGGTGGCGACGCTCTTTGGGGCGGTGGTGGGGGCGGCGGTATGGATGGCGGTGGGGTGAAGAAGGGGCGCTTTTGACCTGAGACCACCCCTATACCTCTCCCTTCAACCTCAACCCCGCCACCAAACCTGGCCAGGGGCGAAGAGAGCCTCCACCCGATCAGCAGGGAGCTCATCCGTCCAGGATATCATCTATCCAGGTTGAAGCTCCTCTTTACTACCGGCCTCTCCTTCACCTCATGGATGAGCATCTCCATCCTGTCGCCGACGGCCAGAATCCTCGCCTTCTCCAGCCTCTCCTGGGCGCGCCGGAGGTTCGAGGTCCTCTCCGCGACGATGGTGAAGAGCGGCTCGCCCTCACCGACGACCTCTCCTATCTTCTTGTGAAGGAGGATCCCTGCGCCCCGGTCCTTTGGGCAGCCCGCTGCCTTTGCCACCTCGGCGACCGACGAGTTGTTTATCCAGAGGACGTGACCAGGCCTTCCGGATTCGATGGTGAGCCGCTCTTCGCCCACGACTATATCGTCAGGGGTGATATCCGGGTCTCCTCCTTGGGCGGCGATGATCTCCCTCATCTTCTCCACGGCCCGCCCGGACCTGAGGAGCTCCTCCGCCAGGACCTTCCCGTCGGACCTACCCGCCATCTCCAGGATCATCCCGGCTATGGCCGTCGCCTTGTCGACGAGGTCGGGGGCGGTCCCCATATTCATCAGCGCCTCCAAGGCCTCCCTCGCCTCCAGGGCGGGGCCGATGGCGCTTCCTATCGGCTCCTCGCCGTAGGTGACGGCGCAGCGGACGGTTATCCCCAGGCGGCTACCGATCTCCATGAAGTCTTTTGCCAGGAGGTCCGCCTCCCCTATCGTCTTCACCTTGGCGCCCCTGCCGGTGGGGATGTCGACGACGAGGAGATCGGCACCGACGGCCCTCTTCTTCGACATGATCGACGGCAAGAGGAGGGGGTCGATGGATAGGGGGTACTCCACCTTGACGAAGATGTCGTCGGCGGGCGCGAGGTGGACGGCGCCCCCCCAGACGACTGCGCCTCCCGTCCTCTCCACCACACCCCTCATCTCGTCGAGGTCGAGGGTCACCGGCATCAGGACCTCCGCCCTGTCCGCCGTCCCCGCAGGAGAGGTGATGGCCCGGGAAGAGGATTTTGGTATCAACAGCCCGGCGGCGGCGACGAGGGGAACGACGAGGAGGGTCGTCTTGTCCCCCGGCACCCCTCCTATGGAATGCTTGTCGACGATGGGACCCCCGTCGAGCTTCATCGTCCTCCCCGTCTCGATCATGGCGAGGGAGAGGTACGTCGCCTCGTCGAGGTCGAGGCCGAAGCTGTGCAGGGCGGTGACGAAGGCGCTCAGCTCGACGTCGCTGAGCTTCTCGGCGACGGTATCCTCGACGATCTCCCGCATCTCGTCGCTCCCGAGCTTCCTTCCGGCGAGCTTGTTTCTTATGAAGTAGAGGGAGTCGGGGAAGGAGGCCGCCTCCACCACCACCTCCGCCCCCTCTGAGAGGCCGAGATCGGACCATACCCTCTTGCAGACGCCTATCGTCCCCGGGTCCGCCAGCTTTGAGGATTTATGGACTATCGCCGTCTTCTCCTCCCCGTTGAACCGAATAGCCACCCTTCCGAGGCTCAGGACCCCCAGCCGCTCCGCGTCGTCTCCGTTCATTATGACGATCGACTTTCCCCCCGCCTCCAGGCCCAAAAAGATCGTTTTTAAGATCATCGAAAAGCACCCTCTATTAATCAAAACTGATCTGATATCCTTGGGAGCGGTTTGGATTTAGAACTTTGCCCCAATTGCCGAGGTCCTTTTAAAGCTCGAGCCGAGTAGCCGGGAAGCGAGGGAGTCGCATTCCTGAGGTGCCCTTTAAAGGTACGAAATTTGACAGTCTCCTCGGCGCTATATTCAAAGTGAAGGATCTTCTTAGCAACGGCGATGCGAGCCAATCAGCCGTTCTTCTCGGGGAGCTGCAGCGGGAGTGGCAATGTGGGGTAATCTCCCGGCTGTTTTTGAAGAATCTGTGATGAAGAAAGTACTATCCTTAGGAATCGTTACTCTGGTGGGATTTCTATCGTTTCTGCATTCTCCATCGATTCCCGATCTCCTCAAGGCGGCTACCATCTAATGGGTTATTTTGCCAGCCTTCATCAAAGTCGATATCGTGAGATCTAGGTAGCTTCTCAGGTGGCAGGTCTTTGATTAGTATCCTAGACGGCAACGATGTTGCCTGGCCAACAAAGACAGCTTCCCGCCGCCTCAATCCCGATAGCACCCTTGTAAGTCCTGCAAGTGAGTCTGGAAGAATCGAACGAACGTGCTCACGATCAGCGTCGTTAGTGATCCTCAGCACGATCCATGAATTACATTGTGATAGTACTGTAGCTTCAACTTCGCTAGGTCTTTGTGATATCAACATGAGACCAATACCGTACTTCCGCCCTTCTTTGGCCAGCCTCCTTATCGCCTCCTGTGCAGCCTCGTATTGTGCCTCTCCTCGATTTGGTACGTAGCGATGTGCTTCCTCACAAACCAAAAGTAAAGGCATCTGCTTACGTTCTACAGGTGTCTGCCATAGCTTTACGGAGAATAGGGTTCTTGCAATGACAGCACTTGCTACTCCCGCAACTTCATTTGGCAAGCCAGAAAGGTCGACAATCTTAACATGCTTTCCGTCTCCAAGAAATTGGGATATTAAGGCAGGAAAGGGGTCGCTGCCTCCGTCCCATGATTCCATCATGAAACGCTTTCTGGAATCGCGTTGTAGGATTTCTAGCTTTTGAAGAACCGAATTAAATGGTTCATGTTTAGATTGAGCATTTATAACATCCCGTTGTTCTTTAATTCTATCAATAAAAAAATCGATTGAGTATGGAATCGGAGAATCAACTGTTATTGAGTTTGGATCAAGTCCAAGACCCTCAGCTGCAGCCATTCGGGCGTTTAGTAGTGCGGTTTTTACAATGTTTGATTGAGATGTTGCGACAAATTCGGTCTTCCCGATTAAAAGGTCAATAGTCTCCTGAAGGTTAAATAGCCAGTAAGGAAGTTTCAGTGTTCCTTCATCCGTTGAAAGCCGTTTATGATCTGGAAACGCCGCTCCATATTCGTTGTGGGGATCCAAAATGACGATGCAAGGGTTCCAGTTAGCATATCTTTCCTCACCTCCTCTTTCGAGAATAGCATGGAGAATTGCAGCAACAGAACCCGATTTTCCCGAGCCTGTTGATCCAAGTACAGCCGTATGCTTGCCGAGCAATTCGTTCATGTCAGCGTAGCAGGGTGCTCCACCAGAGCCGACATGTTCACCAATTTTAATAGTAGCTCCTTGATTTTGCCCATATATAAATCTCAATTCAGACTTAGGTGTCAAATAAATAATTTGTTGTGGCAAGGGAAAGTTCGAAACGCCTCTCTCGAAATAAAGAAGCCAATTTTTCGAGTGTGTTTCGCCGCTCAAAATCCACTCGCCTTCTCCAAACAAGTCAGCTTCGATTATTCGAGCAGTAGATGGGTTTGACTCGACAATCCCTTTTTCACGTTCGTACTCCGACTTCATCCGAAGACGACTGACGTATCCATAAATTAAGCGCCTTCCGAAGAAAATTTTTACAATGGAGCCAAATTGCCCAATCGGGTAGACATCACCAGCAAAAACACGTGATAGCTCGAGTATTCTTGAATCAAGCTCGGCTACGATATGGGTTCCGTCAACTTCGATAATGGTTCCTATAGCTAGGTTTTCGATGGGTTCGTTAGGGCTTTGCTTATCGGGACTCATCTTTCGCCCCCCAGCAGTCGAGTAACTGTTTCAAATTTCCACCAGGGCAAATCACTATTTGACTCTATTTGTTTATCTCCATGAAAAAAACCGCGATTTGCATATATACGAACTTGATCTTGCACATCATGATCCTCGATCCATTTTTTAAGCTGTCCATTTGGTTTGTTTTCGTTGGTGAAGGCAACAATCGTCAACCGTTGTTCTGATTCTCTTAGGGCTCGATCAAGTTCCAAATTAATATGTGAGTCACCAAATCCATAACCGCAAATAGTGAGAATAGCATCAGTGTTTATTGAAGGTCTCAAAATTTTTCTCATGCATGATATCATCTGTGCATAAGGATCTCGTTGAGTTTCTCGATATTTAGTTGCAGCAGGCCAGATCATAAATCTCTCATCATGACTAATCGACTTTATACCTGGTCGAATCCGACGGGGAAGAACGTCACCTTCCAACAGGCACCAATCAATCGATCCATGAACCTTAAATACCCGAGCAGCAATATCCTCATTTCTGGACCAATTGCTGTCCCACCAACCAGTTACACCTCCTGAGAAACCATCGACATACGGAACTCTTTCAAGAGCTAACGAATCTTCGATCAATGTATCATAATTTAGGATGAAGTAATTGACTGCAGGCGAGTTAAGCAGTTTTCCTGACCGAGACATTCCATGAACCGCTCTTATAAAATTTCTGTGTGTTGAAATTTCTATTTCTTTATCGATTATGCTTCTAGCAATAACATACTTAATTTCTTCAAGGGATCGGCGTAGATCCTCCAAAGAATATTCTTTATCAAGTTTTAACATGCAATTATCAACTTTGCAGTCATGTCTACGTTGTGCGATCGACAACCGATCGATTAAATCGCTCATATAGTCCTCAATTGTTGAGACGCCTGGACCCTTAAACTCCTCGACTAGGAATTCCAAGATATCCTTTGTGTTTCTACTTAGAGTTTCATTCTTTAGTACTTGATCGGTCAACTCCTCCATTAGAGGTAAGTTTGCACAGCGACTACAACCAGCACCGAACAAGAAAGATTGACTGCTTTGTGATAATAGTTGTTTTAGTTGATCGATTGGATCTCGAAATGCCTCATCTCTTAAAGAACTCAGATCTTCTGTCATGTAGACCACCCAACGAGAACTTGATAACTCAGAATATCACTTTGTTGATCAAATAATTGCACTTAACCACATTCACATAGGTCCATTGCATTTCCATTCCAACTCGGAGGGCACAATCTATTTTTCCAGTGATGAAGTTGGAGGCTGGATAGATTCTCCCAAAAGTTATTAACCTTTGAGGAGAACTACCCAGTGTGATCCTCCAATGACCCAGATACACTTAAACTTGATAAATTTTCCGTATCGCGAAATTCTCTACCGTATCCTTGGTGCGTATCCCGACGACTATGAGTTTACTGCAAAGGGAGTATTTCGTAAAGCTTCACCGCCGCTTTGCCCCGACTGCAGTACACAAATGGTTCACAACGGCTTCAACCATCGATGCAAAGAGCACCTCGGAACGGTTAAAGTAGGTAGATATCTCTGCCCTGCTTGCCGGAAAAACGTCTCCGAGGACAGCGGCTTTTGGGATGATCTGACTGGACAGCTATTCGATATTCTCTCAGAAATCTGCCAGCTATTGAGATTTCATCATGTATCATATGAAGGAATCGAATCAACACTCAATTTCCTGATCCCCCGCGATAAGGATACGATACGTAATATGGTAAGGCAAGCTTTGGACAGATCAAAGTTATTCGAGTCAGCAGATATTCGCGTCGTCCATTACGATGAACAGCATCCTAAGGCTGGTAGGAACCAGAAGTACCGGTTAACCCTTCTTGACGCTTTAACGAACCAAGTGATTGCAGAAAAACTCTCAGACTCGAAAGACCGCGAAACTATAATAAAATTTTTTAAGGAACATCTAGACACAGATAAACCGATATTCATCGTGACCGACTTATACAGGGGATATGAGGGTATAATTGAAGAAATTTTCGGCAACAAAGCGACCCATCAACTCTGCTTGTTTCACTTGAACCAGCTTATAGTTCTCGATTTTCCCAAGAACACAACAATCGAACAGGAATTGACTAAATATGAAATGCTGAATATTTTCTACAATCGTGACCTTGAGATTGAATTTCTCAAGCGCTTGGCGGATGAAGAACAGGTTATGAAGGTCTGTGACAAGGAAAAATATAATCAATGGTTTCGAGGGGCAAAGCGGCAATTTACAAATTTCGTCCATACCCTTAAACTCAAACGCAGAAGAAAAGGCCAAAATTTGGAACAGAGACCCTATCATGATGCGTTAAAAAATTTCCATAATTTGGTCGATAGAATAGAATCTTTCGAGATAGCTGTGAGGAAAAGGTTGAGGAGAATCGAAAAGCTATGGCCTAACCTCACAGCATTTTATTTCGTTGATGGTGCCCCTGCTACTAACAACGCCATAGAAAATTATTATTCTACAAGCCTTAAAACTCACAGGAAAAAGCAGCTACATACTCCAGGAATAGAAGATCAAATGAAGCTCTCCGCCTTGAAGAGAGCTGGAATATTCGGAAAGCCTGGCATAACGTTGTTCGAAGCTCTATTCATGTTTGCCCCTTTCCACGATCCTGGTTAAAGCTATTTTAATAAAAATAGTATTATGATTAACTTATAGCCGACGCTGTCCCCACAATATTTAATAAAAGATATTATATTGTTATATTGAACAACTTATTCTGGAATAATATTGTACTTGCTCAGGTTCGATAAGACCTTAGAAATAGAGAGTTAAAGTAAAGTAGCGGTATATTTTCAAAAACGCGAAATCACTTGATTTTTAGATTGTGCCACTCGGAGCGCTTTACTTAACCCAAGTAATACACATCGATTTTTACGTTCTCCGATCTCCCTCGTATCATCTGACTTCCTACATCTAGATCAAGACATATAATAAAAATGTTTTGCTTAGGCCAGGTGAATATAAAATTATATGAATTTGATATATCTAAATAAATGGTATGTTATTTCCGAGTACACCTGGATTAAAGACCTAAAAGACCTTAACCTTATTTACCCGGATAGATCAACCTACCCCTGATGCAAGTCTACGCCGTCTTCGGTGACCCCGTGGAGCACAGCCTCTCCCCGGCGATGCAGAACGCCGCCTTCTCCGCCCTCGGCCTCTCGGCCCGCTACCTCGCCTTCCGGGTCAGGCGGGAGCGGCTGCGGGACGGTATCCTGGGAGCGGAGGCGATGCACTTCGGAGGGCTCAACCTGACGATCCCCCATAAGGAGGCTGCCCTCTCCATCGTCGAGCCGGACGAGAACGCCGCGGCGATGGGGGCGGTCAATGCCGTAGCGTTTCGTGACGGATCGATCCTGGGCTACAACACCGACGGTTTAGGGGCGGTCCGGGCCCTGGAGGGGGCGGGGGTCCGGATCACCGGAAGAAGGGTTCTCGTCATAGGCGCCGGGGGGGCGGGAAAGGCGATCGCCCGCCAGCTCGCCATCTCAGGGGCAGAGGTCTCCATCGCCAACCGGGACCGCAGTCGGGCCGTCGATCTCGCCGCCGCCGTCGGGGGACGGGGCTACGGCCTCTCTGACATCGCCGAACTCGTCCCCGAGGCGGAGGTCGTCGTCAACGCCACCTCCGTCGGGATGAGGGCTGGCGACCCCCGCCTCTTCGACGGCCGGCTCCTCCAGGAGGGGCAGACGGTCTTTGACATCGTCTACAACCGGGAGACGGAGCTCTTGAAGGACGCCGCCCGGGCCGGGTCGGTGGCGATAGACGGGGTGCCGATGCTCGTCTGGCAGGGGGCGCTGTCGATCGAGATCTGGACCGGGAGGAAGGCCCCCGTGGAGGTCATGGAGGAGGCGGTCCGGGAGGAGCTGAGGAACCGATGAAGACGGAGCCGGTGGAGGAGATGGAACCGCTGGTGGAGATGGAGACGATCGATTTGAATTTGAGAGAGAATAACAGGATGCTGATCGTGGGAGGGACCGGCGGGACAGGCAGCTGGTTTGCCCGCTACTTCAAAGACCAAGGCTTCTCGGTCACCGTCTGGGGGCCGAGCGGTCGGGTCGACGTCGCCGATAGGATAGGGGTCGCCTTCGCCGGGGACCTCCTGGCAGAGGTGGCTAAAAGCGACGTCGTCGTCCTCAGCGTCCCCATCCTCGATACGGCCAGGGTGATCGAGGAGGTCGCCCCGAAGATGAAGCCCGGAAGCCTCCTGATGGACGTCACCAGCCTCAAGGCCGGGCCGATGGAGGCGATGGTGAAGTGGGCTCCCGAGGGGGTGGAGGTCCTGGGGACCCATCCGATGTTCGGCCCCACCATCCCGACGATCCGGGGACAGACGGTGATCCTCGTCCCCGCGGCCGGGAGGTGCGAGAGGTGGCTTTCGCCGATGGAGGAGGCCTTCCGGGCGGGCGGGGCCCGGGTGGAGGTTTTGGGTCCGCAGGAGCACGACGAGATGATGGCGGTGGTCCAGGCCCTCACCCACTTCGCCTACATATCCATCGCCTCCACCCTCAGGTCCCTGGAGTTCGACGTCGGAAGGTCGAGGAGGTTCATGAGCCCCGTCTACGAGATCATGATCGATTTCGTCGGCAGGATCCTAGCCCAGAGCCCCGAACTCTACGCCAGCATCCAGGAGAACCCCGAGGCGAGGAGGGTGAGGGAGACTTACATCGAAGAGTGCAGAAGGCTTTCAAAGCTCGCCGACGAAGGCGACATCGCCGGGTTTGAGGAGGCGATGAGGGCGGCGGCCCTCCACTTCGGGGGGACGGAGGAGGCCCTCGCCCGCTCCGACAGGCTCATCAGCCTCTGGATCGAGAACCGGAAGGGTGAACGCCGGGATCTATCCAGCCCCGCGGACAGGGGCGGGGAACCGGCACCGAAAGAGAGATCCGGCCCCGCTTGAAGAGATGAGATCGATGTTGGTGATGAGATGGATTATGAAGAGAAGAAACCTGAACAACCCGGATCCAGGGATCAGCCCCCGGGTTGCGCCTGCGCCCTTGGACCCAGCCGACCATGGACCGTCGTCCTCTTCGGGGTCGTCCTGGTGACCCTGGCCGTCGTCATGGACCTACCCCTGGAAGCGGTGTTGATCGCCGCCCTCATACCCCTGACGATCCTGGCAGCCTCGGCGATCGGGGGCAGAAGAAGGGGTTGAAGCCCCGAGATCATACGGTCAATATCTAAGCGGCTCCTCCGAAGCCGCCCCCCTTTATCCCGCGGGCCAGTGGCGGCTCAGTCGCAGGAGAGCCTCGTCCCTCGCCTCGAAGAGGTGGCTG
This sequence comes from Candidatus Methanocrinis natronophilus, assembly GCA_029167045.1. Classification (GTDB taxonomy): domain Archaea; phylum Halobacteriota; class Methanosarcinia; order Methanotrichales; family Methanotrichaceae; genus Methanocrinis; species Methanocrinis natronophilus. Next base: position 16,235 of record JARFPK010000047.1, read on the forward strand.
TCAGAAAATCCGCACCGTCGGCAGACCACCTCCACGGGGAGCTCTCCGACCAGATCGGCCATGAACTCCGTCTTGATGGTCATCACCTCCTCCGACGACCGGGCCTTGCGGACCCTCTTCTGGAACCTGCTGGCCAGATCTTCTACCCGGTCTACCTGATCCTCCAGGGCTCTTCTGACCTCCTCCGGCGTAATCGGATGGCGGCCAGGTCCCCGGCCCCAACGGTGAGCCCGCACCGCCTCCACCAGGCGGTAATGGGCTTCTATGGCCAGATCATAAGGAGATCCCGCCTCGGTACAGCGGCCGTATTTGGCAGCGTATCTGCATCCTGTGCAGTCCACGGCTCCAGGATGGTGAAAGGTGCAGAAGGGGCTGTAGACCGGGCTCAGGGGGAGGTACTCCAGCATCTCCAGGCTCGACCTCTCGGCCAGCTCCAGCGCCTCCTCCGCGCCCCCGGCGGCGGCGAGGTCTTCCCGGAGGTCTCCGGCCAGGTTTCTGTAACGATCTGCCACCTCCTCCAGGGCGGCAATCACCCCTTGGGGGGGATCGGCCGATCTTCGATGGGGGATCATCTCGTCTCTCCTCCGGGTAATTTACGACCCTATCGGATTAAAGGGTTCCCTCCGCCAGAGATGAAGGTTCAGGCCCCGGCTTCGAACCGTCGGCGGGGGGCAACTTCTTGGTTGGAGGGATAAGTTTTAAGCCCTTACCTAAAGCCTGCAAGCCTTCTCGTCCTGCTGGCTCTTCTTCACCAGGTAATATCCCACCGAGAGGGATATGACGATCGCCCCGATCCCGATGAGAGTCATGCTGGGGAGGGTCTTGACGTCCAGGATGATCACCTTCCTCGCCACGGCTATTATCGCCACCAAAAGGACCACCTGAACGTTGATGACGTTCTCCTCGATGTATATCTTGAAGGTCTCCAATAGCTCGATGCCTATCAATACCAGCAGAAAGTGACCGAAGATATTCAGGAGCTGGTCGATCTCCAGAAAGACGAGGGGCGGTGTGGCGACCTCTCTCGCGATGATGTAAAATAGCTCCGCCGTCGCCAGAAAGACGACGAGGGCCATCAACCATGTCAGAACCAGCAGAACGACGCTTTGAAATCTGGCGAGCCTCTCCATCATTGAAAATCCTCCGCCCCCCATCTCGAACTGCCCCGAGATCCAGGGCTAATTGTCTCTTCTGATATTATCACCCCTTCTCATATGAAGTACCTTCTGGTGGTATACCTGAAGTAGACGGTGATCCCCAAAGCCAGGATCAGGAGTGATACCAGGTTTGCGACTATCAGAGGCGAGTTCTTCAGGTGGAGGCCGTAGACGAGCCAGAGAGATACCCCTAGGCCCATCTGGACCATCATGAATAGGCTGACGTCGTCTACGGACTTAGTCTTCACCATCTTGACGAGCTGCGGGAGAAATCCGAACATCGTCAGAGCCGCAGCAGCGTAACCGACCAATTCCCAGTCCATCGATATCCATCTCTCCATAAGCTCAGCCCGCAGGATGCAGGGGTCCTCAAGGCAGATGACTTCCTCTCCGCCCTAAAGAGCGGAGCTTCCTGCTTCACTGAGCCGACGCTTACTTGGGGGTGACCCCAAGCCGGAGGTCGATTCTCCACAGGCTCTACCCCTCAGTCCGAGGGTGCGAATGTT
>JARFPK010000048.1 GCA_029167045.1 Candidatus Methanocrinis natronophilus
TCCTTCGCCGATACGGCTTAACAGTCGAGAAAGGCTCTGGGAAGATAAAGGAAGATCCGGATGGTCTTCAGATAAGATCGTACCTTCATACCAGCTCTGAATATGGGTCAGTGCTCGAGGACGTGTGACGAAGTTCATTGCCAAAGTCAAAATCGGCCAGACTTCTTTGCCAGGCACGACACCAGAGAGGACCTTTTCCATCTCCAGGTCTTCCGCGATCTTTTTTAGCGGGACAAATTCGCCATGCGACAGCACCTTCTTCGGCATTTGGTCCACGGAACGGACCTTGACCGGAACCTTTAGGCACATAATAGTATTTATAGATTGAAGTTTATGGTAGCGAAGACTATCTTGATATGCCTAAATCATGGGGAGCTTAGGATAAACATTTATCACTTGCTTCATTTCGCCTCCGATACGCAAGCTCGAAATCGTCTATCCAGCCGATCCCGCTGTATACAAACATCAAGCTGCTGATCCTCTACTGATACTCAAAATCCCGCCCCCCTGGCCCGGGGACGCCATACGCCCCGACGCCGCCGGGGGTGAAGGTCCCCGACTTCATCCAACTTTGGAGATCATATAAGAATAAACGAAGAGATCCGGCGCGGCTCCGAAGGGCAGGCCCTCCCCGAAGGCCTTCCGGATACCGCCTATTTCCGCCTTCGACCTCGACGGATTGAGATCTACTTCAGAACCAGCCGCAGCGCCCTCTGGGGACAGGCGGTGATGCAGCTGGCGCACTGGACGCACTTTCCGGCGTCGGCGACCACCTCGGACCCCTCGAACCTGAAGGTCTCGGTGGGGCATATCGATATGCAGGCTCCGCAGTGGATGCACTCGTCATCGTCTTTGATTATGGGGTTCTCCAGGAGGACGACCTTGACGCCCCTTTCCTCGAAGGCCCTCTTCACATCGCTGCACTTCTCCAGGTCGACGTCGATGACGATCTCCCCGGATACGGCGTCGACCTTCGCCCGCTCGATGTTGATCAGCGCCTTCGTCTCCAGGATCACCGATGATACTATCGGCTTTCTCACGATCCCCGGGGCTACGTGGAGCATCAGCTTCACGGCGACCTCCTCCTGCCGTAGAGCCTGCTCAGGTGGTCGCTCGTCAGCATTCCCATCACTCTATGGTCCTTGTCCACCACCGGAAGCGCCGAGATCTTGTGGTGGTGGAGCTTCCTCGCCGCCAGCTCCAGGGGCTCGTCGGGACTGGCGATGAAGACCTTCCTCGTCATCATCTCGGATATGTGGGAGGTCTTGTCGCTGGCGACGGCTTTGGATACGTCCCAGGCCGTGACCATACCGATGAGCCTTCCCTCCGCCGAGACGACCGGCAGGTGGTCGAAGGGCCCGCTGACAATCATCCTCGCCGCTTCCTTTATGCTGACCTCCTCCCGGACCGTCACCACCTCACAGCTCATGACGTCTCCCACCAGGAGGAACTCCTTGGTCTGCCTAACCGGCTTGTTGCGGCCCAGGGAGGAGAGCGGCTCCGCAGAAGCCGATAAGAGAAACTCCCCCCTCCGGATGGAGTCGCTCAACGCCCAAGCCACCTTCCTTGCCATGTGGCGGCTGGAGAGGGCGGATGTCTTCATCTCGGACCCTTCGATATCGACGACCCCGGAGTAGAGCTCTTCGTAGTTCACCCGCCTGACGACGGGGCGGGCCCGCCTCGGGACGCCGTAGTCGACGATCTCGGTCTCTATATCTCCATCCCTGACGGCGGTGTTCTTTGCGATCCGTTCATTTAAAACCGGTATCGGAACTCCCAGGCCGACGTAGAGGCTCGGGCCGTAGTCCTGGAAGGTGGCGCCCCTGAGATACTCGGGGGTCATCTCCTTGAGGTCGCCCTTAACCATCAGGGTGGCAAACCCGTTTTGAGGGAGGTGCTGGGTCCCCGAGCCGATGATTTGCCCCTGGCCGCCGCAGAGGAATATCCTCGTCCCCACCCCCATATACTCGAAGTAGGGGTCGTTTGGTATAGGGGAAAGGCAACCTGCGCCGCTGTAGCTGACGTTACCGTATCGAGGGAGGAGGGTTCCCATGTAGGTGTGGAGCGTCCTCTCGGTGGAGTTGGTCGCCGCCGCGTACCTCTGGTAGGCGTTCCTCGGGTTGACCATTATCGCCTGGTTGAAGTCATCGAGCCTGAGGGTAGTCTCCAGCTCGGAGCGGGGGTAGCAGTCGGTGACGACCCCCTGGGCCTGCAGCTCCACCTCCCGTCCGGAGACGAGATCCTCCATGACGTGGGCTCCGCCGTACTCGTTGCCCCGGTCCTCGGACGGCTGGGTGGCCCCAAGAAAGAGATCGACGGCGGCTATACCCCCGTAGACCTCCACGTTGTTCAGCCAGGCTTTGGAGATCTTTATCGGCGGATCGCTATGGCCGGTGTTGAGAAAGAGACCGGACGAGCACATCGCCCCGAAGGTGCCGGTGGTGACTACGTCCACCTCCTGGACCGCACCGCCGGTGCCCAGCTCGTCCACCAGATCCGGCATCTCCTCCGCAGTTACCACCCGAACGCTGCCGTCCCGGATGCGTTCGTTGATCTCCGACAGCGACTTCTCCTTCACGAACCGTTCTTCTAAAGATGGGAGGTATTAAAGGCTTGTGGGGTCCATCGGGTCAACACCGTTATCTGGGATTGAGTTAAATGGGATATGTAGATGCCAGGAAAAAGGATAGTCCTCACCAGCGACGCCACCATGATGAGCAACTACAACGGCGGAGTGATGCTAGGCTTTGCGGCGATCCTCCCGGCATCGATGATCCATGAGAGGATCTTCAAATGGCTATTCTGCCCCCCCGTGGAGGCCGAGACCGACGGGTCTGCCATCCTCGCCCCCTGTGGGATGAGGAAGGTGGAGGCAGCCCTCCTGGAGGCCGGCTTTTCGAGAGACGAGGTGATGGTGGCCCACCCTGACCATCTCGGAAAGGCGATCGGGCGCGATACCGAGATCGTGGGGATCGGCCACGATGATCCCATGGGTAAGATCGCCGTCCGGGAGATCGAGAATCTGATCAAACGGGGCGCACCCTACAACAGGACAAAGTTTCTGGAGCTCGTACACCACCCCCTCATAAGAGAGCACAGGCCGAAGGTCGTCATAGGCGGCAACGGCTCATGGGAGCTCCGGGGCGAGGATGTGGGGGTCGATCACATATACCTCGGTGAAGGGGAGAGGACCTTCCCGTCGATCTGCAAGAGTATCATCGCCGGAGAGGACGTCCCAGGAGAGGTGGAGGGGGAGACCGTCCCCGGCGACGAGATCCCCGTCAACAGAGGCGCGACCGTCGGGGGGATCGTCGAGATTGGGAGAGGCTGCTGGCGGGGCTGCACCTTCTGCTCGCCGACGATGCGCAGGCCCCGCCACCGGCCGGTGTCAAATATAATCAAAGATGCGTCGGTGAACCTGGAAGCTGGGCAGAGGGACCTGATCCTCCACTCCGAGGACGGCTTCATGTACGGCTCTGCCGGCATGGTGCCGGAGAGGGAGAAGGTCATCGATCTCATAAGGAGGGTGAAGGATCTTGGTCCCAGGACCATCGACCTATCTCACCTAAGCCTCGCCTCCATATACCACAACCAGGACCTTTTGGCGGAGATCTCCGAGATCGTCGGGGTCGGGTCTGACCAGAGGTACATGTCGGCTTGGATCGGTATCGAGACGGGTAGCCCCGGCCTGCTGGCGAAGCACATGAAGAACAAGACGAAGCCGGCGCCCCTGGAGGCCTGGGCGGAGATGGTTAGGGACTGCTACGGCATCTTCCGGGAGAGGTCCTGGCTCCCTGTGGCGAGCCTCGTCCTGGGACTCCCCGGCGAGACGGAGTCGGATGTGGTGGCGACGACGGAGCTGGTGGAGTCGCTGAAGGATAGCGTCGGCTTGATGCTCCCCCTCTTCTTCACCCCCATCGGTGAGACCTGCCTGGGGAAGGCCAGGGGCTTCGGCCGGGAGGAGGCGAGCCCCGAACACTGGGAGCTTGTTGGTACGTGTCTTGAGTACAACCTTCGCCACCTCAAGCCGCTCCACAGCTACTACAGCGAGAGGATGACGGCGGGGCCGGGACGGCATCTCGCCCTCCGGGGGATGAACATCCTTGCGGACTTCGCCCTCAAGAAGTATCTAGTAAGAATGAAGCGCGGAGAGCCCCCTAACTAAAGAATCGATATGGATCATAAGGATCATATGGATCAATATGTTTCGAGGACCGAGCTGACGATCACCTTGTGATCCGGCTTGAGGGAGTAGACGTTGTGGTCCCCCGAGACGTCGATGCTGAGGATCCCGAGCCTGGTGTTCATGAGACCAACCATCGCCGATACACCCCGATAGCTCACCTCGAAACCCTCCCGGTCGAGGTAGGTGTAAACTTCCTCTGTGGTGAAAGACCTGTCGTGCAGGAACAGCTTCAGGACAGCCTTCCGGATGCCCATCCCGTCGCGCTTGAGGTAGTTTTTCAGCCGCTCACGGATCTGATCCTCATGTTTTCGAACGCTAGCCTCCATCCTCTAAGCTCACCGCCTCTACATTTACAGCTTTGGACTTATAAAGGTATTCTCTCCACCACAGGGCCGCCTTCGAGGGGGTACCTCTCCTCCAGGGCGAGCTCCCACCCCATCGGTTTGAGATCTCGGACTATATCTTCCAGGATCCAACCGGCGATCTCGATCCGCCCTTGAGAAGGGGCGTACATCTCCTCCGGTACCCCCAGGGCTGCCAGCGTCTCTGCCGCTGGACCGAGGCCGACGGTCCCCTCCCCGGGGAGGATGATGCCGAATATGATGGTGCCATCATCGGTGGGAAGGTCGAAGGGTCGGGCGGTCCGCTCGGCCCTCCGTTTCAGCCTTTCTCGGAGCTGGACAGCGTCCTTGAAGGCGGAAGAGCAGTAGTGGACCCGCAGCCCCTCTACCTTGAACTTTTTGGCCGCGAGTTCGCTTCCGACGGCTCCGGAGCCGAAGTCGTCGGCCCTGAACCCCAGGAGCTGAAGATCCCTTTCGTTCGTCTCGGAGAACTCCAGCTCGTTGAGGTTGAGGAAAGCATCGGTCCTCATGACGGCATCGACGATCCCCGGCGCCGGCCCCAGGGCCGGGATCTCGACCCCGGCGAGGAGGCCCAGAGCTTTGGCGTCTATGAGGGTTTTGTAGAGCCGTCCCGGATCCGACCACTCGGAGGTCGGAGGGTGGAACCTGATCTCGTCGAGCCCGGCTTCTGCGAGGCTGGCGAGGGCGGCGGGGCCGGGGCTTGCTCCCGTATAGAGGTGTATGTGGTGGTCCTCCCCGAACTCCCGCTTCAGAGCCCGGATCGACTCGATGACGAACTCCATCTTCAGGAGCGGCTCGCCCCCGGTGATCCCCGTCCCCAGGGCGCCGATGGCGTGGGCCTCCTCGATGATATCAGTGTCGGACTCCACCCGCCGCTCGTTGGCGTAGACGGCGTCTATCCCTTGCCGCTCCGTCGATAGGGGGCAGTAGAAGCAGCCCCTATCGCAGACGCCGGTGACGAACAAGACCAGGGACGCTCCCTGGCGGCAGATCCGGCACCCCGGCGATAGGTAGGTACTGAAAGATCCCGTAAACTCCGAGACCCACTCCCGATCGGTCATCTTTCCCGGAGGAGACCTCTCCTTGGTTAAATAGGTTTGTCAGGACAGGAGGAGGTCTCTAGAAGTGATTCAAACATCAACTTGGTATAGGCAGATATATCGTAACAATTCAGCCTCCTTTCCCAATTACTCGATTCAAGAGGGAAAAATTGATGGCGATATATTCTTGAATAATTGTTGAACCTGACCGAAAAATTTTTTATATATAAAAGATACGTCGTTATTGAAGGTAGATCAAAAGCTGTCGTGTCCAAGGAATTCCAGGGGTCATAATCATTCGACCCAGTCAACAGATCCATCCCATAATTCACCCCCCCAGTCGCGAGGAAATTTTGGCCATTCATGATAGGGGACCCGAAGCCGTCATCGACCTCGTCACCCTGCAGGCAAAGCGAACCGCCGAACTTGAAGACCGTGTAAGATTGCTGGAGCGGCAACTCAACAAGAACAGTCGCAATAGCAGCAAACCACCTTCAACAGACCGGATCAGTAAACATAAGAGCCTACGCAGTAAGAGCGACCGACCAGTCGAAGGTCAAGTAGGACATCCAGGCCATACTCTCCAAAGGGTAGATAATCCGGATGCGGCCGTCTTAGCGAGGCCTCTTTTCCAGAAGACGTTCGACAGACCACACAATAAGGGTATGCTCGAAAATCCGCCACCTAAAACGCCGGTTCTCTCCAAGAAACGTGGCCGAAAGGAGCAGACAGCCTCTAAAACCCAGTGGATAGGTTGTCGGAGTACCATCGGGAAGTTTTGGCGTTCATGTACGATCCGACTCTTCCATTTTATAACAACCTGGCAGAGAAGGATATCAGAATACTGACGGGGTGCTGATTCGTTCTGTTGCATCAGGGGTTACATCTCTACCTCCAGGAAGAACTCTGTATCAGTTCTCGATGCTATTTAAGGTGGGTTTGATGGAAGGCCCTATGTCCCTTCCTTTGACTCCATCTTAACCGAATCTTTTAATGGATCATCCTGGATGGAAATACGTATAGTGGCTGTAGTAGGCTGAATAGTTACCGGTAGACTTAAATTTCTCCAGCTTAGCCAGATGCACTGATGCCAACAACCGTTCTTCGGACAATCCGATCGACGGCCCAGGCCAGTCCTTCCAGAGACGCCCCGCCCGGAGCGTGATGCCACCCCCTAGAAGGCGGGGCTATACCCGCCGCCCCCCTCCTTCGCCGCCGGGAAGGACGCCGCAGTTACCTCGAACCCATCCTCCGGGCGCCAGAGGCTGAGAGATGAGATCCGGCCAGCTCCGTCGAGACCTTCCCCCCACCATCCCGCCTTCACGTAGGAAAGAGTGATAAGGGGATAGTCGAGACCGTAAAGCGATCGATGATATCCTTAGAGTTCCTCCTCCTCGGGCTTGCGGTGCTGCTCCTTCTGAGCGTCGTCTCCAGCAAGGCGTCCACCCAGTTGGGGGTGCCAACCCTCCTCCTCTTCCTGGCGATAGGGATGCTCGCCGGAGCCGACGGCCCCGGAGGCTTCGACTTCGACAACCCCTGGCTCGCCCAGTCCCTGGGTACGGTGGCTTTGATCTTCATCCTCTTCTCGGGGGGGCTGGACACCCGGTGGGGAGAGGTGAGGCCGGTCCTCTGGAAGGGCGTCCTCCTCTCCACGGTGGGGGTCCTCCTCACCGCCGCCATCGTGGGGTATGCGGCTTACTACGTCCTGGGCTTCTCCCTCCTGGAGGCCCTCCTCCTCGCCGCCATCATCTCCTCAACGGACGCGGCGGCGGTATTCTCGATTCTCCGGTCGAGACAGATCCGCCTCAAAGGGGAGCTGAGGCCGCTTCTGGAGCTGGAGTCCGGGAGCAACGATCCCATGGCCATCTTCCTCACCATCGGCATCATAACCCTCCTCACCGCCCCGGCCGCCTCCCCCACGGCCCTCCTGCCGTTCTTCGCCCAGCAGATGGCCCTGGGAGCCGTATGCGGCCTCATGGTGGGAAGGGCCATGGCCATATCTGTCAACCGGATCCGACTGGACTATCGAGGGCTTTACCCCGTCCTGACGATATCCCTCGTCCTCTTCACCTACGGATTGGCGGCGGTCCTCGGAGGCAACGGCTTTCTTGCGGTGTACCTGGCCGGGCTGACCATGGGCAACTACTCCTTCATCCACAAGAGAAGCCTGATGCAGGATCACGACAGCCTAGCCTGGATGATGCAGATAGTCATGTTCCTGACCCTGGGGCTCCTGGTCTATCCATCCCAGCTCATCCCCGTGGCAGGGATCGGCCTCTTCATCTGCTTTATATTGATATTCGTCGCCAGGCCCGCGAGCGTTCTATTATGCCTCCTACCCTTCAGAAATATGCGGATGCCTGAGAGGATCTTGATCTCCTGGGTGGGGCTCAGGGGATCGGTGCCTATCATCCTGGCCACCTTCCCCCTTACATACGGGATAGAGAACGCCAGCATGATCTTCAACATCGTCTTCTTCGTCGTCCTCACCTCCGTCCTGGTTCAGGGGTCTTCGATCCCATTCCTGGCCCGACGGCTGGAGCTGGAGGAGCCCATGGACAGATCCCTGGAGCCCTCGGAGAGGCTGCTGGGAGGGATAGTCCAGGAACCGATGGTGGAGCTGGAGGTGATGGCCGAGAGCACCGCAGTAGGAAAGCAGATCGCCGACCTCAACCTCCCCGACGACACCTGGATAGCGATCCTGAGGAGGAAACGCCGTCCTATCCGGCCGGGAGGGAGCACGGTCCTTCAGGCGGGGGACATCCTATCGGTCCAGTCGAGCGCCCCTTCCCTGGAGCTGCTCAGGAGCCAGGTGGAGAAGAGGTATCCCGAGGATCGTCCGTGAGGACGAGGCTGCAGCATCCTCAATCCCGTATAGGAGAAGAGGCCTTCTGGCCGATGGAGCTGTCGGATGAGAATAGAACCGTACGTCCGAGGAGAGCACCCCCCCGCCTCCATCGTATTTCGGCGTTCCCCCACAACGCATCGGAGCGCGTCCACCAAGACCCCGCCCCCGCCCCCGTCACCCTCACCGTCACCCTCACCGTCGCCGTCGCCGCCGATCCGGATGAACTTCTCCGGATCGGGCCTGGGAGGGGTTATGATGGGAATAAGATTTTATCCGATAACGACAGCAGAGTACCTATTGAAGGAGGATAGTCGATATGCCTGACCAATCGACTCAGGGATCGGGCAGAAGCAAGGGGAATAAGCGGAAGAACAACAACCCCAGCATCTGCATCTGCCCTCGGTGCGGCTTCGAGATTGATAAAGCCCCGGGCGTGAACTGCCGCTCGATAAAATGTCCTGAATGCAGAGTTCCACTTATGGGCAAATGATACCCCCAAAACCGACGGCCTCGAGGGCCGGCCGGCGGAACGGCTCGATCCTCATGCCTTTATGGCCAGCCAGGCATCCCCTATCTTCCGGGCATCTCTGGCATAACCCTTCTTCGAGTTCCATTCTTGAGCGATCTCTTCGAGATCTCCGTCGGACCCCAACAGAGCCGGTTTTCTCATCTGGATCAGAAGCGAAGGGCTCGTCTGGGGCAGGCATCCACGCACCGGCCGCACTTTATGCAGTCGGGGTCGCCCCCGGCCGCCTTCAGATCGAGCTGCATCGGGCAGATCTTCTGACATATCCCGCAGTCGATGCAGATCTCAGAGTCCAGCTTGAGGGGATACCTCCCCCGGCCGAGGAGCCTCTGGAGCGTCCCCATGGGGCAGAGGGTGCACCAGGTTCGGGGGCTGTAGGCGGCGCCGAAGAGGATCGAGAAGGAGGCGGTGAGGATCGACATGGTGACGAAGACCATCCCCAGTTTGTCCACCGACCCCTCCGTTGCGATGATCCTCGATATGTTGAAGCCCATCATGGCGATAAATATCGGCACCCTGACCGCCATGCTGCTGAAGGATCTGGGTATCTGGATGTGACGGCTGATCTTCCCGACCCAGAAGTCGTTGAAGCTTCCCCAGAGGCAGAGGTTTCCGCAGAACCACCGCCCTCGGAAGGGGCTGATGACGAGGATCGATAGAAATACCAGGGCGACGACGTAGCCGAGCCTGGGGTACCAGAGGCCGCCTATCGAGACCAGGAGGACGAGGGTTCCTAAGTGGGGGGTTATCTTGAGCATATATCTCCGGAGATGGGATCGGCGACGATGTCATATCTACCCTTCCAGCCCTCGGCCCCGGCTGGCCAGCGCCGGCGGCCCGCCCCGGATCGGGGGTCGGGTCGAGACGAGCCGATCACCTCAAGAAGTCGGATCCCCGGTCGAGGAGGAGGTGGAGGCAATAGCCGAGGAAGGAGGCGGAGGCGATGAAGAGCGCCTCGCCGACGGCCACATCGAAGCCGAACCGGACGACGGCGAAGGCGAAGAGGGCGTAGACGGCGGCAAAGACGGTGGAGTGGACGACCCCCCGGTGGTCGGGCATGAGGAAGCGGAAGAGGTTCCAGCCGGCGACGGCGGCTAGAGCAGCCCCAGACCAGGCGAGGGCGAGGTTGGCGGCGGCGTAGGGGGTCAGATAGAGGGTCGGCCCCAGGTTCTTGAAGAAGGAGATGCCGACGGCGACGGCGACGAAGGGCTTTGCGATCCTGTGGATGAGGGCCTCGGGATGGTCCACGTCCGGCAGGTCCGAGCCGATGACGTAGAAGATGTAGCCGAGGGCCATCGCCATGAAGGTGAGATCGATGGGAAGGCCGAGGTGGATGTCGAGGGCTGCCAGAAGGAAGATCGCTATCGGATACGTCAGGATCCCCGCCAGGACGTGCTCGTCGTAGTTCAAGGCCTCTCCCCTCAACCGGTCCCGCCGGCGAAATACCGCCGCCGGATATCCCCTTCAGGTCAGAATCGACGACGGAAGAGGATTTTATCTTTTCCCTCCGCCGCAGCCGCCGATTTCACTCCAGGGGCCACTCCCCCACCGCCGAGTCGACCTCCTCCATCAGCCGGATCGTCTCCTTCAGGGCTACGACCACCTTCTGGTAGTGAGTCAGGTCGTCGTAGGAGAGCTGCCTTCCCCTCCTATCCTTCAGCCACTTGTCGCAGACCTGGTAGCCCCCGACCTGATGCTCCCAGACCTGGGGAGGGACGCCCTCGAAGTACTGGCTCTTGTTGATGTAGACCCGCCCGGCCTCCAGGACGGCAGCGTTGCCGTCGCCGCCCTTTGAACCCGACCCAGGCCCGACCCCCCCCGGCGCGAAATATTTCGGGTGGCCCTTCTCCACCCGGTTATCCCCGACGACGGGATAGATGGTGGCCGGCCGGGCCAGGAGGGGCGACTCCAGGAGGTGGAGGGCCACCATCTCGCCGCCGAGCTCCACGAGCCGGCGGAACTTCTCCCGATCCGACGTCAGGGGCACCCTTGGAAAGTCGATCTTAAGAAACTCGGCGTACCTCTCCCGGTATCTCGGCGAGTGAAAGACGGCGTAGATGTAGTCGAAGACGTCCTCCGGCCCGAAGGTCGCCTCCCGGTCTCCCCTCCCGTCCGGCACAAAGGAGAGGCCGAGCCTTCCAGCGAAGTCGGCGACGAACTCGGGGGAGAGGTTCGGGACTCGGCCGTCCTTTCCCGGCGGCCAGTCGGCACCCGCGAGGTACTTTTGGCGGGAGGAGTTTTCGGCGGGGGAAGGGTAGAGGTAGAGAGGAGCGAGGTTCATTATTCCCTTGTTGCTGTAAAATGCGCGATTATCAACTGGATATCTGGTCACACCGAAATGAGTGTAAGCATCTTGGAGCGCTACCTGACGCATGAAAATTAGTCCTAAATTTTCACCTGCTAACATGTGGCGCATGATCTCTGGTCTTGGCCAATCAACCATCCAGTCAACATAATACAGTGGTCGAAAATCAAATGGGCGATATAAACAAGACAAGATCCGTGTATTTCGGTCCTCATCGAATCGAACTCTAATTCTTGCTTCGGGTAGCTTCCATCCTCTCGTATCTCCGTCTGGATACCTAGATGAGCCCTTTCCCTTAAAATATCTCTCACGGATGTCTGCATCAGATATGTCCGGATCTGCAAATTCAATTACACGTTTCATCAATTCAGCTTTATCAAACCCAAATACAAAATGATCGCGTGCAGTTACAATTCCAGTTACATTTATTGGCATGATGGAAGCAACCTGCTGATAATTTTCGTATTCGTTACGATTTTCATCCTCGCAGGGTATGAAGAAATAAAACGGGGAGGTTGGATTGAGTATTTCCCATTTCGAGTCTTCCATATCACTTTGCTGTAGCCACTCATACTTCTGGTCACGCGAGCCCCAAAGTTGAGAGTGATAGACTTTCGCGGGGCCGATTTTACTATTATCTTTGACGAAAATTCCGATCGCGACACCCTGCTGTATATCGAATACATTCTCATCTTTTGATCCATCCGGTGAGCGCTCTTTCTTTTTGGCATTTCCATGAAGATCGAGAATGTAAATCTCGGAGAACGCATTCATGAGCGCTTGACGCATTCCTCTAAATGTTGGGTTGTCGATATATCCATGGTTGGTGACAAATGCTAAAATTCCAACTCCGGTTTTTTCAACGCGCCATTGTCCCCACCGAAGGAACTTAACGTAATCGTCCTGCAACCAAAGCTTTTTTTCGCCCAGAGGTTTTCCGTCTACCTCATAATAGCTAGGGGCATTTTGGTTTTCTGGTAGCTTTCCTCTTAGTAGATCCTTAATCCACTCGCCTTTATTAGACGATATACCAGAATACGGCGGATTCCCGATCACCACCATTATCGGCTTGTCCCGCTTCACCACCGAGGCAGACTGGGCCTCCCGGCCGATCGCCTCGTACCCCCAGAGGTTCTTCCAGGGGTTCTCGGCCTCTTCGAGGGTGTTGGTGAGGTAGACCCCCAGCCTCTCGTTGCTCTTGAAGTCGTAGACCCAATCCTTTCGGACTTCGACGGGGAGGTCCTGGCCCGCCAGCATCATCCCGAGCTTGAAGTGGGCGACGGCGTAGGGGGCCATCAGAAGCTCAAAGCCGAAGATCCTCGGTAGGAGGTGGTCTCTGACGTAGGCCGACCAGTACCCGGCGTTCCCGTGGGCCATGAAGTCCTGGCGGATGTGGTCGATGACGGCGTAGAGGAAGGTCCCCGTCCCGCAGGCGGGGTCGAGGATCAGGACCTTGGGGGAGGTCTTCGTCACCCTCTCGGGGAGCTTTTCCGGGTCTGGCCGCCCTCGGGAGTCCAGGACCGGCGCCTCCTCTTCGTACTCGACCGTCGAGGAGTCCATCAGCCCGCCCCCCAGGCCGAAGTGGCTCTTGAGGATCGAGTCGACGGACCGGACGATGTAAGAGACGACCGGCTCGGGGGTGTAGTAGACCCCCCGCCTCTCCCGAAGTTTGGGGTCGTAGGCGGCAAGGAACGTCTCGTAGAAGTGGACGACCGGGTCCTCCTGCTTCGTCCTCTTCCCGAAGTCGGCGAGGACCGAATCGAGGTCGGTCTGGTCGAGGATGGTGACGACGTCCTCGACGTAGTCGACGTACGGCTCGTCGTCGAGGGCCGTCCCCGTGATCGTCTCAAAGAGCTGGCGGAGGAAGGGGTTGGTCCTCGGGATCGACCTCGCCGCCCCGAGGCGGCGGAAGGGCTCGGGGCCGGGGTGGTTGCACCGGGCCGCAAAGAGGCCGTAGACGATCGTCTGGGAGTACATGTCCGCGAACTCTCCGGTCTTCTCCGGCTGGTCGAGGTCGGGGATCAGGACCTCGGCGAAGGCCCGCCGCAGGTTACGAAGCTCTGTTGAGGCGAGGTCCTGATCGAAGGCCATGACGACCGCCCTCTGGATCTCCCGGGCGAGCCGCGCCAGCCTCTCGGATAGCTCCTTCGAGGAGGTGATCGGCTCGGGGCTCTGGTCGAGGAAGCTCTCGAAGAGCCGGGCGAGATCGGCCTCTCCCTTCTTATCGGAGACTATCTTGCCGTCCCTGGTCAGCTTCGCCAGGCGGGCGCGCTCCCGAAGCTCGCCCCGATGGTACCAGCGAAACTCCAGGTAGTCGGTGAGGACGAGGTTTTCGAGGGAGGGGAGGTATCGGCCGAGCTGCTCGGACCTCTCCGCCTCGTCCAGGGACCTTCCCACGTCCTTCGCCTCGATGTAGCCGACGGAGAGGCCGCCCCTCTTGACGACGTAGTCGGGAGCCCCGCACTCGACCCTTTTCGGCTCGTTGATGGCGGCGACGTCGGGGGAGAAGGACTCCACCAGGGCCTTCAGCGCCCCCCGGTGGGTGTGCTCCGTCGCAACGCCGGTCCCAAACTCCCTCTTCACCTCCGCAAGATAAGTCTTAAAGTCGCCCATCCTCTAGCGGCCTCCTTCCATCGCCGTCCGGTCCTCCGGAGAGTTCCCGGCTTTGGAGAAACGATGGCGGCTCCCATATATAAGTGACCTTTGCCCCTCCGAAGGAAGAGTGCAGATGTAATCCGATCAGATTATGCAAAGCCGAGACGAAAGAAGCTCAGGCTGGCCTGGGCGGTGGGCCTGCGGGAGTTTCGCGACCGGTACACGTCGCTGGAGCTCCAAGAGAAGTCCCTTGGATGGTGGGTCGACTGACCCTACCAGCAGAACCCCTCTTTTAATAGTTTGATCCTCTTCAGATCCGCAGCCCCCGATCCAGCCCCGCCGCCTGGGCGACGGCGACCGCCTCGGCGTACTCCCGCAGGGTGATCGGCCGGGAGAGCTCCGGATAATTGTAAGCCTTGTAGCAGGGGTGGTACTGGGCCATGACGTTCAGATAGGTCTCGGGGGAGACCTCCTCGGCAAGGAACCTCACCACCTCGGCCGTCCCAGCCAGGTTCTCCGGCAGGACCAGGTGGCGGACGAGAAGCCCCCGAACGGCGACGCCGTCGTCGCCGACCTCCAGGGGGCCGACCTGCCGGTGCATCTCCCGGACCGCCGCCTTCATCACCCTGGTGTAGTCGGGGGCGTCAGAGTACTTTTTGGCGGCGGCGTCGCTGCCGTATTTGGCGTCGGGCATGTAGATGTCGAAGATCCCGTCCAGGAGCCGCAGGGTCTCGACGGAGTCGTACCCCCCGGAGTTGTAGACGAGAGGGAGACAGAGGCCCATCGCCGCCGCCTCGACGAGGGCCTCCAGGATCTGGGGGACGAAGTGGGTGGGGGTGACGAAGTTTATGTTGTGGCATCCGCCGTCCGCAAGGCTGATCATCATCTCGGCGAGCTTCGCCGGCGAGACGACCCTACCCTCCCCCAGATGGCTGATATCGTAGTTCTGGCAGTAGACGCATCGCAGGTTACAGCCGGTCATGAATATCGTCCCCGAGCCGCGAGAGCCGACGAGGGGCGGCTCCTCGCCGAAGTGGGGGGTGAAGCTCGATACCCGGGCGTACCGGCCGCTGCGGCAGTAGCCCTGCTCCCCTTCCAGCCGATTTACGCCGCAGGACCGGGGGCATATATCGCAGCTTTCGAGGCTGGCGAGGGCGGCCTGGGCCCGCTCCCGCAGCTCCTCAGGAGGCATCTGGTTGTAGCTTCCCATCGGGGATCACCTCAAAATCGCTCTCTATAATTTACTTCATCCCTGATGGTAAATACTTATGGCGGTGGTCTATATTTTGGCACCAGACTCCCGCTTAGCCGAAAGAAAGATAGAAGACGGAGATCCGCACCAGGAGATCATCATGAAGGCGAGACATCTTAAGAGAGAGGAGTTCGAGGGCCTCTTCCAAGAGAAGATCCTGGAGAGGGGCTGGAGGTACTTCGAGGACGATCGGGTCGACGACCCCATCATCGCCGAAGGCTTCGTCCGGGCGAAGGTCCACGGGACCGCCAGCTACAACGTCGAGGTCGATCCAGAAAGGATGGTCTTTTTCTGCTCCTGCCCCTACTTCGACACCTACGGCAACTGTAAGCACCTCGCCGCCCTCCTCTACCACCTAGCAGATGACCCCGAGGTCGACTCCCTCGACGAGACGATCCGAATCCTTGAGAGGAAGTCCAAGAGGGAGCTCATCACCCTCCTCCAGAGGATAATGCGCGCCGAGCCGAAGCTCAGGCATCTTCTCACCGGAGATGTCGGCGACCTGGATGGAGAGCTCCGGGGGCTGAAGGAGGGGTTCCTCGATGCCGACCCCGACCTCTTCGTAGAGAAGGTCGCCTCCATGAGGCGGCTTATCATGCTCTTCGAGAAGCCGCAGTCCCTCGCGCTCCTGAAGGACCTCTTCGTCGAGCTCTACCGCATCTACTACGACTACGGCGGCGTCGAGTTTCTGGAGGACGAGATGTCCTTGATCCTGGAGACGATGGCCCCCGAGCTGGAGAAGATGGACGAGGCGGAGTGCGATAGATTGATGAGAGATATCCGGGCGATTTACGAGGAGGATGACTCGGTCCTCAAGAGCTTCATCTACGAGCCGGTGGCAGATTTCCTCTGACCATGCCGTCAGGATTACAGTGTCAACTACCCCGCCCTGAAGGACGGGGCTTGTAGCTGTCCTTGACGCTACGATTGGCTGGTTGACTACAGCCTGCTACGATCAGATCTACTGAAGGTAGCGATGTTCCTGGACGCGTTCAAATCCGCATCGATCTGGAAGCCACAGCTCTTGCATTTGAAGGTCTTACCATTACGGTTTTCCTTCTTCTGATACCCACAATTGGAACATGTACGCGAAGTATATCTTGGATTGATGGCAACGGCCTTCTTACCAATCGCAGTGGCCTTGTACTCTACTATGGCTCGTAGTTCTGCGAAACTCCATTTACCAAGCTTTTTGTTCTTCTTACCGTTCCTGATGTGGGTCAGGTCTTCCAGAACAATTACGTCGTAAGGTTTTGATACGATCCAGTTAGCGATCTGATGATTCACGTCCCTTTGAAACCGTCTCTCTCGGCCCGATAGCTTTTGAAGTTTTCTTTTCGCGGACCGAGTGCCTTTGGACTGAAGTTTTGATCTCAAATACTGATATTTACCCTTGATAGCCTTTACAGGACCAGACTCCCAGAAAGTGTTATCGCTACAAACTGCTATATTATTGATCCCAAGATCCACTCCGAGCCGCCTATCTCCCTGTATCGTTTCTGGATCAGGCTGTTCTACCTGGACATGTAGGTAGCAGGCGTTCTTGGTTATCTTCAACTGAGCGTTCATGACTTTCCAGGTAGCATATTTTTCGTAATATTTTGCTAGTTGGAAATCGTAACGCAGTCTACCAAACGCTGTCGTAAGCTTGCAGTATCCTGACTCCAAGAATACTTTCATCGTTCGAATGTCGAATCTGACCGCTCCAAGAGGGTGTTTGAACGGCTTGGTTTCAAACTTAAGTCTCTTGAGCATATCACTGGCTTGATCCCTGGCAGTCTGATGCAATGCAGAAGGTAGAGTCGGGTACTTCTCTCGGAGGTCCCTGTACGTAGCTTTGTTGAGTCTAGTCTTGTTGTAATCACGTGCCGCAAAACCGTAGTCTATGACATCCTGGCAGGCGGCATTCCAGATCCGCGCCGTCTGGACAAGTTCATTAGACCGGTCTAGTTTTATCTTGATTGTGCGGTACATGTATTAAGCATGTAATACGTTTATTAGATTTATAGGTTTCGGCTGAAATGGGGGAGGGCTCCGCTTTCATCCCCACCCTGAAGGGTGGGGTCTTCCCGCTGCGCCCTCTCCGCTCCCCAGAGATAAA
>JARFPK010000049.1 GCA_029167045.1 Candidatus Methanocrinis natronophilus
ACGGAGGTATTCTCTCAGACCCTCCAGAACGTCCAAGAACGGGTAGATCTGGCCTTTAAAGCGTTCTTCCGAAGGGTCAAAGCAGGAGAGTCCCCGGGGTATCCCAGGTTCAAGGGGAAAGGATGGTACGATTCGTTCACCTATCCCCAGCTGGGATTCAAACTGTCTTTCGGGAAGCTTGCGCCTCTCCAAGATCGGAGATGTCAAGATCAAGCTCCACCGACCCATCGAAGGCGAGATCAAGAGGTTGACCGTTCGGAGATCTTCGACCGGAAAATGGTTTGCCTGCTTCTCAGTGGAGATCGATGATCCTCCGAAGCCTCCATGGAAAGATGAATTGATGGCGGGCATCGATGTGGGGCTGGAGAGTTTCGCTACACTGTCCAACGGAGAGAAGATCGATAACCCACGGTTCTTTCGATCTGAGGAGAAGGCGTTGGCAAAAGCTCAAAGACGACTATCCAAATATGAGAAGGGAACTTTTGAGAGGAGGAAAGCTCTCAAAGTTGTCCAGCAGACTCATGAGCGGATTGCCAACCGCAGATACGATTTTGCTCATCAAGTCAGTCACAACCTGGTCGAAAGGTTCGGGCTGATTGCTTTCGAGGATCTGAGTATCACGAACATGCTTAAGAACCACTGCCTGGCTAAAAGCATATCAGACGCTGCCTGGAGGATGCTAGTAATAACCACATCGTACAAGGCTGAGAGCGCCGGTTCGATGGTGGTTCTAGTAGATCCTAGGAACACAAGTCAGCTATGTTCCAGGTGCGGTCTTAAAGTGCCGAAGTCCCTATCGGATCGGGTCCATGAATGTCCTCAATGCGGGCTGGTCATGGACCGCGACGAGAATGCGGCGATAAACATTCTGAGACTGGGGCTACAGTCTCTGCCAAAAGCTAGAAGCTCCGCCCTTCAGGGCGGGGAGTAGTCACGAAGATTCTGGGGATCAACGGTTCCCCCCGCGGGGAGAAGAGCACTACCCTGAAGCTCGTCGAGGCGGTCCTCGCCGGGGCAGAGGAGGCGGGAGCGGATACAAAGCTCATCGACCTTTGCAGCCTATCGAAAAAATACTGCAGCGCCTGCGCCGTCTGCTACAGGACTGGAGAGTGCGTCCACGATGACGACTTCGGGAAGGTATACAAGCAGATCATGGGAAGCGACGGAATCGTCTTAGGCTCGCCGGTCTACTTCGGGTCGGTGACAGCCCAGATGAAGACGATGATCGACAGGATGTCCGACCCCCTCCACTGCCAGCTCCTCCTGGGAAAACGGGTCGCCTCGGTCTCGACGGCCGGAAGCGAAGGCCACCGGGAGGTGGAAGAGTACATCAACAGGATCCTGGTGGCGATGGGGGCGACGACCTCGGGAGCGCCGGGGCCGATATGGCGGACCCGGCGGGGATGGAAGAAGCGCTGGAGAAGGCCTTCGACCTGGGCAGAACCCTCGTCCGGGAGATCGAGGGTGGGACGGCCCACCCCGAGCAGGAGACGATCCACCGGAGGATGAGGGAGAGGTTTGGTCGGGTCATAGGAGCGAAGAAGGATGAGTGGACCCACGAGTACGACCACTGGAAGAGGATGGGCTGGCTTTAGATATGAAGGGAGGGCGGACGATCGATAGAGAGGAGAGGGCTGGAGGGACGGTACTGAGAGATGCGCCCTTCACCAGGAAGCCCCCTTCCATCACCCCCGGAGAGGGGCGGGACCGGATACCGGGCCGCTTCTCCCTCATCGGAGATGTCGCCGTCCTTTCCATCCCGCCCTCCTTCGAAGGAGATAAGAGAGGGATCGGAGAGGCGATCAAGAGATCTCACAGGAACGTCAGGACCGTCCTCAACAAGGTTTCAAAGCTGGAGGGGGATAGGAGGGTCGCATCCTTCGACCTCCTCGCCGGGGAAGGGACCGTCACATCCCACCGGGAGTACGGCTTCTCTTACAAATTGGACGTCGCCCAGGTCTTCTACAACCCCCGCCTCGGCTCCGAGAGGATGAGGGTGGCGTCGAGGGTCACGCCGGGGGAGAGGGCGATCGTCCCCTTCGCCGGGGTCGGCCCCTTCGCCATCCCCCTGGCCGCCGCCGGGGCCAGGGTCCTGGCCATGGAGATCAACCCCGAGGCGTGCCGGTGGATGGCGGAGAACGCTGGCCTGAACGGTGTCGGAGGGATGGTCGAAGTGGTGAACGCAGACGCCTTCGCCCTCTGCCGGGCGATGGCGAAGAGATCTCCAGCGGACGCTTGCGAGGGGACGTTGGAGGAGAAGATGGGCAGGGGGGAGAAGGGAAAGGCGACGGAGAAGAAGGAGAAGCGTCAGGGGCGGGGCTTCGACCGGGCCGTCGTCCCCACCCCCTACGGGAGGGACGAGATCCTCGACACCATAATCCCCCTGGTGAGGCCTGGGGGCTCTATCACCTTCTACACCTTCAAGAAACGAAGCGAGATAGAAGGGCTGATCCGGGAGTTCGAGGGGCTGGGTCTGGCCGTCGAGCTCCACCGCCGGTGCGGCAACGTCGCGCCGGGGGTCAGCCGGTGGGCCTTCGACATGGTGAAGCTGTGAAGGGGGCGGATCGTTGAAGGTGGACCCTTTCCAAGAGGGCTAGCCATTAGATGGCGCATTTTGGAAAGCTATAATAAATTTGAAATACAAAATTACCGTCGCACGAAGGATGGAGTAGGAGGAGAGGTTTGATGAAGGTTGTCGTTCCCCTGGCAGAGGGCTTTGAAGAGATCGAGTTTGTGACGATAGTAGACATCCTGAGGCGGGCGGATGTAGAGATGGTGGTCGCGAGCCTCGGCGAGAAGGGCGGAACCGGTGGGGTAGCGAGCCGGGATGTCGGAGCCGTCGAGGGGTCCCACGGGATAAGAATCCTTCCC
Organism: Candidatus Methanocrinis natronophilus; assembly: GCA_029167045.1. Classification (GTDB taxonomy): domain Archaea; phylum Halobacteriota; class Methanosarcinia; order Methanotrichales; family Methanotrichaceae; genus Methanocrinis; species Methanocrinis natronophilus. The sequence goes on from JARFPK010000049.1 coordinate 2,872, forward strand.
GACTCCGTCCTAGCCGATATCGACCCCGAAGATTTTGACGCCGTCGTCCTCCCAGGGGGCTATCCCGGCTTTGTGAACCTCGGAGAGGACGAGCGGGTCCTCGCCCTCATCCGCCGGATGAATGATGCGGGAAAGCATGTCGCTGCCATATGTGGAGCCCCTTCGGTCCTGGTGAAGGCCGGGGTCGTGGAGGGTAGGTGCGCGACGATCCACCCCGCCGGGAGGAAGGATCTCACCAACGACCAGTACGTCGACGACCGGGTCGTCGTCTCCGGAAAGCTCATCACGAGCAAGGCGGCGGGGACGGCGATGGAGTTCGCCCTCCGGTTGGTGGGGGAGTTCGTCGGGGAGGAGAGGATGAGGAGGCTCGCGGGAGAGATAATGGCGGAGGGCGAGGTGTGATATGGATATATTTTTATATCATTAGCGTAAATATTCCAGACGAATATAGAACGGAAAAACAAAATGCGATATGGACGTAGAAAATGATTGAAACGGATTTAAATAGACATCTATCTAAATTAGATGCGTATATTATGCAGTCTATCGAGTTAGTTGAGACAGCATCAGAGTTGTACGGAAAACTCATTGATAACAACATCACAAAATCTGAATTTGCTGATAGTATTAAAGATCTATCAGATGAACTCAATACGATCTATGTTGAAATAACAAGTGATTTTTCGATAGACCATCTTGCACCCGATCCGTTCCAAAAATTGGATTCATCATTTTATTCTTTTATTAGTATGTGTGATAATTACATGAAGTATGACCTCTCTAGATTAGGGGAAAATGGACGCGGAGATCATTGGTCGATTAATAAGACTATTGAGGGTCTTCAGCGTGATTATAAGAAACTTTTAGAATGGAGAAAAAATTCAGAAGTATTAGCAGTTTCAGAATGCCAAATTCCTAAGGTTATCATTCTCAATTCAAAATCTCGTAATTTTGAGGCGATGCGACAAACTTTAAGAGATAAAGGGTTTGTCTGTATTAAACTTGAGCTATCTTCTGATGTAAATTTGGCTCAGCTAAATATAGAACTCGTGACAGGTGACTCTGAGAGAAGAGATTTGGTAGATCTTGCTTTTAAGTGTTTTCAGGTAATCAAAGACGACCTAGCATCTTTATCTCATGTGAAAGCAGTTTTTATGGGGTTTAGAATAGGCGACAGAAAGCCGTATAGTTGGCTAAGGATCGAAACTGCGAAAATCCTCAAGCTCCTCTCTAATACGCCATCAATCGAGAAATTCGAAAGAATAATAGAATTTCATTACGTTGAAGACATTATTTCTGCGGAACAAGTACTTGTAGATCTAGCAACACATTTATCTGCTCTGAAAGGGGATTTTGAGGTCAAGGAAGCTTTGATGATAGTTTCCGAACAATTAGAAATCACTAAAAAGGCATGTGCTAATCCCGATCCGCTCGTAGATTTAATTATTAGGTGGTCTTTTTCTCGATCTCTTCTAAGTTGTATATCCGTTGTCCTAGAAGTTGTTTCGGTGACAAGGGACCCAGATGCGGCGCGAACAATTTTAAGTCTTTTCAATATGTATCGCAAACCTGATGAAATTGACTCCTCAAGAGACTATTCGAATCTGCTATCAGAAATTTCCGACTTAATTGAGACTTTGAAGTTCCGTTATGTCGTTCTTCCGAAAGTGCGCAAAATTAGCTTTGGTTCGTCTGTTAAACCCTCTTCGCGGATCGCCTTGATACAGCCCAAAATATCATTTGATGAATGTTATATTAAAGAGGGTTATGCATTAAATCGGATTGGTTTAGACCGAAACCTGAAAATATTTGATGACATGCTTGATCAAGCAGTTCAAAACGATGCAGATGCTATAGTTTTTCCCGAAATATTTTTTCCGGTATCTGAGCTTGATCATCTTAAAATGCAATCGGAGAAAAATAATATAATTATCATTACAGGACTCGATTATGAGAAAATCTCCCCAAAATCTTTTATCAACTCGTGCGCAGTAGCTCTTCCAGATGGACGTGTGATAAGACAGAAAAAATTATTTAAATCTAAATATGACTCTCCTCTGATGGTCGAAGGTGACGAGCTTGTTGTATTCGAAACACCTATCGGGAATTTTTCGGTGTTCATCTGTTACGATTACCTCTCTGCCCAAGATCTAATCAAATTGAAAGGTGTAATCGATACTCTTTTCGTGCTAACTTTTAATCCTGATGTAGGATCTTATCATGAAAAAGCAATCGCAGATGCCTATAGTACACTATATGGTTTTATCTGCATTGTGAATGTGTTTGATCCTGACCATTCGCCCAAGATTCTTGGTCGATCTGGTTCCTATGGACCCTACAAAGGTAATAAAGTCATAACTCGGTTTGGAGATGCCGAACACATGGGAATAGTGGAACTTCCTCTCCATGATCTTCATGAAGCAAGAAAAGGTAGTGAGTCGTCGATCATGAAAGCTCTTCCCGCTAATTTCAATAATGTCTCTTTAGCTAAGGATTATCCCAAAGAAGCAATCGACAGTATTCGACAAGTCGTCTTAATGAAAATCAAAGAGGAAAAACGACGCACTTCTCGGGAAGGCAAAAAGGATTATGAATCCCTCAAAGAACAGAATATTTCTCAAGAGTTGGAATCAGACCTCGATAAGCAAAAATACGCAATTATGGAGCTGGAACCCGTCCATACTGGCGCTGCAAAACGTTTAAGCGCGTTTTTGCTCATAAAAAAAGGCCTTTCAAAAAGTCAGATAAAATCTATAATTCAAGCAGCTAATGAGGACCTTAAAAAACGAGAGTGTTACTCGAATAAGATCCAGGAAGTTAACCATAAAGGTAAACCAGCTGATGTTGTATGGCTATACATTTTCAATGAGCGTCGACATAGAAACCATTTAGCTGCATCAGATTTTTATGATTACTTCGTATGTAGAACCCAATGGATTCATCCTAACTTTGATCAACGATTTTCTCCTTTACCACTAAATGGAGATGAAATCGTTGATAATATTGAAATTAAGTGGAACAAAAATTATCCAATTTGAATTATTAGTATCATGTCATTTTCAATATGTCCGGCGATGCCTCTTTTAAGATCCAGCTCTTTCCATCCTATTGTATCCCTTCTCTTGGATCGGTTAGGCGAAGACCCCCAGTATCCTTAGAGCGGTTTCGCGAGCCTCAGCCCGTCCCTGACGGTCCATAGCCTGCCGGTGAATCTTCATCCTCACGACCTGATCATAGTCAGCACCATCTTGAAGGGCCTGACGGCCGCGACGGAATGGGGGTCGCCCGCGGGCATGATCACCATATCGCCTGCCGAAAGGGCCATCGCCTCCCCGGAGATGGTGATCTCTGCCTCTCCGTCGATGACGTTCACCACGGCGTCGAAGGGGGCGGTGTGCTCGCTCAGCCTCTGGCCTGCGTCGAAGGCGAAGAGGGTCACCGTCCCCGTCTTCTTGTCGACGAGGGTCCTGCTGACGATCGCCCCCGTCTGATATTCCACGAGATCTACCAGCTTGAGGGGGCGGCCCACCAGGGCTGCCGCCTTCTTATCTTCATCCTGGACCACGATAAATCCCTCCCGTATCTTCCACCCTTTCCCATCTACTTTCCCATCTATACTCTTTCGGAGGGAGAGCCGCCCTTCAGTCCCGTACCTTCCGGGCCTCCAGCTTCTCGCCGTGCTTCAGCCTCAGCATGATCTGCTTAGCGAGATCCGAGGACTTCACCATCCTGATGTCGCCCCGGCGGCCTACGGTGGCGGTGAATACCGGCTCCTTTCCGACAAGGACCTCGACCCTCTCTCCGGCCACTCCACCGACCCATATCGCCAGGTGGCGGCCGGTATCCTCGATGTGGGGCGAGAGGTTCTCCGTCTGGTTGTTGAAGGTCTGGACGTCGATGTGGATCCCCAGGGTCTTCTCTATCTGCTCGATCCTCTTTCCCGACTTGCCTATGATCTTAGCCGCCTCGTTCTCCTGGACCTTCACCACCGCCGATGAGTCGCTGATCATCTCCACCTGGAAGGGTCCCTTCAGATGGGTCGCCATCTCCTTCTCGACCTGGAGGGAGGCGAGGTCCCAGGAGGCGGGCTTCTTCACCTCCGGGGAGATGGGCATGATGACGATCTCTTCGCCGTAGGTATAGAGCTCATACTCGGCCTTTCCGGTCTCGAAGTCCTTTACGACGATGACGGGCCTCGCCAGGTCCGCCTCCGTCATCCCGGAGGGGACCTTCACCATGAACTCGACGTCCATCACCCTCGTCACCTCCCCCTTCTCTATGAAGACTATGGTGTCGATCACCTGGGGTATCATCCCCAGGTCTACCCTTCCGATGAGCCTCTGGAGGGCGTCGATCGACTTGTTGGCGTGGATTACCCCGATCATCCCGACCCCAGCCATCCTCAGATCTGCGAAGACCTGGAAGTCGCTCGTCTTTCTGACCTCGTCGTAGATGGTGTAGTCCGGCCTCACCAGGAGGAGGAGGTCAGCCGAGGCCTCCATCGACCCCTCCAGGGGGCCGTACTGGGTGATCTCCGGTGGGACCTGGAGGTCTCTAGGAGCTTCCAGGGTCTTGACGATGTAGTCGCTCTTCTGGAGGTACATGGCGACCCCAGCGGCGAAGGTGGACTTCCCGGAGCCGGGGGGGCCTGCGATCATTATGCCCCGATGAGCCTCCTTCAGCCTCGCCTTCAGCTCGTCGCTATGCTTGTAATCCTCCAGATCGACCCTGGCGACGGGCCTCACCGCCGTTATCTCCAGGCCGTCGGAGAAGGGGGGCTTGGCGATGGCGATCCTCATGGGGCCGAGCTGGACGACGGCGGCACCGATCTTCTCCATCTCGATGTGGGCGTTTGGGTCGGACTTGACCCTCTCGTAGATCTCCCGGACCATCTCCCGCAGGTCCCTCTCGCTGAGGGTTCTGTTGGCGATCTTTAAGAGGCTGAACTCCCCCACCTTTCCCCTCTTGGCCATGGGATAGGCCCCCTCCTTGAGGTGGACAGATAGGGTATCAGAGGTGAAGTACTTATCCAGGGTTATCGGTTTGATCTCGCCCCTCTGGGGGCGGACGTACTCAACGTCGATCCCCATCGCCTCGGCGACCCTCGACTGGATCGAGTCGCTGGTGATGAAGAAGGCCCCAATATCGAGGGCGACGTCCCTTATCATGGCGTCGATCTCTCCCCCTCCCGCCAGCTTGATCTGGTCCAAGTCCGGCCTCACACCTACATATTCCAGCTCGATCTTTCCCGACTTTGCCAGCTCCGAGAGGCGTCTCAGCTCTTCGAGCCCTTTGATCCCGATCTCGCGGCCGTGGTTCGCCTGGGCCTCCAGCTCCGCCACCACCGCTTCCGGGACGACGATCCGCTTGCCCAAAAACTCGCCGGATGCCACTTTGGCAGAGACCCTGCCGTCGATGACCACGCTTGTATCAGGCACTATACAATCGACCATTGTAATAAACATCCTTCAATTAGTTATTTAGTACTTGTGATCAGGAGACGCAGATCACAGGAAGACTATGTCCATCCCCCTCTTCTCTGCTATCCCTATAAGAACCTCATCGATATCCATCTGTCGCCGCCCCTGGCGGGATGCCAAAACCACCATGACGGGTCTGCCGTAGGTTTGAACCGCCTTGATCTTGGCGGAGTCTTCACCCAACCCCGGGTCGATCCGCGAGAGGATGCAGACCGTGATCCCGCTCTCTATAAAGCCGCCTTCGACCTGGTGGCCGAACTCGATGCAGACCCTTCCTCCCTCCAGGATCGTTCTGTAGTCCACATCGTAGCTGGCAAAGGCGTTTCTGTCGTAGAGCTTCTTGCCTGCTAAGGCAGGGCGGAGGTCTTCTTCTACTACGGAAGCTGCCATCTCCATGAGGATCGTCTGGGCCTCTCTGGAGTACTCGGCGCATTTGGCTATGGTGAAGAGGTTGAGGTGATAGAGAGGCTGCTCTTTGGCGTGGCAGTAAGGTCGCGACTCCACGACTCCGTACTCGCCTTCGCCGGGAAAGAAGGAAGGAGAGAAGTTGTCGCAGCGGAAGCATTTGATCTGGATCAGGGTCTCCTTGTTGAGGAAGGGGGCCATACCCTCCACAAAGCCGAGGATCTCCCCTACGTCGTGGCTGAAGCCCGTGGGGAGGCTCTGCTCTGCTGCCTTTACCGCAAAGAGGAGCTCATCCCGGTCGCCTTCCACTCCCCTGCTGTTCTTCTCATCTCCACCATCCTTCATGGGAAACTCTTTCCACCAGGCGTCCGTCGGATATAAAAATGTGGTGATGCCGCGCCGTCGGTCCATCTTTGAAACGGCTACTCCGAAAAGGCTATATCCTGTCGCCGCCTCACGACCATGAGGAGGTCACCGGTTGAAGGAGATTCGATTTCACGGCCGGGGTGGGCAGGGAGCTGTCACCGCTGCAGAGTTGATCGCGATAGCGGCTTTTGAAGATAAAAAGTACTCCCAGGCCTTCCCCGCCTTTGGTGTGGAGCGGCGAGGGGCTCCAGTCATGGCTTTTGCCCGGATATCAGGCGAGCCGATCAGGATCAGGAGCCAGGTATACGAGCCCGATTACGTCATAGTCCAGGACGTCACCCTTCTCGAGGTCGTCGACGTCGCGAGCGGCCTAAAGCCGGAGGGAAAGATAATAATAAACACCGACAGAGAGGCCAAGGACCTTCCCTTGAAGACGAAGGCGGAGGTCGTCACCATCGACGCCACCAAGATCGCCCTGGAGAAGCTGGGAAGGCCCATCGTCAACACCACGATGCTCGGAGCCTTCTGCGGCGCCACCGGCGAGATCAGCCTCGATAGCATCGACAAGGCGATCCTGACCAGGTTCAGCGGATCCCTGGGTGAGAAGAACCTCGCCGCCATAAAGACCGCTTACGAGGGGGTCAGCTCTTGACCAGATGCCAAGTCAGAACGGTGGTGGAGCCGGGGAGCACCGAAATAACAAAAACCGGCGCCTGGAGGACTTTCGTCCCGATCTTCGATCACGAGAAGTGCATCAAGTGCAGCCTCTGCGAGATCTACTGTCCCGAGAGCTGCATCCACCAGATCGATGGGAACTTCGTCCCGGATCTGGACTACTGCAAGGGTTGCAGCCTCTGCGCCCACGAGTGCCCTCGGGGTGCGATCACCATGGTCCTGGAGGAGAAGTAGATGATGAAAGTGGTAGAAGGATCCTACGGGATAGCCGACGCCGTCCGGTGCTGCTCTCCCGACGTCATATCGGTCTTTCCCATCACCCCTCAGACCCACATAGTAGAGCACCTCTCAGATTTCGTCGCCAACGGTATGCTCGACTGCGAGTACATCAATGTAGAATCGGAGCACTCCTCCCTATCCGCCCTCATCGGGGCGTCGGCCGCTGGAGCGCGGACCTACACCTCCACTACGAGCCAGGGGCTCGCCCTGATGTTCGAGGTCCTCTTCAACGTCTCGGGGATGAGGCTGCCCATCGTCATGACGACGGTAAATAGAGCGTTAAGCGCACCCCTCAGCATCTGGAACGACCAGCAGGACACCATGGCGGCCCGGGAGGCGGGCTGGATCCAGATATACGCCGAGAACGTCCAGGAGGCGATGGACCTCACCCCCCAGCTCTATAAGGTCTCGGAGGACCCGGAGGTCCTCACCCCCTCCATGGTCTGCATGGACGGGTTCATCCTGACCCACGTCTACGAGCCGGTGAAGTTCCTCGATATCGAAAAGGTCAAAGAGTTCCTTCCGTCTTACCGGCCGAAGTACGTCCTGGACCCGAAAGACCCCAAGACCTTCGGCGCCTTCGCAGATCCGAGCTGGTTCACCGAGTTCAGGTACCTCCAGTACCAGGCGATGGCGAGGGCGGCAAAGAAGATAGAGAAGGTATCTAAGGAGTTCGAGGAGGTCTTCGGCCGGGGTTACGGCGGCCTCATCGATACCTACTACATGGACGATGCTGAGGTCGCCCTCGTCACCATGGGGTCCGTCGTCGGGACCGCCAGGGAGGCGATCGATACGCTCAGGTCTGAGGGAGTGAAGGTCGGTCTCGTCAAGATCAGAAGCTACCGGCCCTTCCCCGAGGAGGAGCTGAAGAGGGCTCTGCAGGATGCAAGCGTCATCGCCACCGTGGAGAAGGACTTATCCATCGGCTACGAGAGCGCCCTCCTCACAGATCTCAAGGGAGCCTTCTACAACAGCCCCATCAGAACCCCCATCATCGGGTTCGCAGCAGGGCTCGGAGGCCGGGACATCGGGGTCAAGCAGATAAGAAAGATCGTCGAGAAGGCTTCGAGGGTCAAGGAGGCCGGTATCGAGGCCGAGCTTGAGATCTTCGACGTCAAGCAGGAGTGTCTCTAGGAGGGTTATCATGGAAGATAGTTTGTTTGCACCCGGCCATCGGGCCTGCGCAGGATGTGGAATGCCCACGGCGATAAAGCTCGTCCTGGACGCCGCCGGCCCCAATACCATCGTAGCCTCGCCCACGGGATGCCTGGAGGTCACATCAACCCCCTTCCCGGAGTCCTCCTGGAGGGTACCCTGGGTCCACTCCCTCTTCGAGAACGCAGCGGCCGTCGCCTCCGGGGTGGAGGTGGCCCTCAAGAAGTTCAAGAAGACCGACATCAACGTCCTGGTAATCGGTGGGGATGGGTCGACCTTCGACATAGGTTTCGGCGCCATATCGGGGATGTTCGACCGGGGGCATAGGATCACCTACGTCTGCTACGACAACGAGGCTTACATGAACACCGGGGTCCAGAGGTCCGCCTCTACCCCCTTCTGTGCCAAGACGACGACGACGCCGACGGGAAAGATGAGCCTCGGCAACCCTCGGCCAAAGAAGGATATGCCGGCGATAGCCGTGGCCCACGGCGTACCCTACGTAGCCACGGCGTCGATCGCCTACCCCGTCGACCTCCGCCGGAAGGTTAGCAGGTCTCTATCAGCCGACGGCTCCGCCTACATCCAGGTGAACGCCCCCTGCATCACCGGCTGGAGCTTTGGAGAAGGGGACGCCATCGAGCAGGCGAGGCTCGCCGTCGATACCTGCCTTTTGCCTCTGGTCGAGTACGTCGACGGCGTCCTGGTGGGGGTCAAGAAGGTCAGAAGAAAGAAGCCTGTCGAGGATTACCTCAAGACCCAGGGGAGGTACAAGCACCTCTTCAAGGCGGAGGACGGTCAGCAGGTCATCGCCCAGATACAGGCGATGGCCGACGCCAACGTCGAGAAGTACGGCCTTATCGACTGAGGGGAGCTTTCGGGGCCTGCTGGCCCCCAGCAACTCTCATTATATCTATTTTTCGGAGACGAGATATGTACGTAGGAAGGATCGTGGTGATAGGGAGGACGGGAGGCCGGGCCTGGGCCGGGTACCGGGTATCGTCCCGCTCCTTTCCGAACCGGAAGGCAAAGGTGAGGAGGGATTCTGTCCTGGTATCGCCCGTGGACCCAAAGGACCTGGAAAAGAACCCCTACATCGCTTACAACTGCATCCGGATCGCCGGAAAGGCGGCGGTCGTCGCCAACGGGACCCATGCCGACATGATCGGAGAGAAGATCACCGACGGGACGAAGCCCCTGGAGGCGATAGCCTTCAGCCTCACCGCCTACGGCCACGAGAGGGACGAGCTGGATACCCCCCGGATCGCCGGGGTGGTGATGAAGGGGCGGGGGTGGCTTGGGATCGCCCGAAAAGATGAGATCAGGGTGAGGGAGTTCGACCTCTCGGGGGACGGGGGCTTCATGGTCGCCACCTACGAGAAGACGGAGTTCGAGGAGGTCTCCCTGAGGGGCGGGAGCGCCGGAGAGATAGCAAAGGGCGCCTTCGACCTGGAGTACGAAAAGCCGGTATGCTCGGCGGCGGCCTTCGATGACAGCGGCGACGGAGATGGGGACGGGTGCAGCTGCTTCAGGCTGGCGGCGTACAACCCGGCGACGGGATGAGCTCGCCTGAAAGGAAGGATCAGATTTTTATGGTTTTGAGGTGGACGGGATGGAGATAAACGGAGTAGAGATTGAGGATACCTTTGCAGAGGGCTTTCCTATAAAGGTGGCCAGGGTTCTGATCACGGCGATCACCGAACGGTGGGCGATGGAGGCGGCCCGGGAGGCGACCGGCTTTGGCACCTCCGTCATCATGTGCCCGGCGGAGGCGGGGATCGAGCGGATGGCGCTGAGGAGCGAGACCCCCGACGGGAGGCCCGGGGTCTTCATCCAGATCTGCAACATGGGATATAAGAACCTGGAGAACTCGCTTCTTTCGAGGATCGGCCAGTGCGTCCTGACGGCTCCGACGACGGCGGTCTTCAACGGCATCCCGGAGGCGGAGAAGCAGTTCGATACGGGGGCGAAGCTGAAGTTCTTCGGAGACGGCTTCCAGAAGGAGGCCTCCTACTGCGACCGGGGCGTCTGCATCATACCGGTGATGTCCGGGGACTTCGTCGTCGAGGAGAAGATAGGCGCCGTCGACGGGATCGCCGGTGGAAACTTCTTCATCATGGCCGAGAACCAGGCCTCCGCCCTGATGGCCGCGGAGGCGGCCGTCGACGCGATTCGGGAGGAGGAGGGGACGATCACCCCCTTCCCCGGAGGGGTAGTCGCCAGCGGCTCGAAGGTGGGGAGCCGCTACAAGTTCCTGAAGGCATCGACGAACGTGAGGTTCTGTCCCACCCTCAGGGACGAGGGGGTATGCACCCTCCCGCCGGAGATCGGAGCCTCTTACGAGGTCGTCATCAACGGCGTCAGCCGGGAGGCGATCGAGAGGTCGATGAGGTCAGGCATAAAAGCCGCCTGCACCGTCCCCGGGGTCGTCAAGATCTCGGCCGCGAACTTCGAGGGGAAGCTCGGGCCCCACCTCTTCGGTCTCCACGAGATCCTGGGGTGAGGGGAGCCCCGGGACTTCGGTTTCATCCTATTTTTATTTTAAAAGTTTGATGAAGCGCTCTTTGGATAAGTCGGCCTGTTTTAGGATGGCCATCATCGTACCTGTTGGCAGCCTTTCCCTCTTAGGCACGATGACCAGAAGTTTATGGCCAGTCTCATCTATCTTGTAAAATGCAGTGTGTCTGCCCTTGCCGCGCTTCGGAGCGTCTTCGAAACCCTCTTTTTTGGGGACTTTTACCACGTCGTCTGAGGAGACCAAGGGCAGCTTTCTCATGTAGTTACCTCGATCATCGAGGTAAATTTGTGAGGGGAGGAAATGGCCGCCTCCACATCTTCCATGAGGCCCAGCTCCTCAGCATTCTCCAGGTATAGCTCTACAGCTTCTTTCAGGTTTTGAAGCGCCTCTTCTGGTGTACTTCCAAAACTTGCGACCTCCAGCTCGGGACATTTTGAGACGTAGGCACCTTCCTCTTCCCATATCGTGGCGGTCAGATATTCGACGCCATATCCTACCGGTGATCTGGGGCGAAATACCATTAAATAATATGAATAGTAATAGATCGATTAGGTCGATTAGGTCGACTAGGTCGACTAGATCGCCTCAAGAGAATATCTCAAAAGGCATCCAGAAAAGCTTTCAGGCGGTATGATATATGATGATCCATAAATCCCTCGTGCAGATATTTCTGGTCCTCTCCATCCTCACCATATCCCTCCAGCCTTCCAGCTCCCAGGGCGAGATGCCAGATGACGACATGGCGATCGCGGAGCCGTCATGGATCCTGGTGACGACGATCTCTCCCTCATACTCCAGGCAGGTCGTAGCAGAGTTCGAGGCGCTCCAGGAGCCCCTGGGCTTCCCCGGCCATCTGGCCGCCGAGGACGCCGAGAAGGCCGGAGGCGACTTCGACGCGAACCTCTACTTCGACGTCCTCGACCGGATCTCCCCGCAGCGCGGATACGTCCTCGACTACGTCTACCGCTACGCCGGGATCGGGGGCGGACCCGTCCTATACGCCCGTAAAGCTGTCGCGCCCCCTTATCGAAACTACTCCGAATACGCCGCCGCTGCCGCTTCCCCAGACAGGCGGGCGGAGAGGGAGGACTACTACCTGCGCCACCTCTCCGCCGACGGGTCCCCGGAGAGCTTCTTCCAGCTCGCCCTCCTGCGGATTCAAGGCGAGCAGTTCTACCAGTACTGGCACGACGCCTACAACGACGCCAGGATAGTCTGCGACCTGGAGGAGGCCAGGGGGAGCCTCAGGGAGCTGACCGGCTGGATCGGCGAGGACGAGGCCACCGTCGAGAGGCTCCTCTCGGACCTCGCCGGGTACGACCTCGCCCCGACCGTCTCGATGAACAGGGCCCTGGTGAAGGTGGAGGCGGTCGTCTTCACCAAGTGGGGCGGCTTTATCAAGAGGTCGATATTGATGGAGAGGGAGGCCCCTCACCTGATCCTCGGCGAGGGGTCGGAGGTGCTGGTGGAGTACGACTGCGGGATACTCTTCTGAGGAGGGAGGGGGAGGGGGGCTAAGGCCCCGCCCATATCTGAAGCCAGCTGCTGCCAGCCCGATCTATCAATACCGCTCAAGGTGAATATCAAAACTTCTCAAATTTGGACTATTTATTCATTGGAGATTCTTTTGTCTCTACAATATCTTCCTTAAATGCGTTCACCTGCCAGGGTCGTAGCCTCTCTCACCAGGCTCATATAAAACGGGAGATCTTCTTCCCGAAGCGCTGCGAGCTTATCCCTTGTTAAGACCTGGATCGTTACTTCGCAGCCGATGGCCCCGCTCAGATCTCGTTCCAGCTGGCTTTCCGCATCAACCCTCCAATCCGTAGTATTTTTCACAATCCCGTCCTAATAGTCGAATAATCTTAATAAGATTATCATTCAGATTCGCTATCCTCAGATGCGTTTCACCTTTTATCCACACTGTAACTTCAGCAACCCCCATGAACAGAAAAGCTATCCACTTGAACGTTGGTTTTTGGGTCGGTTTCTTCAGCTGGTTAGGCACGGTCTCTCCCGTCTCTCGCATCCGTTTTCTTATCAGCCACTCCGCGATAGAATATATCATGAGAGTCAGGACCATTATCATGGCAAGAGCTTCAATCCGCTCTTCTTTTTTGAGATAGACCTCCGCCACGCGGAAGCTCTTATCTTTGAGGAATCTGAACCCTCTTTCAACCTTTTGCTGCCCTTTATAGTAGCTTAGAATGGTATCAGGATCTATATTGAGGTCATTAGAGGCTAAAATGAACCTTCCTAGCTTTGATTTCTTTTTTAATACCTTATCATAATCCAATTCTATCTCGGCCTCGATTAGATGGACCTCGATGAGCTTTTCTCCATTCTTAGGCCGACCCCTTTTCTTTTCCGCCTTTTTGAACACTGATTTTACCGATAAATCCTTGAATCTGTGTAACGGAAGCTTAGCTATCCATAATTCAGCTTCTTTTATCGCATCTGCCTCACATGCGAACTCGCGACGTCCAAGTTTTGCGAGGTCTTTCCCCGCTTGCCGATCTTCTTTTTCGAGCCGTTTTTCAAATGTCTTCTCCATCCTCGCCTGCATCGGCTCAGACTGATAAACGACCCACTTTTGGAGTATATCTCCATAGTTTGAAGATGTCGAGAAACACTTGTACCTGGGATCGAAACATTCGACCATATCAAGATCGCTATCTATCAGCTGTTTGCACTCGTTCAGCGTTGCAGGCACGCGAGTTATCCATAGAGTTTCAGTTCCAAGCTGCCGGATATTTTTCTCGCTGTAGACCGCACTATCTGCTATGTAATAGGCGGCATCGTCCAGATGTAGCCCGTTCTTGATCTTCAGGAACGACTCCATGATAGTGTTTTTATCTGACGCATTGCCCGAATGGGCCTTGGCAAAAAGAGGTATGCCGTCCTGGTTTGTCACCAATCCCAGTACGAACTGTTTCAGGTCCATCCGGCCGTCTTTGGAATGGCCAAGGGTTATCTCGATAGCGTTTCGACCGCTTGGCCCCTCGTAATCCCCCTGGACGCTGAAGCTCGTAGTATCAGCATGAAGCCGTTGAACTCCGAGATCCAGCTGGCTCATGACCTTCAGAGCGATTTCGTTGAAGAGTTCGGTCGGACCGTAAGCGTAAATCGCATCAAGGGTCCTGCCGAGGCCATCATCGTTCACGTCTGCGGCGGTGACACCTTCACCGAGCAACCTCTCGACGGGAAGCTTCTCGTAAAACTCAGGAAACAAATACAGTCTCTGGCCAACGTAACCTA
>JARFPK010000050.1 GCA_029167045.1 Candidatus Methanocrinis natronophilus
GAAGAGTCCTTATCTCCATAATTGCTACCCCTAAAAAACGGGATATAACGGGATATTTAATAAATCTTTGCTATTAATTATGAGGGGAAATGTTTGGAGATTAGACCGTTAGTGCGAAAAGACGGACTTACCCATCATTCAGAAGGTTTTTCCAAAAGAAATCATAGAAATGATGTATAGAAAAGACGCGAAGATACATTTTCCGTCAACAAATAAATCCAGAACAACCGGATTTCTCCTAACTCTGAAGTATGGTATATAAACGTACCCGTAAAACACCAATCCGGCCATCAAAAACTGTATCTCACAATCAAAAAAGGCTATTAGGGGCAATAGTGTGCTGTTCAGAGCTAAAAGGATTCCAGTGGTCTTTCTGGAGCCCAGAATAACGGGTATCGTTATAACTCCCATCTCTTTATCACCTTTAACATCCCTTATGTCGTAGAGAACGGCGGCTACGAAGGTAGTGATCAACATAATGTAGAATATAGTTACCAAAGTTGTTATCTCTGGCGTATTTGTCATGTACGCAGCAGGAAGAAGGGTGCATGTAAGCCCCCATGCGACCGCTACGACAAGGTTTTTTACGACCGGTATATCCTTGAGCCTCAATTTCAGAATGGGTAACTTCGTCGCATAAAAGGCATTTGCTGCCAAGGGCACGAAGATAATTGGAAGGGCGAAGGGTTTGCTCAGCATTAGGATCAAACCGGCCAAGAAATATGCCGTCAAAGAAGATACGAGAAAAAGCCTCTTCCTCTCAAAGAGAAATTTTCTCCGTTCGGGCATATTAGTGGTGTCCCTGTCCATATCCACGATGCTGTCAAGGCTGTAGATTGAAAATGTAATTAAAAACATTACGAGGCACGCTGAGATACTTGGAGACGTCCCGAGCAAAAGAGAGGCGATATAAGTTCTGAAGAAGCCCGTGATTCCGATGAAAAATGAACTAACAGATAGCAAGAGCAATGCATGCTCGGCAATTTTGTAACTTCTTTCACAATTAGACATCAAAATGGAGTTCAGCTTAAATGTTATCGATTCATGCTCGTGCATATGGTATGTTGTTGCATCAGAAAATATGTATCCTTCTCCGACCGATAATTTTCGACGAGATTAGGTTTTACTACCAAGATTAGCGACTCTTTAGTATTCTTAGGATGACCATAAAGGGCAAAAGGTATCTGAATGGATACCATTACCTAGAAAATGAGGATGGGAAAAGTAGGCGAAACCCTTCGATCTATTGGCAGAAAGAAAGCCCTAAAAGCATGTGAGGGGGTGCTCTTTTCGACTCAGAGCAGACTCCCTCAAGCCTCTGCCGTCTCGTAGTCGGTGTCCATGGTATCCTGCAGTCCATCCTTGGAGATGTGGGTGACCATCCTCTCGGAGACGTCCTGGTCGGATATGATCTCCTCAAACCGCTTGGTAAATCCGTCCTTTTCGGCGGCCGCCTGGCATTCGAAGATGTTCTTGTACTCGCTGATGGTGGACGGGGCCACCCCCAGGCTTTCGCTCATCTCCTTTACAGAGTAGCCTGCTTCGGCGAGCCTCAGGAACTCCTTCTTCTCAAAGGGGGGCTTCAGGTCGGATCTCCGGAAGAGATGGAGCTTAATCCTGGCGCGACTGACGGTCTTATTGAGGGCCCGATCTCCGAGTTGCTCGGCGATCTCGGTATCGCTGAGCCCCTTATAAAATAGCCTCACCAGGGTGGCCAGCTGTTCGGGGGCTAGCTTCGTCTGGATGTTGTATCGCTCGGACATATCGGATACTACAGCTCGAAGCTTGCGTTCGATCTCTTCGCTCCCTTTGAGATCGCCATGGAGCTTGGCCTGCTTCTCGATAACCTTGGTGCTGCTTGAGATCTTCAAGAACAGCTCTTTCAACTGCTCCGTCTTACCGCTCATTTAAGGATACACCCCTTGGATAACTCCCTTGTTTATACTATAAAGAGGTTTCCCATAATATTGGTATAAACGATGGCTGGAAAAATATATTTTATATATATCTCCGATGTAGCCGACGGAAGGACCGCCTGAAGGGGGCAGATCCGTCGGATGATCTAAAATATTTACCCATTTCACGGAAATCTCAGTAGGATGCCCCCGACTTCAGTCGGGGGTGGAATAGCGCGCCTACTCCCGCTTCTCCTTGGCACCGAAATATTCATATCCATAGATGGTATACGTCTATATACATGATGCAGACGCTCAAGGTCAAACTTGAACCGACTCCAGAACAGGTTCTAGCTATTCGCGAGACGATGCATCAGTTTAACGCCGCCTGTAACTTCGTGGCTGACAAAGCCTTTGAGCTTCGTACCGCCAATAAGATCAAGCTTCAGAAGGTCGTTTATTATCCGATTCGGGAACAATTTAACCTCTCCGCTCAGATGGCGGTCAGAGCCATCTCTAAGACCTGCGAAGCCTACAAGAGAGATAAATCGATCAAACCGACCTTCGATCCTGACGGATCTGTCGTCTACGATCAGAGACTCATGTCCTGGAAGGGCCTCGATCTCGTTTCTCTCTTGACTCTCGAAGGCAGGATAAAGGTCCCTGTTCTCATCTGCGAGTACCACGAACCCCGGCTCAATCGGATCCGAGGACAGGCCGACCTCATTTTCGAACGGGGGGAGTTCTATCTCTGCGTCGTCGTCGAAGTTGCCGAGGCTCCCAACGAAGAGTTCTCCGGTGACGGTATCGAGAACGTTCGATCCAATATAGATAACCTCAAGGCCGATCTTCAAAGCTGTGGGACCGATAGCGCCAAACGTCATCTCAAGAAACTCTCGGGTCGGGAGGCCAGGTTGCGATGTGACGTGAACCACTGCATCTCCAAAAAAATGGTTTCGAAAGCCAAAGACACCTCTTCTGTGATCGCCCTCGAAGATCTTCAGGGTATCCGGGAGGGGATGACGGTTTCGAAGGCTCAGAGACGCAAAGAGCATAGCTGGGGATTCTATCAGCTCAGGCGGTTCGTCGAGTACAAGGCGACGATCGCTGGAGTTTCAGTCGTCTACATCGACCCTTCTTACACGTCCCAGGAATGCTCCGTTTGTCATCATATCTCCCGGTCAAACCGACCTACTCGAGATCAGTTTGATTGCGTCTGCTGTGGTTTCTCTGGCCCTGCCGATACCGTCGCAGCTCGAAACATAGCTGCAAGGGTGGCTGTCAACCTGCCCATCGTGGCCCGATTTTTTGCGGAGCCGCAAGCCCCCCATACTGGCGAGGCTCATGCCCGCCAATTCATTGGCGGGTAGTTGACGTCTTACGGATACCAGCCTGAATTGCTAAGATCGGGGAGGTGGGTTTTGGGGATCCTCCAACCCCCGGATCAGGACGTACCAATAAATTTTTTAAAAAATATATATGAACCGTCGACTTTATACAGGAGCCGATCTGGTCAAGGCTCTGGAGATCAGAACCTCCTTCTCGGCCTCTTTTTTAACCTGTTATCCGGATTCATATCCCTGCCCACCCCGGCGGCGACGAACCTATCCACCCTATCCTCCCGGGCGAGCCTCTCCCGCACCATCTTCTTTACCACGATGTAGTTGGCGACGAAGAAGGCCGGGAACATCAAGAGGCATATGGCCACGATCTGCCAGATCTCTAGATGGTAGGGGTGGGGCATGAGATATAATTGGCCTATAGGTATAAAAAATCACCGGAATTTAGATAAGAGCCTTCCGTAGAACTCCCGTTCTGCCCCCCGGGAGGTCCGGGCCAGCCTCTCGATTATCAGCTCCGGGGTGCTCTTTGCCAGCCGGTTGTACCTGGGGCTGCGATCGACGATCAGACGGTCTTCTTCATCGAGGCCCAAAGCCTCTATACCATCGATCCTCAGATCCGTCTCTGCAAACCTAGCCACATCCTCGGCCAGATGGCTGACGAAGATCGCCGCCGATCCCCCCCTCGATATCTCGTCGAGGAGGGAGGCTATGATCTTGGCAGATGCACCGGGCTCGGTTATCGCCTCCAGCTCGTCGGCCAAGACGAGCTTCCTCTCCCCGCCGGCGAGGACGGAGAACTTTCGAATAGTCGCCTCGAAAGCCCCTGCCCCCAGGGTACCTCTGCTCTTTCCGAAGTAGTAGAGGCTCTTGAAGACGGAGAGGCGCGATTCGGCCGCAGGGACCGGAAAGCCCATATGGGCGAGGATCGCCACCTGGGCGACGAGATCCATGAGGGTCGTCTTCCCGCCGGAGTTGACGCCGCTGAGGATCGCCACCCTCTCTCTCGGCTCCGCCAGGCCCGTCGGACCGACGGAGTAGCTGACAGGCTCCGGCCCGTCTAAAAAGAGGGTCTTCCCCTCTGAAAAGCCGATACATGGTTCATCGAGGAACGAGGGCATCTTCAAACCCCTCTCCAGGGCAAAGGAGCCGAGAGAGAAGGCGACGTCGAACTCCAGGAGGTATCTGTGGAGCGCCTCGATCAGGTGCCACTCTCCTGCCAGATCTCTCGCCAGGTGCCGCCGGGACCCCAGCCTCCTCCCCTCCGCCTTCTTCCTCACCTCCCGGAGAAGACGGGCCAGAGCCTCCCGATCTTCCTCCAGGGGGTAGCGGACCTCTGAGGATATGACCTCTTCAAAGTGCGCCCTCTCTCCTCCCTTCAGATCCAGATCTGCAGATGCCATATCTTTGGCCTCCTTCAGGACTTCCCGGAAGATATCTCCCATCCGGGATCTGAAGAGGTCCCGAAGGTCTCCACCTCCCCCCAGAGCCGAGAGGAGGTCGTCTCCGGCGAGGGTCACCGAGGAGCGCTCCACCCTCCTCTTGATCTCGGCGTTGGCCCAGGATACTGCCTCCTTCACCCTGCCCTCCAGCTCAGAGTTGAGCCGTTCGAGCCGCCCGACTTCGGGATCGTCCTCGATCCCGATCTTCGACGACGCCTCCATCAGCCGTTCCAGCCCATCGAAGGCGGGGAGAGAGTCTAATTTGAGGATCCTCGCTGCCTCGAAGGCGGCGTCCAGGATATCCCGGTTCTCGATGTAGCGATGGAGGACCAGCTCCGGGACGAGGTACCACTCCTCGACCTCCTCCGCCTCCTCGACCTCGGATAGAGATAGGCTGTCCAGAGTCTTGCCGATGAAGGTGACGCCATCGTACCCCTGAGCCAGGTCCCGCAGATCCCTCAAGCTCTCGACGAGGTGGACGTCGATGGCCTTATCGATCCCCCTCTCCTTAAGATCCCGGTATTCGGAGGCTGAATCGATGGCTATCGCCCGATTTCTCACCCGGGGGCCGGTCCCCCTTCGAAGGGGCTTAACCCTCGATAGACGGAGGGGTAGGTCGGTATCGAGATGCTCTTCTGCTGAACATATCGCGGACTTTGCAAATCTTCGGTTCTCATCGATCATCTCCAAGGACGAAGAGGGGAAGAAGGTGGAGAGCTTCATCCTCGCGTAGTCGGTGTGGGCAGACCCGGCCAGCATCTCCATCAGAGATTCGTAGATCCGGACCGCTTCTTCGGTGGCAAGGAAATCTGAAGGTGATACGCCCCATACCCCGCCTTTCGCCCTCTGGACGAGGGACGTCGCCTGGCGGAGGCTCATACCCTTCACCCCCATCAGACCCGCCACGTCACCCACCAGCAGAGCCTCTAGGGCAGCATCCTCGCCCTTATAGTGGGCGATGAGCCTCTCGGAGAGCTTTGCCCCCACCCCTGGAATATCTTGTAGCTTCAAACCCAGACTTTGTCTACATGAGACCATATAGCCGTTTCCCCGGGAGCGGCCGGCAGCGCCGCCCCGAAAGAAACCTTGATATCTTACCAGCTTGGATCTCATGATCGTGCTACTTCATGAGATGCTGGATATCGACGACGATGAGGAGGTCTTCATCGCCGAAGAGTCCCTGGCGGACCTGATATCCCTGCCCGTGACGATGGAGATCCTGGGGTCGGGGCTGGATCTACGAGGTTATATAGAGATAAGGGAGGACCGGGGGAGAGACGACTTCGGAATAGGAGGCGACGGCCCCCTTCTGGGAGTCGCCATAAAGCTAGCCGAGCCGGCCGATATCTGGCTTTTGGTGACGGACCGCTTCGGAGGATCCCATCCCCTGGAAGACCTTCCAAAGGGCTCCGCCTCGAAGGTCGTCACGGCAGGGGAGAGGAGGTTCTTCGAGGGTCTGGTGGAGGGGCTTTCTCATGCCCTCAAGGAGGAGCTATTCTGCGAGAGCTGTCCGATCCAGAGCCCACCCCTATTCGTCCCCGAGAGGGAAGAGAGCCTGATTGAGTTCCTCCGGCCTCTTCTCCCCGTAGGAGGCGAGGTTCTGGAGGTATGCTCCGGCAGCGGCATGGCCACCCAGGCCCTCAAGAAGCTCGGGTTTCGACCCTGGACCGCGGATCTGGATAGCTGTGAGATATGCATGGGCCTGAAGGAGGGATATATCGACCCGGACCGGGCGATGGTCCTCGACGCCAGGCTCCTCGATCGGTTCTTTTATCAACGAGAGTTCGACGCAGTGGTGGGCTTCATGGTGGGGCTTATTGATGAGGTGAACTGGCCTCTATGGAAGGAGGTCCTCATCAAGTCGTCGAAGCTCGCGAATGATATGGTGATCTACACCACCTACACCGAGAGGGAGGCTCGGAGGGTGGCCGAAGCCCTCAGATCGGAGGGATGGGCGTGTGAGGTGGCGGCAAACCCCGACGACCTGGGGATCTACGACCAGTGGGCATGCACTGGGCGGAGGCGGAGGTGACGAAAGGTTAATACCGTCCCAAGATCAAGAGGCAATAGAGGTGATGCCTGTGCCTAAGTTCAAGAAGAGAGAGACAGAGAGAAAGGGTGACAAGAAGACAGAGAACCTGGAGAAGAAGCTGATAGAAGAGAACCTCGAGGATCTCGTGGGCACTGGCGGTGAGAAAGAGGATTGACCTCTCTATCGGTGAAAATCCTGGCCGAAGGCGGAGAAGTTGAGATGGCTGTGGAGCTATTCAGGGGCCTCACCTATGAAGGTCTCTTCGAGGCCCTTGATATAAACCCAGAGACGGTGGTCGCCCTCAGAGACGGCCATCCGGTTCCCGCCGACGAGCTGGTGGAGGAAGGGGACCTGAAGATCGTCAGGGTCGTCTCCTCAGGATGAAAGGGCCTTTCAGCTGCAGCTCAGCCTTCCGCAGAGGTCCTTGAGACGCTCAATATTTTCCATAGCCTTCGTCGACTCCCGCCTCTTCTCGTCCTCGAAATGGCTGATGATATCCTCAAGAGATATGACGAGCCTGTAGACCTTCATGGGCCTGCCCTTCCCGTCCTTCTTTATCTCCCTCTCCTCGACCCAGTCGTTGTTCCGGAGAGTTCTCATGGCTATGCTCACCTCCGGCTGTCGGAGGTTTGATCCGATCTCGATCTCTCGGGAGGACGCCTCCTCGACGTTGGCGAGGTAAGTTATCATGCTGGCGACGTTTCGTGGGATGCCCAGATCCCGGAGAACCTCCACGAACTCCCGGTCCTTATCGTCGAGAACTTTGACCGAAAATTGTCTCATAATGATCACATCTATTTTTATGGTTACAAATTCATTCTCATATAAATAGCTTATTTTTGTTTCCCCAAAAAGAATATGGATTCAAGATCTACCGACCCTTTAAACCGATCCAGAAGCCCCACCCATCCCCAGGACCGCCGCAGCCTCCAGGATCCCGGCCACCTCATCCTCCCCGATATCGATATCAAACCTCCTCTTCAATTCTGAACGGAGCTGATCTTTTGAGATCTGCTGGTCCGAGGAAGACAAGATCCTCCCGGTGAAGCCCACCAGGTCCTCGTGGACAGCCCAGGGATATATGATCCACCTCCATTCAGCCAGTTCCTCAGCGTAGTAGTCGGGCTTGAAGGCCGAGGAGGCCTTGTGCTGGAGGACCGCGGTCCTCAACTCCTCGGTCCCCAGGCTCTCGACGTAACCGACCGCCGTGGTGAGGGTGTCGCCGGTGTCGGTTACATCGTCGACTATCAGGACCCTCTCTCCTTCGACCGGCGTCGCTAGGGGGAAGCGGACGACGGCATGATCTCTCTTCTGGGCTGCGATCCCCCAGTGCTCGACCTTTATGCTGGTGAGCCGTTCGTGAATGAGGAAGTCACAGACTACCCTGGCGGGGACGTAGCCGCCCCGACCTATCGCCACCACCAGGTCTGGCCTCCAGCCCGACGACTTGATCTCGAGGGAGAGGGTCCTGGCGAGATGGTAGAACTCGTCCCAGGTCACAATATGGCAGGGGAAAGATTCGGGGATCATCGAGGGATGTATGGACCTCCAGATTTAAATATTTTCAGCAGGAGGTCGATGAGGCCGTCTCGCCACCGGGGGGAGAGGACGAGAAGTTAGATATACCACATTCTGCATCGCCTGGACGTATGGCAACGAAGCTGGACCCCTGGGGCGCGGTCTCGATAGACGACTACTCGAAGCTATTCGAGGAGTTTGGAATATCGAGCTTCGATGATATTCTGCCCCAGATCGACGACCCCCATCCATATATGAAACGGCATATAATATTCGGCCACCGCGACTACCAGAAGGTCGTCGAGGCGATGAAGGAGAAGACCCCCTTCGCGGTTATGAGCGGGTTCATGCCGAGCGGCCGGGTCCATCTGGGAGGGAAGATGGTGATGGAGGAGATCATCTGGCACCAGAAGCACGGTGGGGACGCCTTCGTCGCCATCGCCGATATGGAGGCCCACTCCGTCCGGGGGATCAGCTGGGATAGGTGCAAAGAGATGGGGATCGAGGAGTACATCCTCAGCCTCATCGCCCTGGGCTTCGAGCCTTCAGGGACCATATACTTCCAATCGAAACGCCAGGCAGTCCGGGACCTGGCCTTCGAGCTGGCCTCAGCCGCCCGGTTCTCGGAGCTCGCCGCCATCTACGGCTTCTCCGGGGAGACGAACGTCGCCCACATGGTCTCCGTCATGGTCCAGAGCGCCGATATCCTCCACCCCCAGCTCTCGGATAACGGGGGGCCAAAGCCGGTGGTGATCCCGGTCGGCTCCGATCAGGACGCCCACATCAGGCTGACCCGGGACCTGGCCGGGAGGATGAGAAAGTTTCTGGTGGAGGAGAGGGAGGGGCGCGTCAGCCTCCGAGGCAAGGCGGCGGGGACCGAGCTGATCGAGGCGGCGGCCGCCCGTCTGAGGGAGATGGGATACCGGAAGGTGAAGCGGTACGAGGAGCATATCGACGTCTTCGACGCCATGGCGAAGGACTTGGGAAGGGTCGAGGAGGAGATGAGGAGCCTGGAGGTGGAGGCAGGAGGCTATGGCTTCGTCCCTCCGGCCTCTCTATACCACCGGTTTATGACCGGCCTCACCGGCGGCAAGATGTCCTCCTCGCGCCCCGAGAGCCACATCGCCCTCACCGAGGACCCCGAGGAGGCGAGAGAGAAGGTGATGAAGGCGGTCACCGGAGGTAGGCAGTCCCTGGCCGAGCAGAAGAAGCTCGGGGGCGAGCCTGATAAGTGCACCGTCTACGAGCTCCTCATCTTCCACCTCTCCGAGGACGACGGCGAGCTGGCAGAGGTCTACGACGAATGCAAGAGCGGCGCGAAGACCTGCGGGACCTGCAAGAAGGAGGCGGCGGAGAGGATCCGGGACTTTCTCGTCGACCACCAGCAGGAGAGGGAGATCGCCCGGGAGAGGCTTGCTGAGTACGGGCTGTAACGAGGCTACGACCTCGGACAAGTTCTTTTTTTCGTCACTGTTTTCATTGTCATCCTTTGGTTCTGATGAAGGCCTATAGAATTGAACGTTCTTGCTAAATTATTGCGTCATATCTATTCATATCAGCATAATATAATTTAAAGAAAAGCTTATATTTATGAAAGTAGATAAGATGCATTCGGTTCAAATATTTGCCGTCTGGATTATCAGATTCTTCAATGCTTATTCGCCGAGATCTATTCTCCCAGGTAGCAAATTTGAGGCGAGATATAATAGGAGATGGGAGGGATTAGGAGGATGAAACTCATTGGCAAAGGGAAGAGGATGCACGCGATCTTGTTCTTGGCGCTTCTGACGCTATTCGCTTCGACTTTTATGGGAGCTGCTGAGAACAACGAAACCCTTGTGCAGACCCCCTCCACGGATAAGTCGAACTTCAAAGACGGTGCTACCCCCAGCGTCAAAATTGAAATACAATTCCCTACACTCTCGAACGAAGCGTTCATAGTCTTGGGCATCATAACGCTGATGATAGTTATTGGAGGTTTACTTTGGCGCAAGTCTAAGAATGGACAATCGAAGTCGGCCTTAGAAGAAAAATGTGAATCTATAGGCATGATCTTTACAGTAGCCTTGGTATTCTTGATCCTGATCCTGGCAACGATCCTAATAAAAGATGCGGTTCCATATGCAGGAGACGAGCCGACTTACGGTAGCATCTGGCCGGCGATAATCATCCTGGTAATAGTCTTCCTACTTCTAATATACATGGGTTTTGCCGACGATGGGGCGCTGGACAAGGGGGATATGAGGAGGGCCATCGCAGGTACCTTCGTCCTTGGCTTCACCATGCTGATATTCTTCCTCTCCAGTTACGAGATCAAGAACCCAGAGGTTGTGACAGCGTACCTCCAGATGGTGGGGGTGATCATAGGGTTCTACTTCGGCGCCAAGACCGCCCTCACTTTTGCAGAGCCGAAGGGCAAATCGCCGGTGGATGGAGCATTAGACTGCGCCAAAGAGGCCGACGAAGATGCGGATAGAGCAAAGAAACTTCTTGCTACAGTAGAGGGGATGATCGATGCAAATGTCGATACCAAATATATTTTAATTGAGGCAAAAAGGCTTGTAGAGAGAGCAGAATCCGCAGCTTCTAGAGCGGCTAAATACGCAGAAAAGGCGTATGGGTCCGAACATGCCAAGAAGGCCGCTGATGATGCGAATAAGGTTGCCAATGAGGCCAGAGAAAAATTAACTGAAGCAAAGAGACTTGCAGAGATCGCCGAATCCGCAGCTCCTAAAACGGCTGAAAGCGCAGAAAAGGCGGATGGATCCGAACATGCCAAGAAGGAAGAAGGCCGCTGATGATGCGAATAAGGCTGCGAATGAGGCTTGAGCAGAATATAACGAAGCAAAAAAAAGGGCCCTCATGACCGGAAGGTGAGCCGTCTTAAAGAGGGCGTCGGAATATGACCTCCCCCCTCTTTCAGGTCCATCTTGGCCGAGGACGAAATCATGGAGCCCTCTGGCAAAGATCTGAGCCGGACTGAAAAGCGAGAATGTCCGACTATAAAGGCCCAAGTCCTTAAGGTCCAATCCATTAGGCAGCATGTGAGCATCGTCATGAAGGCCGCCAGTTTGCGGAGCACAATATCGAGAATATCAGATCCCCGCATCGCCCGGAAGTTTGAGAGGATCATCTTGATGAAAGGTGTAGCGCCCTGGGCCCTCACCATCGCAGTAACATGGGCCTTCACCGCCTTCTTAACAGCCTTAATAGTCCTGACGATGAAAGCTCTCATCATACCAGGACTTTTCAGAACATCGCTGGCGATCGCCATCATCACCCTATTGATGTTGATATCCACCGGCTTTCGCGCCGCCGATGAGATCAGATCGTGGATATCTTGGTCCGTATTGGCCTTTTTTATCGCCTTGATCATCCTCTGGCCAGGGACATACGAGGTGAAGGATAAGGGCTCAGTTATGGCTTACATCATCATCCTGGTCTTATATGATCGATGTCTATGAAAGGGAGAGAAAAGAAGGGAAGTGACATCTGGATATGGGAGAGATGAGGTTTTACTGGATTATGTCTCAGACATACTCCTTCCTCTTCTCCACCACCCGAATATCCTCGATACAGGTCGAGGGGTAGTTTCCCGTCCCGTCCTTCTCCAGGTACTTGACCATATCCCAGACGTTGAGGAGCGCCGCCGCCGCCCCGGCGAGCGCCTCCATCTCGACCCCGGTCCTCCCGAAGGAGGTGACAGATACCGTCGCCCTGATGCGATCGGTGAGGAGGACGAACTCGACATCGACCCCGGTGATGGGGATGGGGTGGCACATGGGAATCTGTCTTGGCGTCTCCTTCACCGCCTGGATCGCTCCGACCCGCGCCACGGCGAGGACGTCCCCCTTCTTCACCGCCCCCTTCCTTATCGACTCGACCGTCGACCCTTTCAGCCTGATGACCCCGGAGGCGACGGCCCACCTGGCAACCTGCGGCTTATCGGTGATCTCCACCATCCCCCCGCGACTCGTTTCATGATATGGATCCTCCCTCACCGGACCGCCGCCTTCTTGCTCCACTCCATCGTTCATCAAAGGCCTCTTTGGCTTCATAGCATCATGGCCCGGGGTATATTCTCGATGAGGTCTGTTGCCAGGAGGGAGTAGCCCTTCTCCCCGCAGGCCAGATCTCCGGCGACGCAGTTGACGAAGGCGGCCGTAGAAGGCTCCTGCGATCCCAGCGAGGACGTCCCCGGTGCCCCCTACGGTCATGCCTGGGTTTCCGGTGTCGTTGCCCCGGATCGTCTCACCGTCGGTGATCAGGTCCACCTTCCCCTTCAGAAGGACGGTGATCTTCATGTCCCGGGCGAAGGCCATCAGAGTCTCCCTCTGGACCCGCCCGGGAGGGAGCTTGATGGAGCTGACCCTGCGAAACTCGCTCTCGTGGGGGGTGATGATCCCCTTGAGGGGGATTCCCGGAAGGAGGGCGTCGGCGTCCAGGACGACCCTCTCGCACTCCGGGACGATCTTTGCCAGCGCCTCCCTCGTCTCGGGGTGGCGGCCGAGGCCCATACCGGCGACGACGACGTCGTGGCTGGGGAGGAGCCCTCGGATGAGACCCAGGTCTTCGGGGGAGAGATGGTCGTCGGATAACGACCTGACGATCAGGTTTGGGGAGTACCCGGCTATGGTGGTTGAGACGCTCTCGGGGGCGGCGACGGTGACCAAGTCAGCCCCAGCCCGGAGGGCGGCCATCGCCGAGAGGGCAGGAGCGCCGCTATAAGGGCCTCCTCCTATCACCAGGACCCGGCCGTTCTGCCCCTTGTGACTATCGGCGGCCCGGCCGGTCACCAGGGCCAGGTCCCCGGGTCCCGCATAGAACTCCGCCCGGGGAGGTATCCCGATCTCCGCCACCACCACCTCGCCGGGGATCCCTTCTTTTGGACTGTGGAAGGTGACGGTCACATCGGAATTCACCGATCTGTCGGTGCCGATGCCGCTGGGGACGTCCACCGATATGACGGGTTTACCGGAGGCGTTTATGGCGTCGATCGCCGCCGCCTCCAGCCCCCGGACCGATCCTTTGACCCCGGTGCCGAATATGGCGTCCAGTATCAGGTCGTACCTGGATAGAGGCTCAAGGTCGGTCGAATCCCGCACCTCCCGCAGGTCGAAGCCGAGCCGTTCCAGGATCGCCCAGTTCCTCCTCGCCTCTTCGGTGGCGATATCCTTCGACCTTCCGATGAGAAATACCGTCACGTCGAACTCCGCCAAGTGGCGGGCTGCCACCAGGCCGTCACCGCCGTTGTTCCCCTTCCCGGCGACGACGGCGATCCTCCTGCCTGGAGCCCTCCTCTTCGCCTCCCGGGCGAGGGCTGCTCCTGCGTTCTCCATCAGCTGGAGGGGGAGTAAGCCGAAATAGGTGCAGTTGGCATCGATGGCCCTCATCAGTTCAGGAGAGATCGTTCTCATGGTGGACCCTATCGTCCCTGAAATGATAAAAGTTGTGGAGGGGGGCTCACCATGAGACCTTCTTTCTGTAGTGGTTCCTCACCAGGATCGCCACCATATTGATGGAGAGGACGAGGGCGAGGAGGACGAGGGCCGTTCCCCAGGCGTTCTGCTCGACGTCCCAGGCCCCCAGGAAGTATATCAGGTTGAGAAGGTGGTAGCAGAGGTTGTTGACGGGCTGGGTGACGTCGGGGATGAAGCCGTAGTACAAATGGAGGGGGGTGGCTGAGAAGGTGACGGCGGTCCACATGATGGGAGCGGTCTCTCCGGCTGCCCTGGCGACGCCTATGATCATCCCCGTCAGGACCCCGGGGAGGGCCGAAGGTATCACCACCTTTCTGACGGTCTGCCATCGGCTCGCTCCTAGGGCGACGCTCCCCTCCCGCAGGGAGTTTGGAACGCTCTTCAGCGCCTCCTGGCTCGTCAGGATTATCGTGGGCAGGTTCATCAGCCCCAGGATTATCGAACCGGCCAGGAGGGATATGCCTACGGTCGAGACCAGGAAGGCGAGGCCGAAGAGTCCGTAGACGACGGAGGGGACGCCGTTGAGACAACCGACGGCTATGGTGACGGACCTCTTCAGCCCCGAATTTCGGGAGTACTCATTTAAGTATATGGCGGCACCGATCCCCAGGGGTGCTGAGATCAGCATCGCTCCCATCACCAGCCAGAAGGTCCCTTCGATGCAGGTTCTTATCCCCCCCTGCTGGCCGAGGCGGAGGTGGGGGGAGGTGAGAAACTCCCAGCTTATCGCCCCGATCCCCTTGTAGAGGATCACGGAGATGATCCCCCCGAGGAGTAGTAGGGTGAAGACCGCAGAGAGGCGGACCATCGAGAAGACGAGAACTTCTCTCCCCCTGGCGGTGTACCCATAGAGGAGGTTTATGGAGTCTTTTATCACCAGGATGCTCCCCAATAAGACCAGGAGGGGGAGGACCAGATCATAGGTGAAGACGGCGCTGAGCCCCAGAAATACGAACTTTAGGTCGGGGGCGACCCTCCCCGAAGAGACGAGAAGAGGTACTGCCAGCAGGTAGGCGAGGTCTGCGGCCAGGGGCAGGAGCCTCTCCCTAGTCCAGGAAACCCGGGTCCGGTCGTCGGCTCCCCGGTTGAGGGTTAAGGCGGAGGCTGATATGAGGAGGATGGAGGCGAGGAGGCCGCCCATCCATAACGGGACCACCGGGATCTCTTCGGCCTGGACTAAAAGGTAATAGATGGAAGAGATGAGGAGGAAGAGGGCGATAGCGATCGAAGCCATCGGTGCCGGCCTGATCTTCTTCATATCAGTATCCTCCAAACTTCTTCCGGATGGCGGCCCTGACCTGGTCTGCGGTTATGTTGAGGATGGTGACGATCACCAGGAGGACGAACCCCACGGCGAAGAGGGAGTGGTAGTGGAGAGAGCCGTGGGCCACCTCCCCCATCTCTCCGGCGATGACCGACGTAAATATAGCTCCCCGGTCAAAGGCGTCGAAGACCGGGGACGGGAGCCTCGCCACATTCCCCACCACCAGGAGGGCGGCCATCGTCTCACCGATTATCCTGCCGACGTTGAGGATGACGGCGGCTATGATCCCCGAGGAGGCTGCGGGGAGGGTGACCCCGCGGATCGTCTGCCAGCGGGTGGCTCCGAGGGCGAGAGAACCCTCCTTGAACTCCCTGGGGACGGCCCTGAGGGCGTCCTCGCATATCGTCGTCAGCGCCGGTATGAACATGATCCCCAGGAGGATCGCTCCCGCCAGGATCGACCTGCCTGTCAGCATGTTGAAGGTCCTCTCCAGGTAGATCACCAGCACCAGAACCCCGAGAAAGCCGTAGACGATAGAGGGGACCCCTGCCAATAGCTCGATGGCTGGCTTTAGAACCTCCCGGGACCAGGGGCCTGCCAGCTCTGATAGGTAGATCGCAAGAGGTATCCCCACCAGGATATTTATGAGGAGGGCCAAAGTCGTGATGAGAAGAGAGCCGACGATGATCGGCATCATGCCGTAGATATCACCTGGAGGATGCCATTTCTGCCCCAGGAGCATCTCAAGGACCCCCACCTCCCTGAAGGCGAGAAAGCTCTCGTATGTGAGGAAGTAAAAGATCAGTACCATCGCCAGGATCGAGGTAATGGCGGCGAGGAATAAGAAGGCTTCAACGATGCCTTCGCCGTATCTCCTGGACCGGAGGAGGCCGCGCTTATCTGGAGGATCCATGACAATCACCAGAGCCTTCGTTCATCGCTTAAAGCACTTATCTATATTCTCTATATATCAATGTTACAGCTATATACTCCGCCCCTGCCCCCTTGATCTCGATCGGGTGGATCTTCACCCCAGAGGAATGGGGCAGATCAATATCCTCCGAACCTCCTCTTTATAAGAGAGGGTGGGGTTGGAGAGAGCAGGCCCAGCTTCTCCTCCCTCCCCGTCCCCTCTCTCCCCGGCGACGATCGATGTGAAGGCGGCGGCTGATCGAAGATGTCACAGACCGGCTAACGCCGGCCCTCCGACCTTCCCCGCCACCAGGAGGGCGGCCAATAGTCTCGCCGATGATGTTTCCCACATTGAGGACCGCAGCGGCGACTAAGAAGAAGGACGACTCGATGATAAGAATTTCAGGGCGCAAACTCCGGTCTTTAGGCCGGAGTAAGCCCGTGCAAAGGTTTATGACCCCAGAAACCATAGATAGGGCAGCGATGTCCGGTACGGCCGGAATAAGCTGCACCCTCGGACTGAGGGGAAGAGCCTGTGGAGAACCGACCTCCGGCTTGGGAACACTCCCAAGTAAGCGTCGGCTCCGTGAACCAGGAAGCCCCGCTCTTAAGGGCGGGGAGGAAGTCACAGCCTCCCTAATGCCGCGGCTCAGAAGCCGCCACTTATCGGGAGATGCCATGAGATCCTCCAATAGAAAGAGTATATAGATCGATGAAACGGTGAACTACCCTACCCTAAAGGGTAGGGCTTCCCACTTCATCGCCAAGACTTGCATCACAGAAACGTGATGTAGAGGTTTTGACTCTATGGGCGCTACGGGCTGTTCCATCCCTGTGGAGAGAATG
>JARFPK010000006.1 GCA_029167045.1 Candidatus Methanocrinis natronophilus
TTTTTCTTCCACTCTGGCAGCAAGTAGTGAGTCTCATACTTAGATATGGATTTACCTTCTTGTTCGAAAGAGTTTTTCCGGTATGCTAAAGTCTCGTTATAGGTCCATCTGCACAGCTCCAAGGTCTGTTGCATATTAGACCGCTGTGCTTTTGTCGGATAGATCCTATATTTGAAGGCTTTAAGCATTATACTCACTTATGCTGCTATAGTATTTAAAGATTCATGGCTTAAGGCGGGGTACGATTCATCCTCGGCCTAAAGACCGAGGTTTTCTCTACCCCTGCACCCCGCCGCTATAAGCGATCGGCGGGTCAGTCCCAGAGGTAGAGGGGTTCATCTCCACCGCTTCTTATAGGACTTCGATAGAGGGACGACGAGGAGCTTGTCCAGCCTGCTGCCATCCATGTCCATCACCTCGAACCGGAATCCCCCCCAGTCGAAGTGGTCCCCTGATTGGGGTATCCGTTCAAACTGCATGATGGCAAAGCCGCCCAGGGTCTGATAGAGGCCGCCATCCTCCTCGGGCATCTTCTCCGATACGCCGAAGCTCTCCTTAAAATCGGCTATGGATAGGACCCCATCCACGAGCCAGGAGCCGTCGCCCCTCTGGATTATCGGCGGCTCCGCCAGCTCGTCGATGTGGGGGATGTCCCCGACGATCGCCTCCAGAAGGTCGGTCTGGGTGACGACCCCCTCCACCTCTCCGTATTCGTCGACGACGATGGCCAGGTGGATCCCCGTCTCCTTGAACCGCTCCAGAAGCTTCAGGCCCCTGGTGCTCTCGGGGACAAATAGCGGCGGGAGTATCGCCCCCTCGAACTCGACCCTATCCCCCCCCTCGATCCGGAAGAGGAGGTCTTTTGCATGGACGATCCCGATGACGTTGTCAAGGCCGCCGTTGCATACGGGAAATAGGGTGTAAGCCCTTCCCGACACCTTCTCTTTGATGATCTGGGGGGTGTCGCCCGCATCGAGCCATACGATCTCAGACCGGGGGGTCATCAACGTCGCCGCCTTCCTATCTCCCAGGCGGAAGACCCTCTCGACCATATCCTTCTCCGCTTTCTCGAAGACCCCGGCGTCGGCGCCCAGGTCGATGAGGATCCTTATCTCCTCCTCGGTGACGGGAGGTCCATTATTCGGCTTGATGCCGATGATCCGGGTGACTAGGTTCGTCGAGGAGCTGAGGACGAATACGAAGGGAGAAGTGACCCTGGATAAGAGGAGGAGGGGGGAGGCGACGATGGAAGCGATCCTCTCCGGATCGTTCAGTGCGATCTTCTTTGGTACCAGCTCCCCGAAGATGAGCATGGAATAGGTGATGAGGAGGACGACGATGGCAAAGCCGAGGAAGAGGCTGTGGGGGGCGAGGAAGGGGACGGCCTCGAGCCTCGAAGCCAGGGCGTGGGCGACCGTCGCCCCGCCGAAGGCCCCGGCGAGGATACCTACGAGGGTTATGCCGATCTGGATCGTCGAGAGGAAGTTCGTCGGCTCGTTGGCGAGGTCGAGGGCGACCCTCGCCCCGGAATGGTCCCCCTCCGCCAGCTCCTGCAGCCGGGACTTCCTGGAGGATACGACGGCTATCTCCGATCCGGCGAAGAGGCCATTTATGATGATCAGAAGGATGATGACGACGATCTCAAAGGTCATGGCAGGGGTCTCAGAGGAGTGGATCACCTATCCATCGATCCTTCGACGACTTATATCTTCCGTTCACCGCCATCCTTTGAGTCGTGGGTCTTAAGCCATCGATCTTCCCTCTCACCGTCCATGGGAGGGGTGTTGGAGAGGACTTAATGGCCCCCCCCGGCCCCCGGAGATTACGGGGAGAAGGGGCTCTTGAGGGGCTCTTGGGGTCAGCGCATCGCTTGGAGGCGCGCGATCCTCTCCTCCGTTGCCGGATGGGTCGAGAAGAGGGAGGCGAACTTCTTCCCCTTGAGGGGGTTGACTATGAACATGTGGGCCGTTGAGGGATTGACGTTGGCCTGGGCCCTGGCGGCACCCCCTTCGAGCTTGGCCAGGGCGCTCGCCAGGGCCATAGGCCTTCCGCAGAGCTCTGCCCCGGTGGCGTCGGCCCCAAACTCCCGGCTCCTGGATATCGCCATCTGGATGATCATCGCGGCTATCGGTGCCAGGATCGTCATCGCTATGATACCAACGATAGATCCCGCATCGTCGTCCCGGCCGCCGAAGATGAGGGACCACTGGGCCATGCTGGCGACGAAGGTTATGACGCCGGCGATGGTGGCGGCTACAGAGCTTATGAGGGTGTCCCGGTTCTTTACGTGGGCGAGCTCATGGGCCATCACCGCCTCCAGCTCGTCCTTATTGAGGATCTTCATGATCCCGGTGGTCGCCGCCACGGCGGCGTGCTCCGGGTCTCTTCCCGTCGCAAAGGCGTTAGGCATGGGGGTATCGACGATGTAGACTTTAGGCATCGGCATATTCGCCCGGTCGACGAGACCCCGGACGATCCCGTAGAGATCCGGCGCCTCAGAGGGGGTCACCTCTTTCGCCTTGTACATCTTCAATACAATTTTGTCGCTGTACCAGTACGTCCCCATGTTCATCACTAGGGAGAAGAGGAGGGCTATCATCATGCCGCCCCTCCCACCCAGGGCTGCCCCGATCAGAAGCATCAGCCCCGTGAGGCTGGCCAAAAGTAGGGTAGTCCTCATTCGGTTCATCATAGTAACGGGACAGTTCCGGCTCATACCCCAAATACTTTGCGTCGATCGATGGCGGACCCGCCCCTCTTCAGGACCCCTGGAGCATCCGCAGCGCCGCCGCCCTGTTCGCCCTGGCGTCGGCGAAGGACGGGTTTATCGCTAGCGCCCTCTCGTAGCAGTCGGCGGCCTCCTGGTAGCGGCCTAGATGGTATAAGACCGCACCCTTGTTGTTCCAGGCGGCGGCGTTGCTGGGGTCGAGGTCGAGGGTTCTGTTGAAAGAGTCCAAAGCCTCCCCGTTACGGCCCAGGGCCGTCATAACTACTCCTCGGTTGTTCCAGCCGCTGACGAGCTCGGGATTCGCCTCCAGGCTCCGGTCGATAGCCTCCAGCGCCTCGTTGCTCCTCCCCAGGGTGTAGAGGACCCATCCCCGGTTGTTCCAGGCCTCGGCGTGGGATGGGTCGAGCTCGGCGGCCCGGGTGAAGAGCCGGAGCGCCTCATCCATCCCGCCGGTCCCGTAGACGATGATCCCCTTCCTGTACCAGGCGGGCTCGTACTCCGGATCGATATCTATGGCCCGGTCGAAGGCCTCCGCCGCCTCCCTCTCCCTCTTCATATCGACGAGGGCGACCCCCCGGTGGTGCCAGGTCTCGGCCCTTCCGGACTCGATATCCAGGGCCTTGTCGTAGCAGAATATCGCCTCGCTGGGCCGGTTCAGCCGGTAGAGGGAGTGGCCCTTGCTGTGCCAGGCGTCGGCGGAGGCGGGATCGAACCTGATAACCTCGTCGAAGGCCTTGATGGCGTCGAAGTACCGCCCTTCCAGGTAGAGAACCGAACCCCTATTGTACCAGGCGATCCCGTAGGCTGGGTCGATGGCTATCGCCCTGTCGTAGGAGGAGAGAGCCTCCCCGTTCCGCCCCAGGTCTGCCAGGGCGGCGCCCCGGTTGTTCCAGGCGAGGGCGAAGGCCGGCTCGATCTCCAGGGCAGAGTCGTAGGAGGAGACCGCCTCCTCGGCCCTCCCCATATCCCGGAGCGCCCTTCCCCGGTTGTACCAGGCGAGGGCGAAGGTGGGGTCTATCTCCAGGGCGGAGTCGTAGGAGGAGAGAGCCTCCTCCAACCGGCCGAGGTTGGAGAGGGCAAGACCCCGGTTGTTCCAGGCGAGGATGTATCCGGGGTCGACCTCCAGGGCGGAGTCGAAGCTCTCCACCGCCTCCTCGTACCTCTCCAGGACCCCCAAAAGAAGCCCCCTCTCGTTCCAGGCGACCTTATCCTCCGGATCGGCCCTAAGGGCCCCCTCCAGCCGCTCCAGAGCCTCCTCATCCCTCCCCAGAGTCTTCAACAGCTCAGCAGACCCTTTCCAGGATCCGGCGAGGTCCGGATCGGCGGCTAGGGCAGATTCGTAGCATTGGAGCGCCTCCTCGTTCCTGCCCAGGGCCCGGAGGGCGTTTCCGCGGTTCTGCCAAGCGGCCGCCAGGTCTGGGTCGATCCCGAGGGCGCGGACAAAGGAGGCTTCGGCCTCCTCGTACCTACCGAGCGCCCCCAGGATCAGCCCCCGGTTGTTCCAGGCTTTCTCGTCTCCCGGATCTATCCCCAGGGCCCGGTCGTAGGCCTCCAGAGCCTCCTCTGCCCTCCCGATGAAGCTGAGGGAGTTGCCCATCATGTACCAGACCCTGGCGTCCTCCGGATCGATCTCCAGGGCCCGGCGGAGATATTCGGCAGCCATGGGCCGATCGGTGATGTTGTAGAGGGCGATCTCTCCGCGCAGGGCCCACGCTGAAGATAGGTTCGAGTCGACCTCGATAGATCTCTCCAGCAGCTCGAGGGCGAGGTCGAAATCCCCCTCATGATACAGGATTTCCGCCTCTCTATAGAGCTTTTGAGCCGACCCCTCCTCCCCCGCGGCCGGAGATCCGAGGGCCAGGATCAGGGTCAGCAGAACAAGACCCCCACGTCTCATGAGGTAGGAGATCATCCTCGCCTCCGATATACCTTTTGGTGGAAAGATCGTCGGGGAGGCGGATCCGCGCGACGCTCCCCTATCGGTCAGGGATCCCGGTGGCTGTAGCCCCTTCCGACTACCGAGGACTGAGCTTAATGTACATCTCGTAGCACTCGACCGCCTTCCTGGGCTGGCCGAGCTTGTAGTAGGCGTCCCCCTTCCTGTTCCAGCTCTTCAGGTCCCTGGGATCTATGGCCAGAGCCATATCGTAGCTCTTCACCGCCTCGGCGTAGTCCCCGAGCCCCTCCAGGGCCGTTCCCCTGGTATACCAGATCTCGACGGATCCGGGATCGGCCTCCGCCGCCCGATCGTAGCTATCGACCGCCTCCTGAAGCCTGCCCAGCCTCTGGAGGGCGAGCCCTCTATCGAACCAGATCTTCACGGAGTACGGATCGATCTCAACCGCCCGATCGTAGGAGTCGACGGCTTCGGCGTACCTCTTCATACCGAATAGAAGGGCGCCCTTCCTCTCCCAGGCCTCGGATAGATGCGGGTCCCTTGCTATCGCCTCGTTGAAAGAAGAGATCGCCTCCGCCCCCCTCCCCATCTCCTCCAGGATCGAGCCCCTCTCGGACCAGGATCTGGCGTCGTCGGGATCTGCCTCTATCGCCCTATCATAAGATGCGATCGCCTCCTCCGGCTGCCCCTGGACCTCCGAGATGGCGCCTTTAGCCCGCCACGCCTCGGTGAGGGCCGGATCGATGGATATCGCCCTGTCGAGGGATCCGACCGCCTCCTGAAGCCTCCCCGCCTTCTGAAAGGCCAGGCCCATATCCAACCAAGCCCCGGCGTCTTGGGGATCTATCGCTATCGCCCGGTCGTAAGAGAGGGCGGCG
This sequence comes from Candidatus Methanocrinis natronophilus, assembly GCA_029167045.1. Taxonomy (GTDB): domain Archaea; phylum Halobacteriota; class Methanosarcinia; order Methanotrichales; family Methanotrichaceae; genus Methanocrinis; species Methanocrinis natronophilus. The sequence continues at coordinate 5,504 of JARFPK010000006.1, forward strand.
TCATCGAACCTGCCCATATCTGCCAGAACAGCGCCCCTCTCCCTCCAGAGGTCTTTCTCCGAGGGTTCGATCTCCAGGGCCTTGTCATAGCTGTCCACCGCCTCGCCGTATCTCTCCAGCCTCTGGAGGGCGAGCCCCTGGCCCCGCCAGGCGTCCGTCCTCCGGGGATCGATCTTGAGGATCTCCTGGTAAGCGGCGACGGCTTCATCCTCCCGGCCAATTTCAAGAAGAGCCTCGCCCTTTCCGGTCAATGCCTCGAGGTCCCCCGGATCATCTCTCAGAACCTGATCGTAGCTATCCACCGCCTCGTCGTACCTCTCGAGCCTCAGGAGGGAGAACCCCCTGTTCCTCCAGACCCCCTCATAAGAAGGATCTATGGCCGCTACCTGATCGTAACATTCTACAGCCGTCTCATAATCTCCGAGTCTCTGGAAAGCAAGACCCTTCTGATGCCAGGCCTTAGCCTCCAGGGGGCTCACCTCAATCACCTTGGAGTAACAGGCCACAGCCTCTTGGTACATACCCAGGCTGAAGTGGGAGTCACCTTTCTCGTACCTATCGATCTCGATGACCTTGTCGTAGCATGCAGCGGCGTCATCGAACCTGCCCAGGCTGAAGAGGGCGACGCCCTTGTTGTACCATAAGGAGATCTCCGCGGGGCTGATCTTCAGCGCCTCATCATAAGATGCCGACGCCTCTTCGAACCTCCCCAGATCGTAGAGGGCTAGACCCTTCATCCCCCAAGCCCCTTCGTAAGAGGGATCTATCGCTATCACCTGACCGTAGCTATCGACCGCCTCCTTCAGCATGCCCGCGTTGTAGAGGAGCAGCCCCCTGTTGTACCAGGTGTCAGGATCGGCGTTATCTATCGCTATCGCCCCGTCGTAGGATCTCATCGCCTCGTCGTATTCTCCGATCATGGCGAGGGCGTCGCCCCTCCCGCGGAACGCATCGGCCCGAGAGGCGTTGATGGCGATCGCCTCGCTGTAAGCTTCCGCCGCCTCCGGGTACCGTCCCAGCATGTAAAGGGCAACGCCCTTGTTGTACCAGCCGTTCTCATATCCTCTCTCTGCCTCGATCAGATCGTCGTAACAGACGACCGACTCCTCGTACCTACCGAGGCTGTAGAGGGTGTTGCACCTGTTGTTGAGGAAGTCCTTCTGGTCGGGATCGGCCTTCAGCGCCTCATCGTAACAACCGAGGGCCTCCTCGTACCTTCCCAACCTTCCGAAGGCGAGCCCCTTGTTGTACCAGGCGTCCCCGTTCCCCGGGTCGGCTTCCAGGACCCGGTCGTAAGCTTCCAGCGCTCGATCGTACCTCTCGAGGGAGTAGAGGAGCAGCCCCTTCTGGTACCAGACGTCTTGATAGGCCGGATCGAGTTCGATGACCCGGTCGTAAGCCTCCAGCGCCTCGGCGGCCAGCTCGAGCCTCTGGAGTACTACCCCCTGGTTGTACCAGGCGTTTGAGTAGCCGGGATCTATGTCCACCGCCCTCCTGTAGCTATCCAGCGCCTCTTCAAACCTCCCAAGGCTGTAGAGGGCGTTTCCCTTGTTGTTCCAGACGGCGACAAGAGACCGGTCGACCTTCAGCGCCTCGTCATAACAGCTGAGAGCCTCTTCAAACCTCCCGAGGCTATAGAGGCCAAGCCCCTTATTGTACCAGGCCGAATGGTAAAGGGGATCGATATCGATGGCGAAGTCGTAGCATCTGAAGGCCTCTTCATACCTCCCCAGTCCCGCCAGGACGACCCCCTTGTTGTACCAGAGGTCGGAGGAGGAGGGGTCGATCTCTATCCCCCGGTCGTAACATTCGAGGGCCTCAACGCTCCGCCCCATGCTATAGAGGGCGTAACCCTTCCCATGCCAGTAGGAGACGTCAGAACCGTCGATATCGATGGCGAAGTCAAAGGAACCGATCGCCTTTTCGTAGCTGCCTAGGCCGGTCTGGGCGAGCCCCTTCTGGTACCAGACATCTCCCAGGGTCGGGTCGATCACCAGAGCCTCGTCGTAAGATCCAACCGCCTCGCTGAACATCCCGAGGCTGTAGAGGGCGAGCCCTTTAGCCCGCCAGATATCCGGGTTGGAGGAGTTGAGGGCGAGGGACCGATCGTAGCAATATACGGCCTCCTCGTAGATCTGGAGGTTGTAGACGGCGACTCCCCGGGCGTACCAGACCCTCGGGTCCCCTGGATCTATAGATAGGGACCGATTGAAAGATTCCGCGGCCCGTTCAAACCTCCCAAGGTCGCTCTCGATATGCCCCTTCAGATTCCAGGCGTCGGGATGGGCGGGGTCGATCTCCAGAGACTTGTCGACATAAAGAAGCGCAAGCTCGTAAGATCCGCTGGAGTAGAAGCTCACCGCCCTGCCGAGCCACCCTCCGGACTGTTCCCCTCCACAAGCAGGAGAGACGGTGACCAGGGCGAGGATCAGGACCAACAGGGCAGAGCGGTTCATGGCCGATATCATAGCTCTATTTGTCGATATATTTTTTGGTATGAGGGGAGGAAGAATTGACCCTTCCTGGACCATCCTCCTGCCGCCTGGATCATCCCGGGAGAGGAGGCGACCCACCGTCTAGGCGATGGCGAAGCTGCCATCATTCAAGCCTTTTGACCATAAACATGCCGTCAATTCCTCGGCCGTAGTAGCTCGGAAGTAGGGCGGCCTTCCGGTACCCTAGGCTGGAGTAGAGGGTGACAGCCTCCCGGTTCTCGACCGACACCTCCAGGGAGATGGCGCCGGCCCCCTGGGATGCCAGCTCCTCCTCCAGGGCCGCGACGAGCTTCCCTGCCACCCCCTGGCGGCGCCTTTCGGGGAGGACGTCCAGGGTCAAAACCTTCCCCCACCACCCTTCGACCAAGCCGATGACGAAGCCGACGAGATCGTCGTCCTCGGCGACGATAGTCGTCCCTTCCGCCAGAAGGAAGGAGAGGGCCTCCACCGGGAAGGCCAGATCTCCGGGGAAGCAGGCCTTCTCGGCGGCGAGGATCGAGGGGAGATCCCCGGCCACCCCCCTTCGGATCCTCATCTCTTCCCTGATACCTCTTTGACCACCTCGGTGTAGGCGCCGAAGACCGAAGGGATGTCGATGGTCCCTACGACGTCGACGACGCCCATCGCGGCGATCACCCCCCCTTCCCTGTCAAAGATGGGGGCGACCGATACGGGGATGCCCTTGTAAACCCCGCTTTTGGGGACGGTCTTCTCCGCCACCCCCGACGCCATAACCTCTTCGAGGACGGGGCCGGTGTATCCGTCGTCTACGACCTCTCCACCTTCCACCCTCACCCCCGGCAGCTCCCGGCTCCTCAGGGTTACAGGAAGACCCAGGATCTGGTTTACGGCGATGGCTATGGGGGCGAGGTCGGAAGGTCCCGACTTCTCCGATATCATCAGCTCTGCCATGGATGGATCTCAGGCTCTGATTGTTGATATAGTCTCCCCTCACCGCTTCTTATTCAGGAACCGGGCCTGAAAGCCGTGGTACTTGCAGAACCCCTCCGAGTCCCTCTGGCTGAGGGTCTGGCTGTCGAAGGAGACCATATCCTGGTCGTATATGGCGTCGGGAGAGGTCCTCCCTACAGGATAGGCCCGCCCGCAGGAGAGCTTCATCTTGACGGAGCCGTTCATCCTCTCCTGGCTCTTGTCTACGAAGGCGGATAGGTCGGCGTATAGGGGATCGTTGACGAGGCCCATGTAGGCGAGCTCAGACCAGGCGTCGTCGACGGTCGCTTTGAAACGCAGCTGCGCCCTCGACAGGACGAGCCTCTCCAGATCCTGGTGGGCGGCGAGGAGGACCGTCGCCGCCGGATGCTCGTAGTTCTCCCTCGCCTTGAGGCCGAGGACCCGATCTTCAATCATATCGGTCCTGCCTACCCCGTGCTCTCCTGCCAGTCTATTCAGCCTTCTGATCAGCTCGACGCCGCCGATCCTCTCGCCGTTGAGGGCGATGGGAACGCCCTTCGAGAACTCTATCTCCACCTTCTCTGGGGGGATCCGCCTCTCCGGGGACTTGGTCCAGGCGTATATCTCCTCCGGCGGCTCGCTGTAGGGGTCCTCGAGATCTCCACCTTCGATGGAACGGGACCAGAGGTTCTCGTCTATCGACCAGGGCCTCTCCCGGGTTACGGGAACGTCTATCCCGTGGTCTCTCGCGTAATCGATCTCCCACTCCCGGCTGAGGTCCAGGTCTCTCATCGGCGCCACCACCCGCAGGTCCGTGGCCCTGAATATCGTCTCAAACCTCAGCTGGTCGTTTCCCCTCCCGGTGCATCCGTGGCCCAGGGCGTCAGCCCCAAGCTCCTCGGCGATCTCCACCGTCTTTATCGCTATCAGGGGCCTGGCTATGGCGGTGCCCAGGACGTAACCCTCATAGGATCCGTTGGCCTTGATGGCGGGGAAGATGTAATCCCTGACGAACTCCTCTTTGGCGTCGATGACGTAATGGCCATCGCTGAGCTTTTCTGCCCTCTCGTTGCCCCTCTCAATATCCTCCTTCGGCTGACCGACGTCCGTCAGGACGGTTATCACCTTCTCAAAGCCGTAACGCTCTCGGAGGAGGGGGATGCAGACCGATGTATCGAGCCCTCCGGAGTAAGCGAGGACGATGACTTCCGACAATTCAATATCACCGGGCCCTACTCGCTATCTAGTTATTTAACTCTACGTCTCGTGCGGGCCGATCGATAACTCTATAACTTCTCCTGCCGAGATGAAACCCGATGACCCCTCTACTGAAGACCACCGCCCTCACGGTGGACTACGACCCGGATAGCAGGATGCTACAGGCCCGTGGAGCTATATCAATGCTGGTCCAGCCTGCCCTGAACAAGATCAACCAGAGGCTGGCCGAGGAGAAGCCCGCCCTGGTGAGGGAGGGCGATATCGTCGCCTCTACGTGGCTACCCCCCATCCCCAGCGGCCCCTTCAAGAGGCTCATCCTCAGCGAGGCGAAGATCGCCATCGGGCGATATGTCCCCCAGACCGTCAGCATAGAGGTGACGAGGAAGTGCGGATGCAGCTGCCACCACTGCCTCATCAAAGAAGGGGAGGGGGAGCTGACCGCCGATGAGATCAAGCGGGTCGTCGACGAAGCCCTGGACCTGGGAGCCTCCATCATCACTTTCACCGAAGGAGACCCGCTCCTGAAAGAAGAGATCTTCGATATCATCCGCTCCGTCGACCCCAGGAGGGCGGTCGTCAACCTCTTCACCCCAGGCCTGGAGATGACCCCAGAAAAAGCGAGAGCGCTGAAGGAAGCAGGTCTATACAACATCCTCATCGGGATCTACAGCACCGATCCCGCGGTCCACGACGAGATCCGAGGCGTCCCCGGTTCCTTCGAAAAGGCGGTGGCAGCTATGAAGATGGCCCTCGAAGCCGGCCTCCTCGTCACCGTATCGACCCACGTCAAAGGCGACAGGGTATCAGAGATCTTCGAGATCTACGACCTAGCCGCAGATCTCGGGGTCCACGAGTTCTCGATATGGGAGGGGATACCCCGATCTCCGGTGGAGGAGCTGACCCAGATAGACCGGGAGACGATCATCAGGTTTTATAAGAAGATCAACCAGAACCCCGGCGGCCCCAGAGTATTTGCCAGCACCTACTTCGAGGGAGAGATGCTGGGATGCATGGCGGGACGCCGCTGGATTCACGTGGGGGTCGACGGCGGCGTCAGGCCGTGCCCTTACATCGACGAGGTCGTCGGGGACGTCCGGGAGAGGCCACTTAAAGATATATGGAGAGACCTCAGGAGGTCCGGGGAGTTTGACGCCTTCAGGTCCGACTGTCCAGCCCAGAGCCGAGGGTACGCCCCTTGAGGCTGGGTGCGGACGCCTCTCCATGGGGAGATGAGGTCTCCTTTCGATAGATATCGCCGCAGGGGCTCATCAGGCCGATGGGGTGGCCCATAGGGCCGGGATCGTCATCTGAAAAGTCTGCAGCATCTCCTCCGGGCCGCTACCGGCTCTCGAGACCCGACCGATATACCGAGTCGGTCGAAATATCCCGCGGATCCCGAAAATTTACTTATCATTGCAGACTATAAAAAAGTAGTGGAAAATTATTAGTATATACATGATCATCTCTTCCCGAGAGGATTGGGCATGAGCGTCATCAGAAGTCTAAAGATGAACTTTGCCGTCTGGATAAAATGGATCTTCGGTAAAAAAAGGGCCAGAATAGGGATATACGGCCCCCCAAACGCCGGAAAGACCACTCTCGCCAACAGGATAGTGAGGGACTGGAGCGGGATGGAGACCGGCGGCATATCTCACATACCCCACGAGACGAGACGGGCCTTGAGGACCGATGGCGTCGTCATCAACGCCAACGGATCTACCGTCGAGCTGGACATCGTGGACACGCCGGGGATGGCTACAAAGATCGATTTTAGAGAGTTCATGGCTTACGGCCTGGAGGAGGAAGAGGCGAAGAGAAGGGCGAAAGAGGCGACGGAGGGGGTGATAGAGGCGATAAAATGGCTGGAGGATCTCGACGGCATCCTTCTGGTGATGGACTCCACCGAAGACCCCTACACCCAGGTCAACGTAACGGTGGTGGGAAACATGGAGGCTAGGAAGCTACCCCTACTGATCGTCGCCAACAAGATGGATTTGCCGAGGGCCGCTCCTTCCCGTATAAAGGCGGCCTTTCCTCAACATCCCTTAGTCACGATATCCGCCCTGGAAGGCTCGAACATAGATGACCTGTACGTGGCGATAGCCAGGCACTTTGGGTGAGATAGATGCGGGAAGTACAGATGGATCTGATCTCTGCCGAGAGGCTTGAGTCCATGTCCTCCATGGAGAAGATCCGGCTCATATTGGGCAAGGTCAAAAGAGGGAATATAGTGGTGCTGGAGCTGGGGCTGACCCCGGAAGAGGAGGTCAAGCTGATCGAGATGACGATGACCGAGATACGCCTCGATGAGTTCTCCGGGATAGAGATCGAGAGCTACCCGGTAAAGAACGAGTCGACGTTCATCAACAAGATCCTGGGAAAATCGGGGATAAAGACCAGGATGACCGTCATCGGACCTGCAAACCAGCTGCGAACCGTTGAGAAGGACAAATACCAGATCAGCACCAAGGTCTCAGTAGGTGACTGATCAACATGCCTCACCTCTGCACCAGATGCAAACGCGTATTTGAGGAAGGGGTGGACGTCCTGGAAGGATGCCCCGCCTGCGGATGGAACAAGTTTCTATTCGTCAAGTCGAAAGGGAAGATCAAGGAGGTCAGGAGTGCTCTGAAGGCTTCAGAGATAGGAGGTCCCTACGAGCCCTGGCCGGAGGGGAGCGGCTCCCTCCAGGAGATATTGAAGAGGACCCCTGGACTAGATCGGAGGCATGAAAATTCCGCAGATCTGCGAAGAGACGTTCCGAGGCGGAGAGATAAGAAGAAGGCGCCGGTAAAGCACGGTTTCTTCGAGCTGGACCATCTGGAGGAACGATCACCGGGACCTGCGGACCGGGGATCTGATAAGCCCCGGAAGGTAGAAGATGAGGCGTTGGAGAGCATAAGGATCTCTGAGCCGGGAACCTACGAGCTGAACCTCCCCTCCCTCTTCGAGCGCGAAGAGCTGGTGATGGCCATAAAAGAGGGGACTTACCTGATAGACCTATCCTCAGCCTTTAAAAAGTCCAAAAAGGATTGATATTCCATCAGCCTTCCTCCCGCTCCACCTCTACGACCATCCTCTTCCATCGAGGGCCGACTCCCCGGAGAGACTCCGCCACCCCCGAGACCACCTTCTCCATTACCTCCTGGGTGAACGAGTTCATGGGGATAGGCTCGCCATCTACGACCAGCTTCACCTTCAAGCTTTTATGCCCCCTTCATAAGACAGGATATGCCCCAGGAGAGATCCCGGGAAGAAGGCCTCGACTGCCGAAGAGGCCTTCACGCTCCTCCAAAGATCATCTGCTGCGGCGTTACAGTCCTCGGCTGCCCTATGGAGAAGGGCGGCGTATATACTGATACCCGAGAGAAGGTCGTGTTGCTGACGGAGATGGAGAAGCTGGGGGTGACGGTTATGGGGGCGGATGCGCTGATATATACCGGCTCCATGCCCGGCTTGCTGGCAAAGGTCCCGAAGCTTCTCCCCAGGGTCCTCACGTCTACCGCGTCTATGGTGGCCTTGGGCACGTCTCGAGTGTACTTGATTACCACGGGGGTCATGCTGGACTTGACCTCTGCCTTTTTGCCCAGAGTGCTCAGATCAATCGGAGTTGCTGCAGCTGTAACCATGCCCATCAGGAGCATGGTGGCCAAAATAGCCATCAAAATTATTTTCATGGATAACGTAACCTCCCTGTTCCTATGAGCCGGTGCTTTGTATTATTACCATTTATTCCTTTTGATGAAGGGGCTGTGGGACGATCTCTCTTCTTCCCCAAAGTCCCACCATCCGGGGATTACGTCCTGCGAAGGTTCAGCGGCATCAGGGGTCAGGGCCCCCGGAGCCTCTGGCGTGGAGGAGGATGGCGTCGTCGAGGATGGACCTGATCAACCCGTCCCCCTGATGGCCGACGGCGCTCCGCCAGGCGACCTGCGACCCCTCAGGCCCGGGAACCAGGGTCAGATATACGGTCAGAGGAACCAACCTGGGATTTCCGGTGGGATCGTATAAGACGAGCACCTCCCAGGCCTTTTGATGCTGGTTATCGGCCAGGATATCCACGTAGGCGACTTCATCCCCCAGATCACCCAGGGCCTTATGGATCCCGGCCTCCTGCCAGATACATGAGGAACAGCCGATCCTATGGATGAAGATGATGACGGGCTTCTCCTCCAGGGGTCCCAGAGCCCAGATGGGATGATCGACGATATATCCCGCCCTCGAATGATGATCCGGGTAATAGATCCACCAGCCTTCTGGACCTGCCCCTGCCCCCCCGTTTCCGCCGGCGGCAGCGGTCGCGAGGAAGAGGAAGGCGACGCCAACGACGACCGCATATCTGAGATGCGCGAGCCTCTTGCAGCCCTTCGGTGACAAAGTTCTATCAGCTCCCATCCAACCAATCGCTATCCTTAGATTTATCTTCTTCCCAGGGATCTTCTAGCTCCGGGGGGAACCTATCGATCCCATATCCCATGGATCTGCGTCCCCGTAACGTCTGATAAAGGGTAGATCCACCACTTCTCCAGCCCAGATCTGCCGGCAGCATCCGGTGACTCCATCCACCGGCGGTATGGATGACGACGAGGGGATAAGAGGTGAATGGGGGGACCGACGGCCGGGGTCTTTTGACCCCTGGTGGGATGGGGTGGAAAGCCTGATCTGGAATGCCATCTCCCCTAAAGGATGCGGACCAATCTATCTAAATATGAGGCATGGAGGAAGTCCGGAGAGCCAAAATACAAAGGAGGATGAATCTCATGCAAAACTACAGAGGTTTGTTATCGATTCTCGGGGCGGTCCTGGCGATCGCAGCGACCCTTACGGCCGCAGCCGCCCCCGGCTGCTCCAGCTGCGTCGGCGGTGGGAGCGGTGGAACCTGGTCTTCGGGCCTCGCCTTCATAGGCGCCAGCGCCGAAGCGACCACCAGAATCGACACGGCATCGATGACCTCCGCGACAGGATCCGCGGGCGATATGAGGCCTTCATCTATGATCATCGCTAGGTCTCTCTATGAAGACCAGCTTGGTGATAATAGGTACGTCATGGCTTATGTGGGCGCCCCCGGAGACGAATCTTACATCGAGGGGTCGATCCACCTCCCCCTCGACCCCGAGGTCTTCAATCCTGACGGGACCCTGAAGTCCCCAGAGGAGATCGCCGCCATCTTCGGGGCGGCTGGGATCTCCGAGGACGACCCCCTGGTGATATACGGCGACTCCTTCGTCAACGGGTACGATACATTCGCCTTCTGGGTGATGAAGTACCTCGGCCACCAGGACGTCCTCCTCCTGGAGGGGACTAAGGGGGGCCGCCAGGCGGCGGGGCTGAAGTTCGCGGCGAACCCTTCCTCCAGGGACCCTGTCACCTACAACCCGGACCCGAACCTCGACCTCTTGGCATTACCCGGAGAGCTTGAAGGCCTACAGCTGGTTGACGCCAGGACCCAGGCCGATTACAACGCGGGCCACCTGGAAGGGGCGATCAACATCGACTACACCAGGGTGAGGGGCTCTAATGGTCTAGCCACATCCCAGGCTCTGGCCCAGGCCTTCAGCGGCCTGGATAAAAACCAGAAGGTCGCCGTCTCCTCCATCAACGGAGGGCTGGCCTCGATAGTCTGGTACGCCTTATACTCCCAGGGGTACCAGGGGAGCCTCTTGATGTCGGGCTGAAGGAGACGATCTTTTAAAAAATAGGTGGATGCGAGGGGCCTTCTTTCGATCCCGACCGGATCGCTGCGGCTCCTCCTTTTAAAGAGGCCAGAAAAAAAGTATAAGGGGGACGGCGGCGAGGCCGGCGACTATGCTCAAGGGGAGGCCGAGCCGCCAGTAGTCCCCGAACTGGTAGCCTCCCGGACCCATCACCAGGGTGTTGGACTGGTGGCCTATAGGGGTCAGAAAGGCGCAGGATGCGCCGATGGCTACGGCCATGAGGAAGGGGTCTGCAGATAGGTCCAAGACGAGGGCGGCGTTGAAGGCGATGGGGGCCATGATCACCGCCGCCGCGGCGTTGTTGATGATGTTTGTCAGGATCATCGTCCAGGCGAGGAGGACCGCCAAGAGTACCGCAGCAGGAAAGGGGCTCATAGCCTGGAGGATGGCTCCGGAGATCGTCTCTGCCCCCCCGGTGCTCTCTAGGGCCGCCCCGACGGGGATCAGCGCCCCCAGGAGGAATATGATCGGCCAGTCGATGCTCTCATAGGCCTCATGGATCGTCAGGACCCCCGCCAGTACCATCCCCACCGCCGCCGATGCAAAGGCGATCTCCACCGGTAGGAGACCCGCGGCCGTTGCCGCTAGGGCTCCACCGAAGATCAGGAGAGGGACGAGGGGGCTCTTCTGCCTTCTTCCGAGCTTCATACCCCGCTCGGCGAGGGGTAGGCATCCCAGGGATTCCAGGACTTCAGGTATCGTCCCCAAGGGCCCCTGCATCAGGAGGACGTCCCCAGGCTGGAAGGCTATCTCCCTGAGCCGCTCCACCAGAACCTCACCCCGCCTGGCGACGGCTATGAGGTTCATATCATACCGCCGGCCGAGGGAGAGGCTCCTCGCCGTCTCCCCCACCATGGGGGAGTCTGCGGCGACGACCGCCTCGATCAGCCCGACGTCCTTAGAGAGGAGAGCCTTCTTTCCGACCTTCATCCCTCCCAGGAGCTCAAGCCCCCTCCACTTCAAAATATACTTTATATTCTCCGCCGAGGTCTCCACCGCCAGGATATCCCCCGGCTCCAGGATCTCGTCTCCCGTAGGCATGGGGATCCGCAGATCTCCCCGGACGAGGCCCAAGATCTGCATATCCGATACGGGGGCCTCTTTCAGAACCCTAAGCCTCTTCCCGACGAGCTTCGATCTGCTGGATACCCATATCTCGGTGATGTAGTTCTCTATCTTGAAGAGATCCTCCTTCGAAGTGCCCCCCTTCCTCTTGGGAGTCAGCTTCCATCCGAAGAACCATATAAAAAGGAGGCCCGCGAGGAGGACCCCTCCTCCGACGGGGGTGAAGTCGAACATCCTGAACGGTTCGCCCACCACCTCGGCCCTGTATGAGGCGACTATGATATTTGGAGGCGTCCCGATGAGGGTCAAAAGGCCGCCGAGGAGGGAGGCGAAGGCGAGGGGCATCAGGAGGAGGGATGGAGGATTCCCGGTCCTCCGGGATACCCGCAGGCTCACCGGCAGGAGGATAGCGAGCGCCCCCACGTTGTTCATGAACCCCGATAATATGGATACGATGCCGGTGAGGGACCTCACCTGACGCTCTGTAGAATCTTTAGGGCTTGTGATCGACTTCTGGATCAGATCGACTATCCCGGAGTTGAGGAGAGATCGGCTGACGATGAGGATGGCTCCCACCGTCACCACCGCCGGATGGGCGAAGCCTGTGAACGCCTCGCTCCAGGGTACGACCCCGGATATCGTGGCTACCAGGAGGGCGATGATGGCTACGAGGTCGTAACGCCACCGTCCCCAAATGAATAATAGAAGGGCGAGCCCCAGGATGGCGAATATCAGGAGCTGGTCTGTAGTCATCCCCATCAGCTTGCCTCCAGCATCCGTTGATCATATCTCTTCGATAGGATTAATATTTTTCTTCTATCGACTCTGAAATGGTGGGGGGTTCCGGACCCCCCCCGCCCGGTTCCGTGCGCCCCTCGGCCCTGGGGGTCAGCCGCTGAAAGGCCAGAAGATTACGATTAGGGGGATGGAGACGACGGCGATGACGACCTCCATGGGCAGGCCCATCCTCCAGTAGTCCCCGAAATGGTACCCTCCGGGGCCCATCACCAGGGTGTTGGACTGGTGGCCTATAGGGGTCAGAAAGGCACATGAGGCCCCTATGGCGACTGCCATCAAGAAGGGGTCGGGGGAGAGGCCCATGAACGAGGCGATCCCAAGGCCGATCGGCGCCATCAGGACCGCTGCCGCGGCGTTGTTGACTATGTCAGATAGGAACATGGTGATGACTAGGAGCATCGCCAGGGATACGATGGGGGTATAGCCTCCGGAGACGGCGAGGATGCTCTCGGCGATGAGGCCTGCACCCCCCGTCGTCTCGAGGGCCCGGCCTACGGGTATCATAGCTCCCAGGAGGATTATCACCGGCCAGTCTATGGAGGTGTAAACCTCCCGGAGGTTGAGCAGACCCCCCATCACCATGGCTACGGCCGCCGAGACCAGGGCGATCTGGACGGGTAGGATGCCTGCGGCCACCGCCAGTATCGCCGATCCAAAGATCGCGACGGAGAGGACGATCCGCCTCGGATGGGCTAGGCGGAGCCCCCGCTCCGCCAGAGGGAGACACCCCATGGTGTTCAAGATCTCTGGGAGGTGCTCCCTGGGCCCCTGGAGGAGGAGGACGTCGCCGGCCTGAAACCGGACTCTTCCCAACCGCTCCTGGAGCTGGACGCCGTGGCGGGCGACGCCGACGAGGTTGACCCCATATCTCCAGCGCATATTGAGGGATCTAGCGGTCCTGCCGATGATGATCGACTCCGTCTTGACCACCGCCTCCACTATGCCCGTATCCTTCGAGCTGAGCGCCTCCTCCCCGAGGGTCTTCTCCTCCCCGAGCTGAAAGCCGGTATCGTCGAGGAAGGTCTTCAGCTCGTCGGCGTCCGACTCCACCAGGAGGATATCCCCCGAGATCAGGGGGTGGAAGATGGAGGGGGAAGCGATCCTCGTCTCCCCGGATAGAAGCCCCAGGACCTGAAACTCGGCCTTTGACCCCTCCCTCACCTCCTGGAGGGTCTTTCCCGCCATCCTCGCCCCCTCAGGGACGTGAACCTCGGCGAGGTAGTTCTCTATCTCAAAGAGCCTCTCCTTGGACGAAGGAGACTTACGGACGGGTACGAGCCTCCAGCCCAAGAGAGATATGAATAGCAACCCCGCCACCGCCACCCCCAGGCCAACGGGGGTGAAGTCGAACATACCGAAGGGCTCTCCGACGCTCTCAGCCCTGAAGGTGGCGATTATGATATTCGGAGGAGTGCCGATCATCGTAATCAGGCCTCCAAGGAGGGATCCGAAGGCGAGGGGCATCAGAAGGATAGAAGGGGAGTTGCCGCTTTTGATCGCCATCCTGATGCTGACGGGGAGGAGGAGGGCCATGGCTCCGACGTTGTTCATAAATCCGGAGAGGAGGGTGACGAGGCCGGTGAGGGAGGCGACCTGGCGGGTCGGAGAGTCCCCCGCCCGGGAGAGCCAGCCGGCCATTATGTCCACCGCCCCCGAGTTCAAGAGGCCCCGGCTGGCGACGAGGACGGCGGCGACGGTGATGACGGCGGGATGGCCGAAGCCGAGGAAGGCCTGATCCCAGGGGACGAGGCCGACGACGGTGGCGGTGATGAGAGCCAAAAGAGAGACTATGTCATACCTCCACCTGCCCCATATGAATAGGAGAAGGGTTAGCCCGAGAACGCCGAATATCAGGAGCTGATCTGTCGTCATCCCGAGCAGCGCATCTGCGAACATTCCGTTGCGGGGGGGCTCTCATTGAATTTATATTTGCCGAAAGCAGGTGGGGAGAGCCATCCAGAGATCTCCTGGTAAGAGGCTGGTATATCCGTTAGAAGGGCCAGAAGATGGTTATGAGGGGCACCGAGACGATTACGACGACGATTTCTAGGGGCAGGCCCATCCTCCAGTAGTCGCCGAATCGATATCCTCCCGGCCCCATCACCATGGCGTTGGACTGGTGGCCGATGGGGGTCAGGAAGGCGCTGGATGCCCCTACGACCACCGCCATCAAGAACGGGTCGATGGAGACGTTCATGAACGAGGCGATGCCGATGGCTATCGGAGCCATCAGGACCGCTGCTGCGGCGTTGTTCACCAGGTCCGAGAGGAACATCGTCACCAACAGCACCAACGCCAGAGGTACGACGGGAGAATACCCCCCGGACCAGTGGAGCATCGCCGATGCTATCAGGCCCGCCCCCCCTGTGCTCTCGAGGGCCTGACTGACGGGGATCATCGCCCCTAGGAGGATGATTACGGGCCAGTCGATGCTCTCGTACGCCTCCCTCAGGTTCAAAAGCCCCGCCATGACCATCATCACGGATGCCCCGACGAAGGCTATCTGGACGGGGAGGAGACCGAAGGCCACCGTCAGGATGGCTGAGCCGAAGATCGCGACGGATAGGATGATCCGCCTCGGGTGGCCGAGGCGGAGGCCCCGCTCGGCGAGGGGAAGGCACCCCATGGTGTTCAAGATCTCTGGGAGGTGCTCTCTGGGCCCCTGGAGGAGGAGGACGTCGCCGGCCTGAAACCGGACTCTTCCCAACCGCTCCTGGAGCTGGACGCCGTGGCGGGCGACCCCGACGAGGTTGACCCCATATCTCCAGCGCATATTGAGGGACCTAGCGGTCCTGCCGATGAGGATCGACTCCGTCTTGACCACCACTTCCGTCACCTCCATCTCCTCGGAGCTGAGAACCTCCTCCCCGAGGGTCTTCGCCTCGGCGAGCTCAAAGCCGGTATCGTCGAGGAAGGTCTTCAGATCGTCGGCGTCCGACTCCACCAGGAGGATATCCCCGGGCATCAGGGGGTGGAAGATGGAGGGGGAGGCGAGCCTCGTCTCGCCGGAGAGAAGCCCCAGGACCTGAAACTCCGCCTTCGAGGCCTCCCTCACCTCCTGGAGGGTCCTTCCGGCAAGCTTCGCCTCCTCGGGAACCCGCAGCTCCGTCAGATAGTTCTCTATCTTGAAAAGCTCCTCCTTGGAGGAGGGAGACTTCCGCTTCGGGGTCAACCTCCAGCCGATGAGGGAGATGAATATCAGTCCGGCGATCGATACGCCCAGCCCCACCGGAGTGAAGTCGAACATCCCGAAGGGCTCGCCACCGTTCTGGACCCTGAAGGTGGAGATGATGATGTTGGGGGGCGTCCCTATCAGGGTCAGGAGGCCTCCCAGGTGGGCACCGAAGGCGAGGGGGAGGAGGAGGATCGACGGAGGGCGGCCGCTTCTTAGGGCCATCCGGACGCTGACGGGCAAGAGGAGGGCCATGGCTCCGACGTTGTTCATGAAACCGGATAGGATGGTGACGAGGCCTGTGATGGAGGCGACCTGGCGGGTCGGAGAGTTTCCCGCCCGGGAGAGCCAGCCGGCCATGACGTCGACGACCCCTGAGTTCAAGAGGCCCCGGCTGGCGACGAGGACGGCGGCGACGGTGATGACAGCGGGATGGCCGAAGCCGAGGAAGGCCTGATCCGGAGGGACGAGGCCGACGATGGTGGCGGCGAGGAGGGCGAGGAGGGAGACGAGATCGTAACGCCACCGCCCCCAGACGAAGAATATGAGGGCTAGGAGGAGGATGGCGAAGATCACCGCCTGATCTCCCGTCATCCCGAATACCAGTATCTCATCTCCCTTCATCCCGAATATCATGGCCGCCATCCCATCAACTATCTAGAATTTATCGAGAGATAGAATTTATAGATTTGGCAGGGGATAACCAGGCCAACTCGGATGTGGGGGCTATCCCAAAGGTCGGCTGGATAGATCCCCTCGACCTCAAATCCCCTTGGCCGCAAGACCCCCTGGTGGAGGGGAATCGCCGCCGTCTAGGCTCACTTTTTATCTAGGATCTTTATCAAGTGGAAGCCGAAATCGGTCTTTACAGGTCCGAGGACCTTCCCCTTCTCCCCCTCGAAGGCAGCCCGCTCGAACGCCGGTACCATCTTTCCCTTCCCGAACCATCCGAGCTCGCCCTTGTTCTTCCCTGAAGGGCAGTCGGAGTACTTCCGGGCCATCTCGGCGAAGCTCTCGCCCTTGTTGATCCTATCGAGGATCTCCTTGGCCTTCTTCTCTGTCTTTACAAGAATATGAGCCGCATGAACCTGTTTCGTCATGGGTAAGTCGTTGGCACCACCGGATAAATAGGTTCTCTGGCCCACCGATTCGGGCGGCATCTATCCGCGGCCGCCTCTGCGGGAGAGGAGCTCCCCAGGAGCCTCTTGGTCCGCCCCACCTCCCCCCATCTCCTGGATGACCCCGGTCATCCTCGCCGGACGGCCTCTCTCGTCCCGGGATACCACCTTACCCCGACCCAAAATCCAGACCCAGCGACCGTCTTTCGACCACATTCTGTGCTCGGTCTCACAGTATGGGGTAAGCCCGTCGAGGTGGTCCCTCAGGGCCTGCTTCACTCTCTCATGGTCGTCGGGATGGACGAGCCGGTCCCAGATCCCGAGGCTCGTCTTCAGCTCCTCGACTGAATAACCCAGGATCTCGCCCCATTTATCGCTGAAGGCCTCCTCTCCCGTCGCCAGGTTCCAGTCCCAGACCCCCAGGTTTCCCCCCTCCACCGCCAGCTTCAGCCGCTCCTCGCTCTCTTTCAGAGCCTCTTCGGCGACCTTCTGGTCGGTGATATCCATGCTGACGCCTAGGGCTGCCCGCATCCGCCCCGACTCGTCGAAGAGGGGATACGTCGAGAAGAGGGCGGGGAACCTCTCCCCGTTCTTTCGCACCAGGTTCGTAAACCCAGAGAAGCCCCTGGACCCCTCCCTCATCTGGCGGTGTACTTCGGGGAAGAGGGCCACCTCCTCTGGAAGATGAAGCCTTGAGACCGTCTCTCCCACCATCTCCTGGCGGCGGTAGCCGAAGATCTTCTCGGCCCCAGGGCTGAACTCCAGTACCTTCGGGTCTGGGTCGGTGGCGTCGGTTATTACGAAAGCGACCTCCGCCGCCTCGAAGATCGCTCGAAGCTCCTCCTCGCTCCTCCGGAGATCTTCTTCGGCCCGGAGTCGGACGATGGCGTTTCCCGTGATGGCGGCGATCGTCTCCAGGCCGCTCCGTCTGGGGCGGGATACCTCGTCGGAGGAATGAGTCCCTACGCTATAGTAGCCTACGACAATGCCCTCATGATGGATCGGGACGACGGCCATGGCCCGGATACCCTCCCGCTCCCGGGCGTCCTGGAGGGGCAGGTCCTTATCTTGATATCGGATGTATATCGGCCCCTTCGCCCTCGCAATCAACGACGTCCCCGGACTTCGCCTCCTTTCGGATATCTCCTCCAGAAACTCGGGAGAAAATCCCGTCGAGTAGCGGAGAACGAAGCTTCCGGTGCCTTTGTCCAGAAGGTAGATCGTCCCGCAGTCCGTCTCTGAGACGTCCATAGCCGCATCGATGCAGAGCTTCAGAGCCGCTGATAGAGAGGTCGCCCCGGAGAGCTGGAGCGCCAGCTCCCTTTCTATCAGATCCTCCCTCCTCCCCATCTCGCGGTCTGCCGCCTGCCGGACCTGGTGGGTGAGCTCGGCGAAGAGGACCTTCGGGTCGCCGCCCTTCTGCAGGTAGTAGTCGGCGCCGGAGTTGAGCGCCTCGATAACCACCTCCTCCCGGCTCTTTCCGGTGAAGAGGATGAAGGGGAGTTCAAGGCCTAGGCTGCGTACCTCTTTTAGAAACGATATCCCATCCATCTCTGGCATGGCATAATCGGAGATTATCACCTCGAAGAGATCTCCATCGTCCTTCAGCCTCGATAGAGCATCGGCGGCCGATAACGTCGTCTCCATCAGGATATCTCCGGACCTCTCCAGGAAGATCCTAGTCACCTCCAGAACCGTTGGGTCGTCGTCAACCAAGAGGACCCGGATCATGGACCTCCTCCTATCGACCTGCCGTTGAAAGGCGATAGATAGATACCGAAGTCCTCCAGAAGATGGGATATCATATCGATGATGATAAAAGAGAGATTTCTATATCTCGATTCATCTTCTGGCATATAGGGTGACATTCCAGGCGATCTCCTCCATCCCTCCGTCTCTACCTCTTCCTTGGTCCAGGGCCCAAGGCCAAAGAGACCAGATTCGGGCATCATGAGATCTATCGCCCCGATGCAATAAGCCGCCTCAGGAGAGAGGGAGGCGCCGGATAGAGGCGGCTGGAGTACCCCGGGACCTCACTCGCCCTTCTCCTGGACGGCGGTGACCATCTCCGGCCTCAGGGGTGAGTCGAAGGGAACTTCGCAGACCTCCCCCTTTATGAACATCTCCACCATCTCTCTTGCCACGTGGTCGGGGTACTGTATCGGAGGATGCTTCATGGTGTAGGCCGATATCTCCGCAAGGGGTCCACCGATCTTCCTGTCGATGGCGAGCTTACAGACCCTTATCGCGTCGATGGTGGAGCCGCCGCTGTTGGGAGAGTCCTCCACCGAGAGGCGAAGCTCGAGATCGATGGGGACGTCCCCGAAGATCCGACCCTCCATCCTGAGGAAGCAGATCTTGTTGTCCTTCTGCCATGGGATGTAGTCGGAGGGACCGATGTGGATGTCGTCGGCCATGAGGGGGACGTCCAGGACCGACTGGACCGCCTCGGTCTTGGAGATCCTCTTGGACTTGAGACGCTCCTGGTTGAGCATATTCAGAAAGTCGGTATTTCCGCCGGTGTTTAGCTGATAGGTCCGGTCGAGCTTGCATCCCCGATCGGTGAAGAGCTTGGCGAGAGTCCTGTGGACTATGGTCGCTCCTATCTGGCTCTTGACGTCATCGCCGACTATGGGGACGCCTGCGTCCCGGAACTTCTTGCCCCAGACGGGATCGGAGGCGATGAAGACCGGCATGCAGTTTACGTAGCCGATTCGAGCGTCCAGGGCGGCCTGGGCGTAGAACCTGCTCGCCACCTCGGAGCCGACGGGCATATAATTTATCAGAACTTCGGCGCCGCTCTCTTCCAGTTCAGCCACCACGTCGCAGGGCTCGAGGGAGGAGACGACGAAGGTCTTGTTGTCGTCGTAGGAGGACATGTGAGGGGCGACCCCGTCCAGAACAGGCCCCTTCTTCACCACGACGCCCATGAAGGGTACGTCAGGATAGAAGGACTTGGTGCAGTTGGGCGGGGCGAAGATGGCGTCGCTAACGTCCTTTCCCACCTTTCTCTCGTCTATGTCGAAGGCCGCCACCACCTCTATGTCTCCGGGCCTGTAGCCTGCGACGGACCGGTGCATCAGCCCTATACAGTTTTCATCATCAGAATTTTTGTAATATTCAATCCCTTGGATGAGAGAGCTGGCGCAGTTGCCGAGGCCGGCAATTGCTAATTTTATTTTTTTCAACCTCATCGCCTCCCGAATTCACCTGAAGTAGTAAAACTTGACGCGCTATCGAGTATGCTACATTTCTATTAGATAAACCTATAGGCCATCTCGACCCCATAATTTAGACTTCGGGCGGTCATACGAACTCAATTTTTCCCCCCTTGTATGTGGCTGATTTGGGCTGGAGATGGAGAGGTTACAAAGCCCCTCCGGGACGGACCCCTCCCCGTTCCGGCTTCCCCTTCCATCCCTTTAAGCAGCTGGTCATCCCTCAAGGCGATGCCGTCCTGGGGTAGGAGCCGAGGACTTTGGTGACCGCCGCCCTCTTTCTTATCCTGGCGAGCGCCTCCTCGACGGGGGGGTCTGTGACGTGCCCCTCGAGGTCGATGAAGAAGTAGTAGTCTCCTAGGCCCATCTTGCTGGGACGGGACTCGATCTTGGTGAGGTTTATCTTCCTGACGGCAAACTCCCCCAAGACCTCCCAGAGGGCGCCGGCCTCGGCCCTCTCCAGGTATATAGCGAGGGAGGTTTTATCAAAACCCGTCGGCTTCGGCGTCGACCTGCCCACCACCGCGAACCTGGTCACGTTCTCATCTGAATCCTGGACGTTCCTGTCGATGATCGCGAGACCGTAACGTTCTCCAGCCTCGGCGTCGGCTATCGCTGCCATCTCGGGGAACTCCTGGGCTAGCCTCGCGGCGTGGCTGGTCGATCCCGTTGTCCTCTGCTCGGCGCCGGAGAACCTTCGTTTTAGGTACCCCCTGCATTGGGCCAGGGCCTGGGGGTGGGAGAGGATCACCTTCACATCTTCGGGGCTTCCCCGCCCCAAGAGGCAGTGCCTCACCTCAAGGTTCATCTCGCCGACGATCTGGACGTCGCGACTCAATAGGGCGTCGAGGGTCTGGCCGACCGACCCCTCCAGGCTGTTCTCCAGGGGCACGACTCCTATATCGAGATCTGACCTCTCGACTGCGGCTATCACCTCATCGAAGTCCGTGAAGTAGCAGATATCGGAGTCGAGCATGAGCCTCCTCGCCGCCTTCTCCGAGAAGGTCCCCTCCGGACCCAGAACCCCGACCTTCCTCTTCATCCGATCTATCATCTTCCATCTCTCAGCAGCTCTTTTGCCCTATCGACGTTGATCCTTCTTTCGGCTGCCATCTTCGATGCGACGGACTCGATCTCGTCGCCGATAGCCCCCGCCTGGACGGCGACGTTCCTGGCGTGAAGCGACATATGCCCCCTCTGGATCCCCTCCGTGGCCAGAGCCCGGAGGGCAGCAAAGTTCTGGGCGAGACCCACCGAGGCGAGGACCCTCCCGAGATCGTCGGCGCAGATTATTCCCATGACCTTCAGGTTCGCCCTCGCTCCGGGATGGACCCTCGTGGCGCCGCCGACGGTCCCGACAGCCGCAGGAAGCTCGATGGATCCGACGAGGTCGCCGTCTCTGTTCTTCTCGTATACCGATAAAGACCGATAGGCTCCGCCCCTCGCGGCGTATGAGTGGGCTCCCGCCTCTATGGCCCTGGTATCGTTTCCGGTGGCCATCGTCACCGCAGTGACGCCGTTCATGATCCCCTTGTTATGGGTCGCGGCCCTATAGGGGTCGACCTCGGCGAGGGCGGACGCCATCACTATGGCATCCACGACCTCAGGGCCGCCGATCTCCTCGGCCAAAAATACCGCCCGGGCCCGGGCGATCCGCAGGTCGGCGAGGTTCGATATGATCCGCAGGTAGACCCTCCCCCCGGTGATCTCCTCGATGAAGGGGGCTAGGGCCTCGGCCATGGTGTTGACGGCGTTGGCGCCCATGGCGTCCCTGCAGTCGACTAGGAGGTGGACGACCACCATGGGACCTCTCTTTGAGGCGACGACCTCCGCCTCGAGGCCGACGACCCCCCCGCCGTGGCTGACGAGCATAGGGTCCCTCTCGTTTGCCCTCCCCGCGATCTCCTCCGCCCTGGCGAGGATCGCCTGCCTCGCACCGTAAGGGTCTTCGACCCCCGTCACCTGGATGAGGGCCCTCATGACAGGCTGTGTGGTGCTGGTGACAAATCCGCCGCCGGCTATGGCCATCCTAGCCCCGTTGCTGGCGGCGGCGATGACGGAGGGCTCCTCCGTCGCCATGGGGATCAGGACCTCCCGGCCGTCGATGACGAAGTTGGTGGCGACCCCCAGGGGGACGGCAAAGAGGCCTAAGACGTTCTCCACCATCTTGTCGGCCTGGTCGAGGGTGATCCCCCCCGTCTTCATCGCCTCCACTTCATCCCCTGAGAGCCCCGAGTTCTCCGCCACGATCTTGAGGCGATCCGAAGCGGAAAGCCTGTACAACCCCGAAATTCTCGACATCTTCAAATAGATAACCTCCGAAATGCCCGGCGATGGAAAGCCTCGTCCCCGGAGGGGAAAAACTTTATGCAGGCCTGCCTTCCTTTTTATGTGTCAAGATCATCGCCCCTCAGAATCGGAGAGGAGATCGGAAGGCTGGAAGAGCTGGTGGGGACTCTCAGCCCCGTCCAGAAGATGCTCCTGGGGACCGACGGCTCCGTCACCTGCCTTCTGGAGGTGGTCACCGGAAGCCCCGTCGAGATCGAGACCCTTGTCCAGAAGGTGGTGGCCGCCGACGAGGCGACGGCCCGGGAGCTGGAGATCGATCCTGGGGACGAAGTCAACTACAGGGTGGTGAATCTGAAGAGCTCCTCTACAGGGGAGACGCTCATCCACGCCACCTCCTTTGCGCCTATAAAACGGCTCGATGACCGGTTCAAGAGCGACCTGATGCGGGCGGATATACCTATCGGGACGATCCTCAAGAAGCACAGGATCGAATCGAGGCGCGACCTCCTGGGGTTTCGGGCCTCGAAAGATGCGGGAGGTATGGGGGGGATCTTCAGGGCCTTCTCCAAAGAGCCGATGCTATCGAGGGACTACAAGATCATAAGGTACGGCAGACCCCTCATGGCCATCACCGAGACCTTCCCCTACAACAGCTTCCAGGAGAAGTCCAGAGTGATCGTGGAGACCCCCTCCCGGATCCACATCACCCTGATAGATATGGCAGGAGACCTGGGGCGGGTCGATGGCGGGGTGGGGGTGGCCCTGGAGGAGCCCTCCATCGTAGTGGAGGCGGCGAGGGGAGAGGAGCTCGTCGTCAGGGGCGAGAGCTCCGACCGGGCTAAGGCGGCGGCCGAGGCGGTGATGGAACGGTTCGACCTTGGCGGCGCCGATATCACCGTCAGGTCCTGCTACCAGCAGCACGTCGGCCTGGGCGCCGGAACCCAGCTCGCCATGGCGGTGGGGAAGGCTCTATGCGAGCTTTACGGAATAACGGCATCGGCCCGCGATATCGCCGCAGCCGTCGGTAGGGGCGGCACCAGCGGCGTGGGGGTCGCCGCCTTCGATAGGGGTGGGTTCATCGTCGACGCAGGCCACTCCTTCGGCCCCGGCAAAGATAAGATCGACTACCGCCCCTCTTCTGCATCATTGGGGGTCGGACCTCCACCGGTGATCTTCCAGGCCGACCTTCCGAGATCCTGGACTTTCCTCCTGGCGATCCCGAATATTACCAAAGGCGCTCACGCCAGGGAAGAGGTGGACGTCTTTGAGGCGTTCTGTCCCGTGCCGAAGGGAGATGTGGCAGAGCTCTGCCGCGAGATCTTGGTCAGGATGATTCCAGCCGTCCTGGAGGAGGACCTGGACGGCTTCGGGACTGCTATAAACAGGATCCAGGATCTGGGGTTCAAGAAGGTGGAGGTGGAACTGCAGAACCCGATGATAAAAAGGGTGATGGAGGGTATGAGGGAGGCCGGAGCCGCCGGGGCGGGGCTCAGCTCCTTTGGCCCGACGGTCTATGCCGTCGCCGACTCCAACGCCAGGGATATCGAGGCGGCGGCGGTGGAGGCGATGGAAGGGGTCGGGGGCGAGTTATTAGTCACCGCGGCCCGTAACTCGGGGGCGAGGGTGAGGGTTGCCTGATTATTTTGTGAAATGACCATAAATTAGCACATGAGATGATATGATATGAGCGAGATAGAGAGGCTTCTTGAAAGGCTGAGCAACGCCCACGGTATATCTGGGCGGGAGGGGTCGATCCAGGATCTGATTCGCGAAGAGATCGCCCCTTACGTCGACGAGATGAGGACGGACTCATTGGGAAACCTCGTCGCCACCAGGAAGGGGGAACGGCCGTCGGTGATGATCGCAGCCCACGTCGACGAGATCGGGCTGATGGCTAAGTACGTCGACGAGAAGGGGTTTCTCAGGTTCGTCACCATCGGGGGCTGGTTCGATCAGACCCTTCTGAACCAGAGGGTGGTCGTACATGCCGATTCGGGACCTATCTACGGAGTCATCGGGTCCAAGCCCCCCCACGTCATGAAGCCCGACGACAAGAAGAAGCCGATAGAGATCAAGGAGATGTTCGTCGACGTCGGCTGCGCCGATCAGGACGAGGCGAAATCCTTGGGTATAAAGGCCGGAACCCCCATCTCCATCGACCGGACCTTCGCCAGGCTCGCCGGCGACAGGGTGACGGGGAAGGCCTTCGACAACCGGGCGGGGGTCGTCGTTATGATCGAGGCGCTGAAGCGGACGAGATCGAAGTCGACGATATACGCCGTGGGGACGGTCCAGGAGGAGGTGGGGCTGAAGGGGGCGAGGACCTCCGCCTTCGGCCTCTCTCCCGACGTCGCCCTCGCTACCGACGTCGCCATCCCCGGAGACCATCCCGGGATCGATAAGAAGGATTCGTCCCTGGAGATAGGAAAGGGGCCGGTCGTCATCATCGCCGACGCCTCAGGGCGGGGTATCATCACCACGGAGAAGGTCGTCTCCTGGCTCGCCGAGACGGCGGAGGAGTTCGAGATCCCCGTCCAGATGGAGGTCTCGGGAGGTGGGACCACCGATGCCACCGCCATCCAGCTGACCAGAGAGGGGATTCATACGGGGGTGATCAGCGTCGCCACGCGGTACATCCACTCTCCTGTGGAGGTCCTGAGCATAAAGGACGTCGATGCCTCTGCCGAGCTGATAGCCCGGGCTCTGGAGACCGTATCCAGGCACTTCAAAACCGATGAATAGAGGCGGCCTTAATTTTTTTTCCCTCTAAATTTTTATCTCAATCTAAAATTTTAATCTCGATCTATGGCCATTGCCAACTTGACCTGAATGATCCAAAAAGGGTTCGGAGACGTCCACCCCCCCCCGGAAGGACGTCTAACCGCCGATTCTAGCTTCCGCCTATCAGGCTGATGACCGTATAGGCGAGGATGGTTCCTACGATGAAGAAGATCAGGAATGCAGGCCAGACTATGCTGGCTGCGGCCATCGCTTCTACTGCTGCCATCTTATATCATCTCACTACGAGGACAGGGCAGGTTGCCCAGTAAAGGACCTTCTGGACTACGCTTCCTATGAGGAGCTTCGTGACACCGCTCTCACCGTGGCTTCCCATGACGATCAGATCGACGCCCTCGGTCCTGGCCAAGTCGACGATCATGTTGGCGGGTGCCCCGGACTTTACCATCGTCTCGACGGCGACGCCGGCGTCATCGGCCATCTTCTTGATATCAGCCACCGCTTTCTCTCCGCTGGCCTGGAGCTTGGCTTCGATATCCTTCTTGTCGGCTCCCAGCTGCCTGACGGCGCTGGCCACGACAACCTCGTTCACTATATAAACCCCGAGCAGCTTCGCGCCCGTCGCCTTGGCCAGATCTACGCCGTGCTGGACTGCGACTTTGGACTTTGCGGAGCCGTCGGTAGCGACTAAAATCCGATCGTACATTCTATTACACCTCTCAAATCTCCCTGCAACCTTCTGGACCTTTTGAGTCTATCCATCACGCCTTTGATATAAATAGGTATCTTTCCGATACCGGCATCTGGAAGCCATATAAAGGGCGGAAGCAATAACTAATCATCTCACCACCATCACAGGCGTCTCTGACCAGTTCACGACCTTCTGAGCAACGGACCCTATCAGCCTCGAAGAGATCCCACCTTCGCCGTGGCTCCCCAGGATGATCAGACCTGCGCCTTCTATCGCGGCCGTCTCCAGGATCCTGATGGCCGGGTCCCCCTCCCTGATGAGGGGCTCGACCCGGAGGCCAAAGTCCTCGCCCACCTTCGCTGCATCCGTGACGATCTCTTCTGCAGAGTCCTTGAGGGTCCTCCTCAGATCCTCTTCGGAGAAGCCCCTCCCTATGAGGGCGGCGATCGCCTTAGAGATGGCCATCTCATTTATCACGTTGAGGACCCCAACCTCGGAGCCTAGGTACTTCGCGAGCTTAATCCCCTCCCTCTCGGCGGCCTTCGATGCCTCGGATCCGTCGGTGGCTATGAGGATCTTCCTGTACATATGGGACCCACCCTTTTACGTCTACCTCTTGGTACTGAGAATCCTGAGCGCCAGGTGGGCGGCGTTCTCGCCGTTGTCGATCCCCACGCAGGCGACGGGAACTCCCGGCGGCATCTGGCATATGGCCAGGAGGGCGTCGAGGCCCCCAAGCTTTGCGCTCACCGGAACCCCTATCACAGGCCTATCGGTCTGGGAGGCGATGACTCCGGGGAGGGCGGCGGAGAGGCCGGCAACCGCTATGAATATCTTAGCGTCCGTCTCCTTTACGTACGCCTCCAGCTCTCTGGGGTTTCTGTGGGCTGATAGGACCTTTTCATCGAATTCGATCCCCTTCTCCTGGAGGACCCGGAGGACCTTCTCCACCACGGACCTGTCGGATTTCGATCCGGATACGACGGCAACATCTGTCATGGCTATCAAACTCTAAAAGGTTTCTGATATCGAGCCTAAGGGAGGTTATTCTCCCCCAGAAACTCGTGCTGCTTCTCTAGGCTCATCCTGATGAGGGTCGCAAATATCTCCTTGACGGCGCCGGGGTCAAGCCCCAGCTCCGTAGCCATATCCAGGGCCCTCTTCATCACCAGTTTCTCCTGATTCTTGTCCTCGATCCCGACCCCAAGAGCCCTCTTGGCCTCGAAGATCTCTTCTGCGAGCCTCATCCGCTCTCCGATCAGCCTTATTATATCCTGGTCCACTCTCTCTACGTCAGCGCGAAGATCTTCCAGGCTCATGATCGCCACCTCACGGCCAATGATGACCCGCTGTTGTTGACCTCTGTCCTTATCACCTTTCCGCCCAGATCTACCCATGCAGACTCCACCGCGTCGATATCACCGCCTTCTGCCAGGGCGGCGTAAGCGGGGCCGGTTCCCGACAAGCTCGCCCCCGCGGCGCCGGCGGCGAGGGCTGAGTAGATCGGTTCTGCCGAGAGGTTCAGGGCGGTGCAGTAGACGAGGCCGTTGAGGGTCATGGCCCTGCCGTAATCACCGGCGAGGGCGAGGTCGAAGATCAGGTCGGCGATGGGGGAGAGGAGCCTCGACCTGGCCACGTCCGTATCCTTCGAGAATATCTTCTCCTCAGGAACCAAAAGGAGGACCTCCGACTCCAGAGCCTCCCTCTTGAGGAGGGTCATCTTCCGGTTGTCGGTGACGACGACCCCCCCCAGCATCGACGCCGCGGCGTCGTCGAAGGCGCCGGTGATGGTGACGCCAGTGGCCCTCGCCGCCTGGACCCCGATCCTCGTCGCCTCCAGGGGGTCGATCACCTCTCCCAGGGCGTCTAGGGTCGCCATCACCGCGGCGTTGGCGGCGGCGCTGCTGCTCTTCAGCCCCCGGGCGAGGGGGATATCGCTCTCTGTCCTGACGACCCCTCCTGCCTCCACGCCGAACCGCTCCAGGACCAGCTCCACGGACCTGACGATGAGGCGGTCGTCGATGCCGGGGACGTCCCCTCGGACGGCAAGAGAGTCATCGAGGACGACCTCTGCGGAGGTGTGCAGGTCGATCCCGAAGGCGGAGCCCTTCCAGTTGGCGACGGCGTTGAGGACCGTCGCCGCCCCCAGGGCCGTCGCCCTTCCCCTCCGGCTCATGATAATCCCGTCTCGATGAGGGTCTTCAGCTTCGAGAGGTCCCCAGCGACCCCGTCGTTGCCGCTCTTGGCGTACTTCTCGATGAGCTTATCGATCATCTCGAGCTCGGAGACGGCGGAGCTGAAGACCGGCTCGTAGCTTCCCAGCATGTAGAGGGGGATGACGACGGCGCCGCCTCTGGTCGTGGGAGCGGAAAGGTCGTTTACCACCACGACGAAGGCGTAGGATCTGTAGCCGAGGCCGGCGGCGATGTTCTTCGCGAAGGCGCCTATCTGCTGGATCCTCCGGGTGGAGAGGTTCTTGTAGGCCGCGACGGAGTCCTTGTACTCGACGAACATCAGAGCTTCATCGGTCCAGAGGATGGCGTCGTACTCGACGATGGCTACGGAGTTCTTCTGAGCCACCACGTTGAAGAGGACGCCGCGGCACCAGGAGAGGTTCAGGTTTATCCTGAAGTCCAGCTCCGTATCCTGGACGGTCCGGGATTTCAGGACGTAAGGGTCACTCCTCAGCTCTATCATGGCTGAGAAGACCGCTCCAGCGGTTAAAGGATTTTCGTATGCTCCGGGGAAAAGGGATAAGGCGGATCTACTTCAACGTTGTGCCGGTGAAGATGATTTGACGGAGAAGAAGAAGATGACGCAGCAGCTGGGGGTCAGGATCCCCGATAGCCTGGAGCCGGTATATGCGAACCTGATAAAGATAAGCCACGCCGACGACGAGGTCACCCTCACCTTCCTCCACAAGATCCCCGAGACGAATCTGGCCCAGGGAAGGGCGATCGTGACGATCACCCCCCAGCACGCCAAGAGGCTGCTAAGGGCCCTATCGACGAACCTGAAGAGGTACGAGGCTACCTACGGCGAGATCAAGCTCCCCGAGGACGGCTCCGGCAGAGAGGAGAAGAGCAACGTCGAGGTGGCCTGATAGAGGGGGCTTCGAGCCCTGAGCCCCTTTCCCTGAGCCCCTTTCAGAGCACTTCAGCCCTCAGCCCGTTATGAAGTTTCGTAGAAGGCCGGATATCGTCCGGGGGCGCGCCCTGGTCAGGGCGATCCCCGCCGATAGCCCTTTCCTCGCGAAGGAGCCCGAGAGGTGGAGGTCCCTCTTCGCCAGGCCCAAAGCCAGCCGGTCTATCTCGCCGTCCCCCATCCCTCCGAGGGTGAGGAGGGATGCCCGCCCCATCCGGTACTCCAGGCCGAACTCACGGCCCCAACGGCGGGGATAGGCGAGAAGGCCCTGCTTCGATACGTCACCGGCCGCGGCGGCCAGGGCGGCGACCTCCCCGGCCACTGGCGGGTTTGCGGTCAGAGATTGGAACTGAGGCGGAGGCGTTGGAGCAGGCGTTGGAGCTGGGTTGATGGTGATGGTCGTGTCACCAAACGAATCCCACTTTTCCTGAGTCCCATAATCCTGGCCTGCGATCCATACCCTTATCTGACTCTGTCCTAAATCAGCCGCTGAGGTCGTCCATGAGAACGTGTTGGTTTTGGTGTATCCGGTCATGGGGGCCCAGTAGTTTCCCGTCGCAGGTCCCCTCAGCCAGAACCTGTACCAGACGTTGCCCGGGACTCCGCCACTTGCGGTGGCCGTCAGAGTGATCGTCGTTCCCGCGTTCTGGGGTCCTGGCGGGTTTGCGGTCAGAGATTGGAACTGAGGCGGAGGCGTTGGAGCAGGCGTTGGAGCTGGGTTGATGGTGATGGTCGTGTCACCAAACGAATCCCATTTCTCCTGAGTCCCATAATCCTGGCCTGCGATCCATACCCTTATCTGACTCTGTCCTAAATCAGCCGCTGAGGTCGTCCATGAGAACGTGTTAGTTTTGGTGTATCCGGTCATGGGGGCCCAGTAGTTTCCCGTCGCAGGTCCCCTCAGCCAGAACCTGTACCATATGTTGCCCGGGACTCCGCCACTTGCGGTGGCCGTCAGAGTGATCGTCGTTCCCGCGTTCTGGGGTCCTGGCGGGTTTGCGGTCAGAGATTGGAATTGGGGCAGAGGCGTTGGAGCAGGTGTTGGAGCCGGGTTGATGGTGACGGTCACGTCACCAAACGAATCCCACTTATCTTGAGTCCCATAATCCTGGCCTGCAATCCACACCCTGAGCTGGTTCAGTCCTAAATCAGCCTCTGAGGTCGTCCATGAGAACGTGTTGTTTTTAGTGTATCCGGTCATGGGAGCCCAATAGTTCCCTGTCGCAGGTCCCCTCAAAACGAACCTGTACCAGATGTTATCTGGCACTCCGCTCGAAGCAGTAGCTATCAGTGTGATCGTCGTTCCCGCGTTCTGGGGTCCTGACGGGGTTGCGGTCAGAGACTGGAACTGGGGTGTATCGTTGGCTACCGCTCCTGTGATCGCGATAGCTCCAAGGACTAATAGCGTGATAGCCAATTGGGATGCTATTCTATAAGAGCGCTTTGAGAAATCCAGGGGGACGGCTCTCAATCTCGCTCCGTATATTTTCTTGATAGATAATTCTTTCATCTCGAATACCTCTCAGCCGTCGACATCTTTGTGAACCCTGATATATCTGCTCTTTGAATTAATGTGTTGATCTATGATTTTAAATAACTACTTTTCATATCAGACTTCTGTTGTATAGAGTTTCCTTGAATAGCTTCATATGAACTCGATGTGAGCTCTGCGTACATACTCAATTTTTAATATACTATAAAAAAAAATTAATTCTGTTAAATGAAGGGGCAGCCATGATGAATAGACCATTTGCGGCCGTAGTTTCAGATTTTAGGCAGACACCAGGCCTGTATCCCGATGTTCCCCCAACGCTTGCCGCCAGATCCCCCCCTCCTGAGACGCCCGTCGGGCGTTAGAGCGTCTTCGCGCATGGGTCTGCGGCCCCGCTACATTAACTGCGTCGGTTACGAAAACAGCTTGATCGATAGCGAATGTGGGCAGTTGGTGCCCTCTGACAAGGAGGCGCGGAGATTTTGTTGCGCATTTTTCCGGGCGGGATATTCCAGTTTTCGTTCTCTTCTCCGCGGCCTCGCATCTTAAGGACACATCGAAATGATGTTTTCGAGGATCGATACCGACCTTGCCGAGATGAAGACGGCGCTTAAGCCGAAACGGGATCATCTGACTGCGAGAAAATCTCTCTTCTGCTCGGATCCTGATCGATCGACTTTTCTGCCGCCATGGAGCCCATGTTCCCGCAGCCAAGAACGAGCCCGAGATCTTATCGGAAGTTCCTGTCCGATGGGTGCCGAGGCCCGGAGCCTAACCGGGTCGCGCTCCGTTCCCTCCTCCGGGCTACATGGGGCGATTAGGGGTGTTATAGCGGCGTGGTGCAGGGGTAGAGAAAACCCCGGTCTTTAGGCCGGGGATGAATCGTACCCCGCCTTAAGCCATTAATCTTTAAATACTATAGCAGCATAAGTGAGTATAATGCTTAAAGCCTTCAAATATAGGATCTATCCGACAAAAGCACAGCGGTCTAAGATGGAACAGACCTTGGAGCTGTGCAGATGGACCTATAACGAGACTTTAGCATATCGGAAAAACTCTTTCGAACAAGAAGGCAAATCCATATCTAAGTATGAGACTCACTACTTGCTGCCAGAGTGGAAGAAGAACAAACCAGAACTGACGGAGGTATTCTCTCAGACCCTCCAGAACGTCCAAGAACGGGTAGATCTGGCCTTTAAAGCGTTCTTCCGAAGGGTCAAAGCAGGAGAGACCCCGGGGTATCCCAGGTTCAAGGGGAAAGGATGGTATGATTCGTTCACCTATCCCCAGCTGGGATTCAAACTGTTTTCCGGGAAGCTGCCCCTCTCCAAGATCGGAGATGTCAAGATCAAGCTCCACCGACCCATCGAAGGCAAGATCAAGAGGTTAATCGTTCGGAGATCTTCGACCGGAAAATGGTTTGCCTGCTTCTCAGTGGAGATCGATGATCCTCCGAAGCCTCCCTGGAAAGATGGGTTGATGGCGGGCATCGATCTGGGGCTGGAGAGTTTCGCTACACTGTCCAACGGAGAGAAGATCGATAACCCACGGTTCTTTCGATCTGAGGAGAAGGCGTTGGCAATAGCTCAAAGACGACTATCCAAATATGAGAAGGGAACTCCTGAAAGGAGGAGAGCTCTCAAAGTTGTCCAGCGGACCCATGAGCGGATTGCCAACCGCAGATACGATTTTGCTCATCAAGTCAGTCACAACCTGGTCGAAAGGTTCGGGCTGATCGCTTTCGAGGATCTGAGTATCACGAAGATGCTTAAGAACCACTGCCTGGCTAAAAGCATATCAGACGCTGCCTGGAGGATGCTAGTGATAACCACATCGTACAAGGCTGAGAGCGCCGGTTCGATGGTGGTTCTAGTAGATCCTAGGAACACAAGTCAGCTATGTTCCAGGTGCGGTCTTAAAGTGCCGAAGTCGCTATCGGATCGGGTCCATGAATGTCCTCAATGCGGGCTGGTCATGGACCGTGACGAGAATGCGGCGATAAACCTTCTGAGACTGGGGCTACAGTCTCTGCCAAAAGCTAGAAGCTCCGCCGTTCAGGGCGGGGAGTAGTCACGTTAACCGCTCAGTTTCTATCCGTCCCCTCCACCTGATGGGCCGACGATGCTCGTGCGCATCCACACCAGCCAAGATGCCCATGAGGAGAAAACATAAATTCTTATGAAGCCCTCCTTGGATGATCAGAACCCTCTGGTGATTCGATGACGATTCCACTCGAACGCCGCCCCACCCTGGAGGAGATCCTCCAGATCCTCAGAGATGAGATGCCGGACCTCTCGAGCCGCTACAAGGTGAGATCCCTGGGGATCTTCGGCTCTTATGCCCGGGGCGAAGCGGATGAGGTGAGCGACATCGACCTGCTGGTGGATCTGGAGGATGAATCCCTCTCCCTTATGGAGTTCATCGCCCTGGAAAACCACTTATCTGACCTTCTGGGAGCCAAGGTGGACCTGGTGGAGAGAAGCGCCCTCAAGCCCGCCATAGGCCGCCGGATCCTGGAGGAGGTCAAAGCGATATGAGGAAGGGAACTCGGGTGTATACGGACTACCTCCGGGATATCCTCTATGCGGCAGAGAGGGCGGAAGGCTTCATCGAGGGGATGGATTTTTCGGCCTTCGAAGCAGACGAGAAGACCTGTTTTGCCGTCGTTAGAGCCCTTGAGATCGTGGGCGAGGCCACAAAGAAGATACCTCCTGAGGTGCGCCAGATATACCCCGAACTTCCCTGGCGTGAGATGGCGGGGATGCGAGACAAGCTGAGCCATGACTACTTCGGGGTGGACCTTTGGCGGGTATTTGAAACCGTCTGCCGAGATATTCCGCCCTTGCGTGCATCTCTCTAAGATATGATTAGGGATCTCGACAATGATAAATGCTCCTGAAATATCCTCCTGAAATATCCTCCTGAAATATCCTCCTGAAATATCCTCCTGAAATATCCTCCTGAAATATCCTCCTGAAATATCCTCCTGAAATATCCTCCTGAAATATCCTCCTGAAATCCCAAGGATCAGCCGTAATATCCGGGACCGACCCGGTCGATTTTTTGCATTTTTTCGATCTTCTTCGATTCTAACCGCAGCCCTTTATTACCTTGGGCTGAAAACCCAGAGCGATGGCCAGGGATCAAAAAGACTACTTCTACCGTAGGGCCAAGGCCGAGGGGTACCGGGCCCGGTCGGCCTTCAAGCTCCAGCAGATAAACAAGAGGTTCCGGCTGATCCGGAGGGGGGACGCCGTCCTCGACCTGGGCGCCGCCCCCGGCGGCTGGCTCCAGGTGGCAAAGGAGATCTCGGGGGGGAGAGTCGTCGGGGTCGACCTCCTCGGTATCGATCCCATCGATGGTGTGACGACGATCAAGGCCGACATCACCGCCCCGGAGACGCGGGAGCTGATCCGGGACGCCCTCGGCGGGAATGCCGACGTCGTCATCTGCGACGCCGCCCCGAACCTCTCGGGGAACTGGACCCTCGACCACGCGCGGTCGATAGACCTATCCCGGTCGGCCCTCCGGGTGGCGGAGGAGACCCTCAGGCCCGGGGGAAACTTCCTCGTCAAGGTCTTCCAGGGGGACACCTTCTTGGATTACCTATCGGAGGTGAGGGGCAACTTCAGAAGGGCCCAGTCCCACTCTCCCGCAGCATCCCGGAAGGAGAGCGCCGAGATGTACGTCGTCGGTCAGGGGTTCTATCGGCCGCCGGTGAAGGTGGGGGATGTTTTGGACCTTTTGATCGTCGGCGTCGGAAAATCCGGGGACGGGTTCGGCGAGGTGGAGGGGTTTCGGATCTTCGTTTCGGGTTCGTCCCCGGGGAAGAGAGTTAGGGTGAGGATAGGATCGATAAGGTCCGGCTCTGCCATCGGGTCTCCCGAGAGCTGAAAGCCCCTCGGAGAAGGGATGGAGCCGTTTTCGAAAACTATTTTACATATTCCCTCCGCCTTATTTGATGTGACAGTCTTCAGAGCTTATGACGTGCGAGGCGTCTACGGGACGGAGCTTACCGATGATATCGCCCGGAAAGTGGGCAGAGCTCTGGGGTCGTATCTCCCCGGCGGCCGAATCGCCCTCGGAAGGGATACGAGGGTGAGCGGCCCCGAGGTGGAGAGGGCATTTTTGGAGGGGGTCTTGTCGACGGGCTGCCCCGTCGAGAGATACGGAGTCCTACCGATTTCGATGATCGGCTTTGAGACCTGGAAGGGGGGGTACAACGCGGCAGCCTACATCTCCGCCTCCCACAACCCCCCCGAGTACAACGGCATCAGGTTCAGGACCAGCGAGGGTTACGGGATGCTCTACCACGAGACGGAGATGATGGACCTCTACGAAAGGGAGGAGTTCCTGGAGGGCGAAGGCAAACTGACGGACCGATCCCCCGACGACGCCATCCTCAGGTACGCCGACTACGTCGAAGGAAAGCTCGCCTTCGACCGACCCCTCCGGATCGTCCTGGACATGGGAAACGGCGCCGCCTGCGGCACCTTCCCCCTCTACCAGAGACTGGGATTCGACTGTAGGGTGACGAACGACAGCCCTGACGGCCTCTTCCCCGGTCGCGGCCCCGCCCCCACCGAGGAGTCCCTCCGGGAGGCGGCGAAGATGGTGGTGGCGGAGGGGGCAGACTACGGCGTCGGCTTCGACCCCGACGCCGACCGGGGGCTTGTCATCGACGACCGGGGCAGGATCGTCCCCCCCGAGAAGGTGGCGGTGATCCTGGCAAAGGAGAGGTACCGACCCGGCGACAGGGTGGTGGCAGGCTTCGACTGCTCCATGATCCTGGAGAGGGAGCTTTTACCTATGGGGATCGAGGTGATCCGGGAGAGGGTCGGAGACGTCTTCATCGCCAACCGGGTCAAGAGAGAGGGGGCGGTCATCGGCGTAGAGAGATCCGCCCACCTATTCCTCCCGGAGTTTCAGCTCTCCGACGACCCCTTCGCCATGTCCCTCGCCCTCGGCGAGGTGATATCGAGAGGAGAGAGGCTCTCGGACCTCTCCGACGCCATCCCCGACTACCCCTACGTCCAGAAGAGCATCCGGATAGTGGGGTCGGCGGCCGATCTCATGAGACGGCTCGAGGGGGACCTGGCATCCCTGGAGCCCGACACCACCGACGGCCTCAAGATCACCGCCGAGGATTATACAGTCCTCATCAGACCCTCCAACACCCAGCCCCTCATCAGGCTCTACGTGGAGACGGCGGGTGGCGCCGCCGACGAGCTCGTCGATAGGTTCGAGAAGCTCATAAAAGGGGCGGCAAAATGAGGAAGTGAGGAAACCCAGAAGATGAAAGAGCCTTCGACGACCGACCAGCGAAGACCTACCGCCATATCCTGGCCAGAAGGGAGCTGATAGACATTGACCACCAGAGACGTCTGCATCCTGATCCCCACCCTCAACGAGGAGGACGCCATCGCCGGGGTTATCGGCGAGTTCCGGCAGATGGGCTTCTCCGACATCCTCGTCATCGACGGCAATAGCCGCGACAGAACCCGCGAGCTCGCCGAGGGAGCCGGGGCGAGGGTCGTCGTCCAGAGCGGCCACGGGAAGGGTCAGGCCCTGAAAGAGGCCTTCGACCTCATCGAGGCCGAGTACATAGTGATGATCGACGGCGACGGGACTTACCTTCCCTCCGAGGTGGGCCTACTCCTCGATCCCGTCTTCGCTGGTAAGGCTGACCACGTCACGGGAAACCGGTTCGCAAACCTCCAGGAGGGGGCCCTGACCCGGCTCAATTCCGCAGGGAACAAACTGATCAACTTCTTCTTCCGGCTGATCTACACCGTCCCCTTGAACGACATCCTCACCGGGTACCGGGCCTTCAGCCGTCTGGGTGTCGAACGGCTAGACCTCACCATGGCGGGCTTTGAGATCGAGACGGAGATGACCGTCGACAGCGTCAAGAAGGGGCTCGTCATAGCCGAGGTCCCCATAACCTACCGGGCGAGGACGACCGGAACGAAGACGAAGCTCAACCCCTTCATGGACGGGGCGAGGATCATCGCCACCATCTATCGGATGGCCAAGACCCACAACCCTCTCTTCTACTTCGGTCTGATGGGTTTTCTCTTCGGGATGGCGGGATTCATCCTTGGCCTCTACGTCGCTAACGAGTGGTTCACCACCCGGACGGAGCATATACCCCTGACGATCCTGACCGCCCTTCTGATAATCGTCGGATTCCAGCTATTCTTTCTGGGGATCCTCGGAGACGCCGTAGCCTCGATGCACAGGGAGGTCTTGCGCGAGATCTACAGGAACCGAAAGGAGAGATGAGGGCTCATCAGATCAGATCTTCCACCACGTCGTAGCTGAAGATCGGCCCGTCGGTGCAGACGTGGTAGCGTCCCATGGTGCAGTGCTCGCACTTTCCGACCCCGCACTTCATGTGTCGCTCCAGGGAGATGTGTATGTCCTGCTTGAGAAATCCCCGGCCCAGGAGGTCCTTAGCCACAGCCCGAATCATCATCGGAGGGCCGCAGAGGGCGGAGGCGCCGGGGGCAGGGTCGAGGTCGGCGAGTAGGGATGTGACGAGGCCTACATCCCCCTTCCAGGTCGCGTCGATCATGTCGACGGTGATCCCCACCTCAATCTCAGCAGCCTGCCAGCTCCCGTATTCGGTGGTGAAGTAAAGGTCCTGGGGGGTCCTCGCCCCGTAGACGACGGTGACCTCTTTGAACTTTTCGCGGTCGTCGGCTATGTAGTTGATCAGGGACCGCAGCGTCGCGAAACCCGACCCACCCCCGGCGATTAAGACGTTTTCACCTCTCATGGAACCTAGGGGAAAGCCGTTACCGAAAGGCCCCCTTATCCCCAGGACGTCTCCGATCCTGGCAGCCATGATCCCCTGGGTGATCCTCCCCGCCTCCCGGACGCAGATCTGGAGGGGGTCTCGGGTGGGGGATGAGGCGATGGATATGGGGCACTCCCCCAAGCCGAAGACGGAGACCATCAGAAACTGGCCAGGAGAGTAATTTATGGGGACGTGGTCGTCCTCTTCGTCCATGGGGCGCAGCGACAATAGGTAGGTGTTGGAGGACTCGACGTCGATATCCACGACCTCGGCCTGGTATGGGATGTAGCTTTCCGGTTTCGCCGGGGCGGCTCTTAAGATCCTGCCACCACCAAGGCCATCAAAAGTATCCGTTCCCATCTTCAATCTATCTATCTTCATTCCGTCGCCTCCTTGAAGAAGGACCACCTATCGGCTTCGCCCAGGCAGACCCGAGAGCATCTGCCGCAGCCGACGCAGCCGAAGAGCCCCGTCTTCTCGGGGATGTAGAGGAACTTGTCGAGGTACCAGTGGCGGAGCCTCTCCCCGGGGTCAGGCCGCGGGTTGGCCCCGCTCGTCATCCTCGAGAAGCCGGATAGTATGCAGGAGTCCCTACACCTCAACCTCTCACCGTCGGGGACGCCCTGGTCGAGAACGCTGAAGCAGTGGCAGACGGGACAGACGAAGGAGCATCCCCCGCAGGCAAGACATCTCCGTCCCGCCTCCTCCCAGTCGGCACCGTCGATGGCTTCCCTGATCTTCTCGGGGTTTGGGAAAGGACCTCTCTTTATCATCTTCTCCTCGGCGAGGGCGAGGAGGCGCCCCTTCTCTTTTATGTCTTCGGGGTCCGCCTCCTCGAAATGTCGATGATGCGCCCTGAGTATATAGACCCCCGCGGGAGAGCCTGCCTCCACCAGGTAGCCGCGGCCCAGGTCCGTCAGGAGGAGGTCGTACCCCTCCTCGGCAACCGGGCCCGACCCCATCGATCTGCAGAAGCATCCTTCGCCGGGGGAGGTGCAGTTCAGGGCGACTATTATCGTAGACCTCCTCTTGCTGGCGTAAGGAAGGTCGGAGAGGTCGGCACCGAAGATCCCGTCGATCACCTTCAGAGCCCGCAGGTCGCAGGCCCTCATCCCGAAGATCAATCTCGCCTTGGGAGGGTCCTCCGAGAAGGTGTAACGGCCGCTGTACTGGACGTATCTGAAGAGGACCTCCTTCTTCGGCAGGAAGAACTCCACAGGGGATGCGAGGGGGTTTTTATCGTCTAGGGCGAGAGCCTCACCCCTCCAGGTGGCGAAGGCCGCCTCATCCCAGACGAGGACGGGAGCTACGACTTCGACGGTTCCTGACAGCTCCTCCAGAAGGTGGATGAGGTCCTCACGGCGGAGGAAGAAGGCGGTGGTGGAGGTCATCCTTCGGCCCTCCTGATCCTGACGGGGGTCCGTTTGAGGCCGGGGATCTTGGAAGTGGGATCAAGGGTCCGGGTCGTCAGCTGGTTCGCCGGAGCTTCAGCGAAGTGGAAGGGTATGTAGACCGTCCCCATCGGGACCTCTGCCGTCAGGCGGGCCTCTATATCGAGGCTGCCGGTTGCGGACTCTACCACCACCATCGTGCCGGATCTCACCCCCAGAGCCGCTGCGTCCGCCGGGTTGATATCGACGGTGGCCTTCGGCCTCTCCCGGTCGAGAAGGTGGGTTCTCCTGGTCATCGTCCCGGTGTGGAAGTGAAAGAGGCTTCGTCCGGTCGTCAGGAAGAGGGGATAATCTAGATCCTCCGGCAGATGCTGCTGCTCCACAGCGTAGAACCGAGCCCGTCCGATGGGAAACGACCCCTGATGGAGGATCTCGGTTCCAGGATGGTCTGGGGATGGGCAGGGCCAGGAGAGACCGGATATCCCGAGCCGACGGCTGCTGACGCCGCCGTAGGATGGCGTCACCGATGATATCTCGGCCATCACCTCCTCCGGGGAGGCATAGTCGGCAGTGACCGAAAACCGCCTCAGAAGCTCCGCTGCCACCTCAACCTCCGGCCTCGCCTCCCCAGGTGGTGTCACCGCTCGCCTCACCCTCTGGATCCGCCGCTCCGTCGATGTGAAGGTCCCGTCCTTCTCGGCGAAGGAGGCGACCGGAAGGACGACGTCGGCGAGGGCCGTCGTCTCGGTGGGGAATATATCGGCGACGGCGAGAAAATCAAGGGACCTAAGGGCACGGATCACCTGACCCCGGTCGGGATAGCTGATCATGGGGTTCTCCCCAGAGATGATCATCCCCCTGATCCTCCCCTCCTCGGCCGCCTCCATCATCTCGACGGCGGTGAGCCCTGGGGTCGCCGGCAGGTCCGTTCCCCAGGCCGCCTCCATCTTCCTTCTCGCCGCCGGATCCTCCACCTTCTGATATCCCGAATAGAAGATCGGAAGCGCCCCCATATCGCAGGCCCCCTGGACGTTCTGGTGGCCTCGTAGGGGGTATATGCCCGTCCCATCCCTTCCGACGTTTCCCGTGGCCAGGACGAGATTTGCGAGGGCCAGGACGTTATCGGTCCCGCTGGAGTGCTGGGTCGTCCCCATGGCGTAGACGACCGCCGCCCTAGGCGCCTCCCCGAAGGCGGCGGCTGCCTTCTCCAGATCTGCGGGCGGTATCCCCGTGATCCTCTCCACTGCCGCAGGGGTATACCGGAGGGCCAGCTCCTTCAAGGCGGAGAAACCCTCGGTCCTCTCATTTATAAAATCCTCATCGATGAGCCCCCGCCCGATGATCAGGTTCAACATCCCGTTAGTCCAGGCGACGTCAGTCCCCAGGCGGGGGGCGAGGTGTATATCGGCGAGTTCTGCCATCTGGGTCCTTCTGGGATCGGCGACGATCAGAGTCGCCCCCTGGGCCTGGGCCTCCAGGATGGTGGCCGCGACGAGGGGGTGCTGCTCCGTGGTGTTGGATCCGGTGACGAGGATGGCGTCGGATGAGAGGAGGCTTCGTATCGGGTTTGTCATCGCGCCGCTCCCGAGGGCGATGCCGAGGCCCGCCACCGAGGGGGCGTGGCAGAGCCTGGCGACGTGGTCGACGTTGTTCGTTCCAAGGGCGGCTCTCGCGAGCTTCGCCAGGAGGTAGTTCTCCTCGTTGGTCCCCTTCGCCGAAGTGAGGATCGCCAGGGAGTCGGGCCCGGACTCCTCTCTTATCTCCCTAAGCCTTTTGGCCGAGAGGGAGAGAGCCTCATCCCAGGAGACTCGGGCCATCCTCTCCCCCCGCCTCACCAGGGGCGTCTTCAGTCGGTCGGGATGGTGGACGAAGTCAGCGGCGAGCCACCCCTTGACGCAGAGCCTCCCCCTGGAGACGGGGTGGGCGGAGGAGGGGGAGGCTCCCACGACCCGGCCGTCCTCGACGTGGAGGACGAGGCCGCAGCCGCAGCCGCAGTAGACGCAGATGGTGGCGATCTTCTCCAAAAGAGATCTCTCCTGGGGGTCCTCGGTATTGGAGGAACTCGACCTTGGAGGTATTATCCCTTTGGGTGGCGGATCGAGGAGGTCGGGGCCGGTATTGCCAAAAAAAGAGAAATAGTCATATGATCAAAACACCATCCCCATAAAAGAAAGGGATAATAAACGGATATAAATAAACGGGAGGTGGGGGGCAAAAGTCGGTATCAGGGATCCAGGAGGGAGGGAGTTATTCGACGTCAGACTTTTGCCTGAGATCAGTACGTCATATGACGAATATAAACCTTTCTATTGATCGTCGAAATCACCTTCGTCCAAGGCCCCTGCGGGTCAAGTCCCGCGGATCGGCTATCAACTCCAAAGATTCTCCTTA
The DNA here is from genome assembly GCA_029167045.1 of Candidatus Methanocrinis natronophilus. Lineage (GTDB taxonomy): Archaea > Halobacteriota > Methanosarcinia > Methanotrichales > Methanotrichaceae > Methanocrinis > Methanocrinis natronophilus. The sequence goes on from JARFPK010000006.1 coordinate 46,153, forward strand.
TCGAGGGACTACAGACATCCATGAGAAGCTGGAATATCTCGACGATCAACTCATTTGGGTTGAAGAGGAGGGCAAAAGTCGTCTGCAGGGATTTGAGGGAGGGAGGAAAGGTTTCTCCCGACTTTTGCCTAGATCCATAACGACGTTTGTCGAATTTAAGCCTTCCGGTCGGTCCGAGGTCGCGGATGAGAGAAAGATCTTTCAGGAAGGGGCTCCAAGGAGATGGGAGATGAAAGGTCCATGGCTCCAGAGATCGTGCTGATAGGAAGGTCTAACGTCGGAAAATCGACCCTTTTTCGCCACCTAACGGGAAAGAAGGTGAGGGTGGGGAGGAGGCCCGGGGTTACCGTCAGCCCCGCCAGAGTCCGGTTGGGAAACACCGTCTACGTCGACATGCCTGGATACGGCTTCATGAGGGGAGCAGATAGGATCTCCCAGGAGAGGACGAAGGACTTCATAGTCGGTTATTTTGAAGAGAAGGTCGAAGAGATCCTCCTTGCAATACAGGTGATAGATGCCGGAAGCTTCATCGAGATCGCCGATCGCTGGGAGGGGAGGGGAGAGGTCCCCCTGGAGGTCGAGCTATTCGAGTTCCTCTCAGATCTGGATCTGGCTGTCGTCGTCGCCGCCAACAAGATGGACAGGGTCGATGATCCCGATAAGACCCTGGACGGGATATGCGAACTGCTAGGCATGCTCCCCCCCTGGAGACAGTGGAGAGATAATATCGCCCCGATCACCGCCAAGAAGGGAGAGATCGAACCCCTCAGAGAGGTCATAAAGTCGACGCTCCAACGGCGGGGAGGCTGACCCGCTGATAGCCTCCAGCATCTATCCAGATCCGGCGGATATCTCGATCAAATAATCCCCCTCTTTAGAGACTACCCTCCTCTTTAGATACGATATCCATCCCAGAATCGAAGAGATAGGCGGGGATCGACTCATCTGCCGATCGGGCCCGAAGATATGATAAGGTTTGATAGCCCGGGATGATGGACAGTTTCGGCACCGGAGTTATGCGGCGGCCCAAAAAGGCTTTTAAGACGTAAGCCAACTAATATCTGTACAGATGCGAGGCTCTTCCCATGCTCAGAAAAGTCGTCTATAATCGGGTCTATGTGATCTTGTCGCTATTCATCATAATCTCGCCGGGTCTCGCCTCTGCAGCGACATATATTGTCTCCCCCGAATCCGACGACAGATTCATCCAGGCCGCCATAAATCGGGCGAGCGATGGGGACAGGATCATCGTCAAGAGCGGCCAGTACCGGGAAAACCTCAACGTCACCAAGAAGGTGGCGCTCATCGGTCTGGACACCGGAAAGGGGAGCCCCGTTGTAGATGCTGGGGGCATGGGAAGCGCCGTCATCATCTCCGCCGATGGTGTAACTTTTGAAGGTTTCCAGGTGGTCAACTCGGGCAAGCAGTGGAAGGATGCGGGTATAAAAGTGATATCAAAGAATAACGTCATTCGAAATAACAACGTCATAAACAACGCTTATGGCATAGTCCTGGACGGCTCCGCAGACAACAACGTCCTTAAAAATCAAGTCAGCAAGAATGACGTGGGCATCTCCCTTTACTCCTCAGAGAGGTGTAACATCGTCGAAAACGAAGCCTGGAACAACACCTTCGGCGGGATACTGCTGAGCAAGGCCAACAACAACACGATACGAAACAACAACGCCAGCCTAAACCATTGGGCAGGGATTATCCTCGGCGAGTCCAGCAACAACACCGTCAGCAACAACATCGCCCGCTACAACGAGAACGAAGGGATATGGCTCCTCCGTTCCTCCGCCAACACCATCCGGGGGAACAGGATCAGGTACAACTACATCTTCGGGATCCGGCTCCTCTACTCCAACAGAAACTCGGTGAACAGCAACACCGTCAGAAACAACCTCGATGGTATAAGCCTCGAAGGCTCCAACGGAAACGTCCTCGCCGGCAACAACCTCAGCATCAACGTCTACGGGATCTACGTCGACAACTCCTTCAACAACAGGGTTTACATGAACAACCTGATAAACAACGACAAGAACGTCCATTCCTGGAACTCGACGAACTTCTGGAACTCGACGGAGATCATCAGCTATTCTTACAACAGAATCCCTTACAATAGGCTTCTAGGCAACTACTGGAGCGATTACTTCGGACCAGACCCCTTCGGAGACGGCATAGGCGATCTGACCCACATCGTTATGGGGACCGAGAGGGACTACTCCCCCCTGATGAAACCCTCCGAGATGTACACCCTCCGGGGCTGAATTCCGGTTGGGGAAATGACGGACGGATTGAAAAAAGAGAAGTTTGGAGAGGATTATCCGGGGCGGCTTGATCCCAGCCGCCACCGGAGCCCCGAAAGGGGGGGCCTTAAAGCGGCGGGGTGCAGGGGTAGAGAAAACCTTGGTCTTCGGGCCGGGGATGAATCGTACTCCGCCTTATGCAATGAATCTTTAAATACTATGACTGCATAAATAAGTATAATGCTTAAAGCCTTCAAATATAGGATCTATCCGACAAAAGCACAGCGGTCTAAGATGGAAGAGACCTTGGAGCTGTGCAGATGGACCTATAACGAGACTTTAGCATATCGAAAAACTCTTTCGAACAAGAAGGCAAATCCATATCTAAGTATGAGACTCACTATTTGCTGCCAGAGTGGAAGAAGAACAAACCAGAACTGACGGAGGTATTCTCTCAGACCCTCCAGAACGTCCAAGAACGGGTAGATCTGGCCTTTAAAGCGTTCTTCCGAAGGGTCAAAGCAGGAGAGGCCCCGGGGTATCCCAGGTTCAAGGGGAAAGGATGGTACGATTCGTTCACCTATCCCCAGCTGGGATTCAAACTGTCTTTCGGGAAGCTTGCGCCTCTCCAAGATCGGAGATGCCAAGATCAAGCTCCACCGAACCATCGAAGGCGAGATCAAGAGGTTGACCGTTCGGAGATCTTCGACCGGAAAATGGTTTGCCTGCTTCTCAGTGGAGATCGATGATCCTCCTAAGCCTCCCTGGAAAGATGGGTTGATGGCGGGCATCGATCTGGGGCTGGAGAGTTTCGCTACGCTCTCCAACGGAGAGAAGATCGATAACCCCCGGTTCTTTCGATCTGAGGAGAAGGCGTTGGCAATAGCTCAAAGACGACTATCCAAATATGAGAAGGGAACTCCTGAAAGGAGGAGAGCTCTCAAAGTCGTCCAGCGGACCCATGAGCGGATAGCCAACCGCAGATACGATTTTGCTCATCAGGTCAGTCACAACCTGGTCGAAAGGTTCGGGCTGATCGCTTTCGAGGATCTGAGCATCACCAAGATGCATAAGAGCCGCTGCCTGGCTAAGAGCATATCAGATGCTGCCTGGAGGATGCTAGTGATAACCACATCGTACAAGGCTGAGAGCGCCGGTTCGATGGTGGTTCTAGTAGATCCCAGAAACACAAGTCAGCTATCTTCCAGGTGCGGTCTTAAAGTGCCGAAGTCGCTATCGGATCGGGTCCATGAATGTCACCAATGCGGGCTGGTCATGGACCGCGACGAGAATGCGGCGATAAACATTCTGAGACTGGGGCTACAGTCTCTGCCAAAAGCTAGAAGCTCCGCCCTTCAGGGCGGGGAGTAGTCACAATAGATCGATCAGAAGACCGGTATTGAGGGATATGGACCAGTGATCCGATGCAGATACGCTTCGAGCACATAATGAGATATCTCGGCTCCAAGAAGGAGAAGGGGAGGAAGAAGATCGGCCTTCTCGTCGACGGCCCCAACATGCTCAGAAAGGAGTTCCAGATAGACCTGGAGGAGATCAGAGACATCCTGAAGGACTACGGCGACATCAAGGTGGGACGGGTCTTTTTAAACCAGTACGCCTCGGAGAAGCTGGTCGAGGCTGTAGAGAACCAGGGGTTCGACCCTGTTATCTGCACCAGCGACGTCGACGTGAAGCTGGCGGTGGAGGCTATGGAGATGATCTACAACCCGGTGATCGACACCATCGCCCTCGTCACCAGGGACGCCGACTTCAAGCCCGTCCTCCTGAAGGCGATGGAGCACGGCAAAGAGACGGTGATCTTCGGGGCGGAGCCCGGCTTCTCCGTCGCCCTAAAGAACTCCGCCGATTACGTCATCGTCCTGCGCAACGGCGAGTACGTGGTAGAGTGATGGGGTCTTTTCAAGCTGGATCAGAGTGGATAGATCTCATGATTTCGATTTAGATGCATCGTTGCCCCAAACCCGATTTAGAACCTTCCGTCTCTCCACAGCGATTTGCCAGCACCTATTTGTATCCCCTCTTCCAGACGGATGGATAAAGGCTGAAATTCGAGGATGGTGATATGGAGGTGAAGGAGCTCATAGCAGGCGCGGGGCGGGCCCGCGTCGGGAGGCTATCTCTATTGGCAGGATGGCAAAAGGAGAGGGGGCGGGATGATCGATGGAACGACCCCGACCCCTGGGACGAGGATCGGACCTCTTCTTCCGGGAGGCTCAACCTCCCGGTGACGTACTCGGGGATTATTCTGATAATATGCGTCCTTGTCTTCCTTATCAGCAACGCATTCCCCACCTTCACCAACAACTATCTTGAATTGAAGCCCGCCTTTCTCGCAGCCCACCCCTGGACCATCATCACCCATATGTTCGTCCACGCCGACATGGCCCACCTCTTCTTCAACATGCTCTTCCTCTTCTTCTTCGGGATGGAGCTGGAGAGGAGGGTCGGAGAGTCAAAGTTTCTCCAGATCTTCATAATATCGGGGATTGTTGCTGCCATCGGGCAGATGGCGGTGCTGCCTGCGGAGAGCTTGGTTGGTGCCAGCGGCGCCCTCTTCGGCGTCATGGGCTGCCTCGCCGTCATCGCGCCGGAGATCTCAGTTCTTCTATTCTTCTTCATACCCTTGAGCATAAGAGCGGCAATCGTCCTCTTAGCGGTCATAGACTTCGCCTTTATGGGGTCCGAAACCAACATAGCCCATATGGCCCACATAACCGGCCTCCTCGTCGGCCTCGCCTACGGGGGGCTGCTGAAAGACCGATACCGCTACAGGTACCGTTAAGCTCTTGTGAGGTGGGGGAGAAGGTAGCCTCAGAGGGCGAGGGGGGCGTCCCTACAGGAACGCTCCGCCGATGAATAACGTGGTGGTAGTCTGGAAGAAGATGTCGGAATAATCGTGGGGGAGACGAGCGCCCTCAACTTCAGGTTTTTGATAGCTAGAGACGTCAAGAGGGGCAGCTACGTCAAGGTGAGGGAGGGCTCAAGAGGCTGGATCTTCGCCCAGGTGGTGGATGTCACCCGCTCCAACGTAGCCTACAGCATCAACTTCATCGACGAGGATCGGCAGGAGGCAAAGGAGCGGATCCTCGGATCCGCCCGCGTCATCGCCGTCGCCTCCGGGGGACGGCTGGAGATGCCGATAAACCCCCCAAGTCCCGGAGACCCCGTCCTCAAGGCCGACGACCACCTCATCGAGACCGCCCTGGGCCTGTCGAAGGGGAACCTCTACATAGGGACGCTGGAGGGGCACGACCTGAAGGTGAAGCTCGAAGCCGACACCTTCGTCCAGAAGCACTGCAGCATCCTCGCCAAGACCGGGAGCGGAAAGTCCTATACAGCAGCCGTCGTCCTCGAAGAGCTCCTGGAGAAGGGCGTCGCCCTCCTGATAATCGACCCCCACGGCGAGTACTCCTCGATGAAGCAGAAGAACTCGAAGGGAGAGTTCGCCAGGTTCGACGTCAAGCCGAGGGGGTACGACGTGACCGTCTACTCTCCCGCAATCCAGGCCGTAGCCCCCGGCGCAGACCGCCGTTTCCGTTTCAACGGCAAGAACATGACCGCCAGGGAGCTTTCGGCGATGCTCCCCGACGAGGTCAACAACAGCCAGCGAGGGGTCCTCTACGAGGCGATAAAGATCCTCGCCTCTGAAGGAGGAGACTACGGCCTCGAGGATGTCATCGCCCAGGCGGAGAAGGACACCAGCAAGGCGAAGTGGGGGCTCATAGGCCACCTGGAAGCCCTGGTGGAGCTGGGGATATTCTCGGGGAAGGCGACGGACCTGGGCGACCTCCTCCAGAGGGGGAAGGCCTCCATCATCGATATGACCGGGGTCCCCCCAGACCTGCAGGGGATGATCGTCGCCAAGCTCCTCTCGGACCTCTTCGAGGCGAGGAAGAGGAACCTGGTCAACCCCGGGATGGTGGTGGTGGAGGAGGCCCACAACTACATCCCTGAGAGGGGGAGCGGCAAGGCCGCCAGCACCGCCGTCATCAGGACTATCGCCGCAGAAGGGAGGAAGTTCGGCCTGGGCCTGCTCGTCATCAGCCAGAGGCCGGCCAGGGTCGACAAGAACGTCATATCCCAGTGCAACACCCAGATCATCCTCCGGGTCACCAACCCCAACGACCTGCGGGCCCTGAGCAAGGGGATCGAGGGGATGTCCTCCGAGCTCGAAGAGGAGATAAAGAGGATCCCGCCCGGGACGGCTATGGTGGTCAGCAGCGAGATCGAACACCCCGTCACCGTCAATATAAGGCCGAGGAAGAGCAGGCACGGCGGCGTCAGCACGCCGATCGTCGGCGGCGATAGGAAGGGCATCCGGGCGGGGAGCGAAGGGGGAGCGAAGGCTCCCGCCTCTCCGTCGGGGGCGGCGAGGAGGAGCGGGGGTCCTGAGGCGAAGGCTGATAAGAAGATCGGTGGCGGGAGCCTTCTGCGGAAGATCCTGGGCAAGTGATCCGTTTTTAATATCATCCTTTTATAATATCATTCAGTAAAAGAGGTCCGGGGTTTTCATCCTCATGAGGAAGATAGAGGCCAAAGAGGCTGCCACCGCTCCAAAGAAGAAGGTTGCCTCAGGGCTGAGGTACTGCCAGAGGGCTCCCGCCAGAAGCCCCGAGGCTATGGCGGCGGTTCCAACGGCTCCGTGGTAGACCCCAAGCCCCGTCCCTCTCGCCTCGGCCAGGCATAAATCCGAGACGAAGGCCCTCTCCGCTCCGTCGACGAGGGCGAAGACGAGGCCGTAGAGGGCGAAGAGGTAGGATCGGCTGGATGATCTCGCTGTTGGCGTCGTTTAAGAGGCTCACCATGCCCAGAAGATATATATTCCGCTTCTTTACCGACCCCTCCGGAGCACCGGTCACCGATTGGGTTTATCCCAAGAGACGTGAAGAAAGGTTTCGGTCCGGGACCGCTCCCCTTCTTTGCTACAGAGGTTCCCGAAGGTTGTTTATAAGATGGCATGGCAAAAACATCCGAAGAGTACTAATCGAAGTGACCAAGCCGTTGAGAGGGAGCGGGAAGGGAGATGAGAGGTGGCGGATATCTGGCAGCCTTATCGGCTATGGCTTTTCTTCTTGTAGTCTCTGCAGCCACGCCTTCGGCGGCTCCGACCTTCCTCCTTTCCGACCTATCCAAAGAGGCGGAGTATCCACCGAAGGCTCCGGTAGGCCCGGCTCTGGCGGAAGCGGGGCTTATCTTCGCAGGTAACGGCCTCGCCTCCAACTCCTCGGCAGACCTTCCCATCACCCTTATTGTGGAGAGAGGAAAGGTTATGCGGCCTTCTCACGCAAGGAAGCTCTTCGACGATCTTGCGAGGATCGACGTATCCGGGGGGAGAGGATCGAAGATGGATGCCGAATCCGGCCCCAGGGGCCGGATGCTCCTCTCGGGTAGGCCTTACATCCTCGGTGATATCGAGATCTCCTGCGGGATGGAGGAGACCTCCTTGAGGGCCTCCGTCCTCAAGGGGACCTTCAGCGGCGAGGTGGAGGTGGGCTACCTTCAGATCAAGGCGGAGATGCGGGGGCGCGTCTGGGACGGCCGGGGGACCCTGAAGATGGCGGACGGGATCATCCGGGGCGGTTATGCCGTCGTCCTGGAGATCTCCCCCCAGGCAGACGTGGTGGAGGAGAGGACCCAGGTCCCAGCCAGCCCCCCACCAGATCTATCGATGATCTTGGAGGCGACCTCGCCACCGCGACGGCGGTAATATATATATCCAGATCCCATCTTCGAGCAGAAAAAGTCAGCGAGAATTTGAGAATATGAGACAGATAGACTTAATAAAACTTGCAGCCTCCCTGGGAGCCTGTTATCTGGCGGCCGTCATCGGATCGTTCTTCACGACCCCCGAGATACCCACCTGGTACGCCACCCTGGTGAGGCCCTCCTTCGCCCCCCCCGACTGGGTCTTCGGACCGGTATGGACCGCCCTCTACACCATGATGGGGATCTCGGCTTACCTCGTATGGAGGGAGGGGCTGGCAGATCCGAAGGTGAAGGTCGCCATGGCGGTATTCGCCTTCCAGCTCGCCGCCAACGTCTCCTGGTCGGCGGCTTTCTTCGGCCTGCGATCGCCCCTGGCGGGGCTCGCCGTCATAGTCCTCCTCTGGGCCCTCATCGCCCTGAACATCCAGAAGTTCAGGGAGGTCTCCCGGACGGCGGGGCTCCTCCTCATCCCGTACATCCTCTGGGTGACCTTCGCCATGGTCCTCAACTTCTCGATCTGGAGGCTCAATCCGTAATCCCAAAAGCTCGAGGGCGGCAGGCGGGAGGGTATCTCTCCCTGCCGGCCGTCCCCTTCAGGATGAGCTGACTATCAGGATCCCGAATAATATATTCAAGGCCATGAGGAGAAGAAGAGCCCTTCCCAGGAGCCTGTGGAACCCTCTGACCCGACCCCTACTCTCAGCCGCGACCTTAAACTGAAGAAGGCCGAAGGATGGGGTCAGGATCAAGAGCAGGACGATGAAGGCGCCGATATAGGCGTGGGGGACCCGGAAGTGGACCGAGGAGGCGACAGATACCATGTAGAACGCCGTCACCGCTCCAGCGATGGCGACCGTAGACCCCGCCGCTCCGAGGGCTCTGTGCCTCTTCAGCCACCCGGGCCCCTTCCTCCTGGCGAAGGTCATCCCCCATAAAAGGAGGAGAAAGCCGAGGATGACGAGGGATGCATGATAGGGCCAGAGGCGTAAGATCTCGGCGGGGAGCTCTCCGTCTGCGGGGCCAGTCGCTCCCGACGCCGTCCCTGCGACGGATAAGATGGATAGGCTGACGGCCGGGAGGAGGGCGGAGGGCGGCCTGGAGAGGCGGCCTGAGATTCTTCGATAGTTGAGATCAATAATCAAAATTTCTACCCCCGATCTCTAATTGATCAGATGAAATCTTGTTGATAGTTATGGTGGAAGTCGGGCTCCAAAATTAAGGGGAAGGGCTGGAGGATCACTCCAGCTTCTTGTGGCAGAGCCACCAGTCGAAACACTTGTACTTCGAGAGCCTCTCTTTTGCTGTCTTTTCGTCGGTGGGGGGTGGTATAATAACCTCGTCACCCAATAGATCGTTATTCGGCCAGTTGGCTGGCATCGCCACCTTGTTCTTGTCCGAGATCTGCAGCGCCGTTACGGCTCTGAGGATCTCGTCCATGTTCCTGCCGATCTCTTGGGGGTAGTAGAGCATCAGTCTTATCGCCCCCGTCGGGTCGACGACGAAGACCGCCCTGACGGTGTTGCTCCCCTTCCCTGGATGGACCATGCCTAGCTTTCCTGCCACCGCTCCGTTGTCGGCGATGATCGGAAATCCGATGTCTACGTTCATCTTCTCCCTGATCCACTCCGTCCACTTCATGTGGGAGAAGACCTGATCGATGGAGAGGCCTATGAGGCGGCAGTCGAGCTTCTCAAAGTCTTCCCTCATCTTCTCAAAGGCGATGAACTCGGTGGTGCATACCGGGGTGAAGTCTGCGGGATGGCTGAAGAGGACGAACCACTTTCCCTTCAAGTCCGCCGGGATCTTCATCCTGCCGTGAGTGGTCTGAACCTCCATATCCGGGACCTTCTCCCCCAGGAGAGGGATCCCCTGTCTTGATTCATGTTCCATACTATTTCTGCCTCCACTCTCAAGATGTACCTATATCCTATTAAATTTTATGATCGAAAAGAATCTGTGTCCCTCCTTGGAGGAGAATCAGGGGTAGAGACGGATATGAAGAGGAGACGAAATATGGGGATTAGGAGAGGGATGAGGGACCCATCTCCGGCGGTAGGGGCCCGTAGCCCTTCAGATGAACCTTCCTCTCTGGAGGCTGATCATCGTCTGGAGGCTTGGTGGGAGGTGTGGAGCGGTCGAGGGGGTAGAATCCGCATCCATCCTCGCAGACGAGGCTATTGATACCTCGTTAGAGGAGGCGGAGAGGTCGCAACCCCGGTCGGTCATCACTATGTAGACCGATTCTGGCGGGGATTCGCCCATCTTCACCGCGAACCAGAGGTCTCTCAGCTCCTCAGAGAAGGCGAGGGCACAGAAGCCATAAATTCGTACTCCGTCCTGGTTGAATATATCGATCCAGGTCCTGGAGGATTCGAGGTTGAGGCCGCAGGGCGGTAGATCCGGCGACGGCTCGAAGATCTCCGGGGGATAAGATTCCCAGTTGGCGACAGAAAGCCTGTACCTGGTGAAATTATCTTCTCCAACTTTATAGTCTTCGGTTCCCGCAACCTCCAGCTTTGGGGCGGGCAGCGCCTCAAGACAATTGTATTTGACACCAACCTCGAAGATGTAGCTCTGGGCGTATGAGGTCCTACCGCTCCCGTCGGTGAACCTGGTGTAGACGTCAGCCAGGAGGCGGTCCTCTTCGACGGGGCGGATCGTCATCAGGGTCTCGCTCCAGCCAGTGGACCAGACGGCGTTGACGGCGACCGCCTCGGCGGCGAGGTCCGAGCTGACCCCGGGGGCGTAGGCGTAAGCGGGGGAGGCTTTGCCCCAGTCTATATCGGTGGGTTTAAGCCTCCCCCAGGCCTGGACGGAGACGGCGGTTCCGGTGACGTCTATATCCAGGGCCGTGACCCCGCTCGTCTCCGTATCGACGTTCTTCCAGTATCCTGTGAACCGGTCCAGCTGGGCGCAGCCCCCCGGCGCGAAGGCGAGGGCCAGGACGACTATATATCTCGATTTCTTCATGGTGGTCTACCTCGAAGTATTCTACAACGGTATTATGTCATGATACTATTTTAGTTATTGAGGCCTCCCCCGCCCTCATGTGGATCAGCAAGATTATTTTTATTCAGAATATTGTATAATTCAGAAGGCGGCCGAGTCTCACTTCACATCATAAGACATATTAATTAATTAGATTGGATATTATTTCACATAATCATATATAATTAAATATAACAGTTTATAGAATTTAATTTATAATAGTATTTATAATAAACAAATAATTGATATAAATTATTATATTTTAATTTATTTGTTTATACTTTAATAATTTGTAATCTTTATTTGTACAGAAAAGTACTTTTTTAGAAGTTTTTTTATATAAATTATTTTTATAAAAAAATATTTAACCAAATTCTATCTCCCAGACCTCCGGAGGAGATGGAGGGGTGAGTAAAATGGCCTCCAGCTGAATCCCCCACTGAGATTTATCGGAAGAGCGATTCATTCCTAGATTATATGTGTACAATCTGACCTCCCTGGATTTTGGCCCGATTTTATGGGAGGGCTTATTCCATATACTATATGAATTTGCCCCCCTCGTCGCGTACCATGATGGTTGACGGGATAGATTCCACCTTTAAAGTGCATTTTACGCGGACGGGGGCTCCTATGCATATAGATTATAAGAATATAGCTGGCTGCGAGACGCAGAAACTCGTATTTTTATAAATACTATTTTGGCTTAAAAATGGTATATGTTACGGCTTCAATTATACTCTATAAAATCAACATTATAAATAGAATCTCTGATCGCTGGCCTCAATTTAATTTATAAAAAATTATTTATTAATTCCTTGTTAATGACGTCATTATATATAGTTATTTTATTAAATAATTTTTTGATTTATATTATTGTGCAAAATTTCTGATTTAAATCATATATTTAAGAATAATTCAATTACGATTTTTAAATTTATTTTTAATTATATTTTAATATAATTTTTTTAACTTTTTTAATCAGATTTTTATAGTTTTCTCCTTTTTTGATCGGATTTGGATCATTTTGGATCATAAGTGAGAGTTGGCCATCGTCGATACGACGGCCCGGAGGAGAGCCTGAAGGGAGGAGCTGATGAGGAAACCGGAAATTTTTTAATATCTTGAGGTGCTTGAAGATCGAAAGCCGGCCCCCGACCTATCGAGGCTAGAGGAGACCCAGGGTCAATCCAGTCAGGTCGCTCCATTTTTATACCTCCGTCCCCAGATATCCTGTCAATGAATCGCATTCTGGTTACCAACGACGACGGCGTCCACTCCTCGGGGATCAGGGCCGCGGTCCGGGGGGTGGTGGGGCTGGGAGAGATCCTCGTCGCCGCTCCCTCAGGCCAGAGGTCCGGGGTCGGAAGGTCGATATCGATCTTCGAGCCCCTGAGGTACAACAAGATAAACCTGGATGGCGTCGAGGCGTACGAGGTCTCCGGGACGCCGACCGACTCGGTGATCATGGGGATCTTCTGGCTCTTGAAGGGTGAGCTGCCCCACCTCGCCGTATCGGGGATAAACATCGGAGAGAACATCAGCACCGACACCGTCACCACCAGCGGGACGATCGGAGCTGCCCTGGAGGCGGCGAGCTACGGGATCCCCGCCATCACCGCCTCCGTCCAAGTCGTCGACCAGGGGGACAAGTTCGACAGCAGAAACGACCACGCCTACCAGTTCGACGTGGCGGCGATGATCGTCCACAAGGTGGCAAAGAACGTCCTGGAGAGGGGGCTTCCGGCAGGGGTGGACATATTGAATATCAACGTCCCCGTAGACGCCACCGAGGATACGGAGGTGGTGGTGACGAGGCTGGCCAGGAAGATCTTCAAGACCAGGGTCCAGGAGAGGGCAGATCCCCGGGGGCGGCCCTACTACTGGATCGACGGCGACCTCGTCTGCACGGAGCGGGAGGGGACGGACGTCCGGGCAGTATACCAGGAGGGGAAGATTTCCATCACCCCCCTCACCATCGACAACACCGCCAGGGTGGAGTTCTCGGTGATATCAGAGCTTCTGGAGTGATACCGTGACCGCAGATCGTTTTAGTGAGAGAATAGAGATATCAAGAGACGATTTCGATAGGATGAGCCGGGAGGATCAGATCGTATACCTCACCGAGAACGTGAGATGCTTACCGGATTACCTGGTGGATCCGGGGATCGATCTATTGAACCGCGCCGGCGAGACGGAGCTGGCCATATCTCTCGCGAAAGACTCAGGAAGGGTCGATAGGGCGGTGGAGATCGCCGTCGAGGAGGGAGACTTTCTCTGGGCCGCCCTCATCTCCAAGAAGGCAGGAAGGAAGGAGGATTCGGAGAGGCTCTTAAAAGAGGGGCTATCCTACTACGTCTCCAACGAGATGTACGGCCGGGCCGTCAGCGCCGCCAAGGCCCTGGGCCTCCCCGAGGATCAGATCGAAAGGCTCTTCGAGGCCGGGGTGAGGCATGAGAGGAGAGATATGGATCTCTCCAGGGTCCAGTACGCCCTGGAGACGGTTGCCCTAAGCCTGGAGAGCGCCCTCATCGGGAGAGACGACGAGATGGCAGAAGGGCTGCGAGATGCGATGGGAGAAGAGAGGAGTAGGGCCCTAGGACGGCCCTCAGAGGTTCAGAAAAAGTAATGTCGTGATCTGGGCTCAATATAATACCGGCGCCCCCGGTCTTCTGATTTCAGCGGTCTCTCAGCTTCAGATCGATCTTCATCAGATCTTCGGCTACGAGAACCTCCGGATACCGCCTCCTGGCGTCGAAGAGGAGGGTGGAGACGTCGTCGGAGTACCGGGAGCTTATGTGGGTGAGAACCAGCATCCTCGCCCCCGCCCTTTTCGCCAGATCCGCCGCCTCGCCGGCGGTGGAGTGCATAGTCTCGATAGCCCAGTCGGCCATACCGTCGGAGAGAGAACCGTCGTGGATGAGAAGATCCGCCTCCCTGCTCGCCTCCTCGATCTCTGGGACCGGCCTCGTATCCCCGGTGTAGACGACCTTTCTTCCCGGCCTCGCAGGGCCCATAACCTCTTCTGGCATTACGATCCTTCCTTCCACCTCCACCCTCTCCCCCCTCTGGAGCCTCCCGAAGAGAGGGCCGGGAGTAATGCCGAGGGCTACGGCTCTATCCCGGAGGAACCGGCCGGGCCTTGGGTCCTCCCGGAGGCAGTACCCGAGGCTTGGGACGCTGTGGGAGGTCCTCACAGCCTTGACCTCGTACCCCTCCATCCTCACGACGTCCCCCGCCTCCAGCTCCAGGACCCTCACTTGAAGTCTGCGAGAATAGTAGCAGAGCCTGTCGAAGAGCTCCACCACCTCGGCGGTCCTGGCCGGCCCTGCGATGGTGACCGGCTCCCTCCTCCCCTGGAAGGCCATAGTCTCAAGAAGCCCCGGTATCCCCAGGATGTGGTCGGCGTGAAGGTGGGTTATGAAGATGTAGTCGAGGTTCATCATCCCCGTCTTCGCCCGCATCATCTGCCTCTGGGTCCCTTCGCCGCAGTCGAAGAGGATCAGCTCCCCCTCACGGTTTATCAGGACCGCCGATGGGTTCCTCTCCGGGGTGGGAAGGGATCCCGCGGTTCCAAGAAAGGTCACAGTGAGCATCTTTGGCATCATCTCCCGATCAGGGACGAACCTCTTGGGGTAAAGGGTATAAAAAGGTGCGCGGGAGATGGGCGGCCGCCAGAAGGTGAGAGTGGAGAGGTTAGGGGTGAGAGAGATTATGGCGCCATCTCCCCCCCCAAGATCTCTCGGCCTAAGCTATCCTATTATCGGCGTCGGTATGGTGATCTTCACCGTGATCGTCGAGATCTTCGTCTCCGCCTCCTCAACTTGTAGGGTTGCGGCCTTGGGGCGCTCGTCCACGTTGGGCCCGCCGGTGATCCTGTACCTCGTCACCCCCTCCCCGAGGTCATCGTAGGCGTTCATCTCCCACCGGTTGACCCCGGCGTCGACGGCGTTGCCGTGGGAGTTATCCAGGAGCTCGTTTGCTGTTATTCTATTTCCATCGGACCCGGCCGGGATCCAGATGCCGTATCTGTTCTTCGAAACGACGTTTCCTGTTATCACGTTCTCATCGGAGTCGGAAAGGTATATACCGTGCCATCTGTTCTCAGTGATCAGGTTGTTTCTTATGTAATTTCTATCTGAGTTCACCTCGATCCCGGCCTTCCCGTGCCCCGCGTTCTTCACAACGAAACCCTCAAGGGTGATCTGATCTGCATTAAGGATGATCGCGCTTCCCACACCTCTGCCGTCGACGGCGGGCATCCCGGAGCCCGTATCCCTCCCCCGGAGTATGAGGGTCTTGTCCACCACCAGATTCTCCCTGTACGTCCCGCTCTGGACGCTGAGAATATCCCCGGCCTTCGCCGCTTCGATGGCCTTCTGGATGCTTGAGTAATCGCATCCTTCGGCCCCGACGGTGATGGTGGCCCCCTGAGCCGCCGCGATGGATATTACCGCGGTCAAGATCAGAGCCGGAAGGATCCTCCGCCCAGATCCGGTCCTCCTCCTAAATTCCGCCAATCCGTTCATCCCCCTAACCCGGTCCCCATACCTTTGAAGATGGGGCCTATATCTTCAAACTCCCTATTCATCCTATCGAACTTCGGATCCAGCCCGTCGAAATCGAGGGTTATATCCTCAAAGGTCAGATCGAGGTCCAGATCCCAGCCCGCCACAGGCGACTTCAGATCCCCCGGACCGAGCAGCCCATCAGGGCTCAATAGCCTCGTTTCGCCGCCAGAATCTTCCACCAACGACATATCGTCGGAGCCATCTTCGCTCAGATATGACACGATCCGCCTCATGATCTCGTTACGGTGCGAAGAGCTGTTTATCGCCTCAAACCCGAAGGCGAGGTAGACGACCCTGTAGGTACCCGTATCGATCCTGACGCCGCCACAACCACCTTCTCTATAGTTGAAGAGATCTCTCGCATACGCGGTGACGGGGAGGATCTCGCTCGGCCAGTACTGGTTATCTGCACCGTCCCCTCCGGAGATACCTATGGTGAACCCGTCGGATATGGGGTCTCCAGATACCCCTTCCAGTACGTAGATGCCGGCGTTGTCCTTCACGTACTCCACGTGGAGGTAATCCCTGAAGAAGGCGGTGTCGTGGATGTTGAAGCCAATGTCCTGACCAGATAAAAAGAGGCTTCCTCCAGAGTCGAGATAGGCGGCCAGGTTCGCCTGATCCTCTCGTGTCAGGGTGGTCGTGAAGTCCCGCCCGGTGAACCATATGACAGAATCAAAGGACAATAGATCGGTTCTGGAAGGAGGGCCGTCGACCTTTATGTAGCTGTAGCCGGCTGCCTGCAGGGCCCTTTCGTAATAGGTATCGTAATCTGACCCCTCATCGTCATCCACCAGGAGGACGGGGCTTCTCCCCTCGATCACCTCAATATCTCTCTCCCGGCGGACCTCTCCGCCATACTCCTCCCCATCGATAGGCAGAGCCCGGATCTCCAGGGTGTACCTCCCCTCAAGGGACCCTTCCCATCTCAAGCTGACGGAGGCGGAGGAGCCGCTGGGGATGTAGGGTATCATCTGCGAGTCCCGGACCGTCCCCCCCTCCAAAAGCTGAACGACTACGTCCTCCTCTCCTTTGGAGCCCTGGTTCTCGACAGCGACCTTCGCATCGACGGGTTGACCGGGCTTTGCGTAACTGGGAAGCTCCATATCCGTTATCTTAATCAGTCGGTCAGATTTGAAGGGCTTATGTAAAGAGGTCTCTGGGCATCCGAAGAGGTTCAGCTGGTAATAGCAGAACCTCATGACGTTACCGTCACTTGTTCTGTCGATGGACCCCAGGTTCGCCTCCTTGGAGTACTGCAGAGCCCTGCCGATATTTTCTATGCCCTCGCCGAATACGCCGTTCCAGAACTGCCGGTGGTACCTCTGGGACGGTCCGTCGGTGGTGGACCTCCTCCCCCAACCGTACCGCGAGTTTCCTATGAAGGCGAAGGCTCCGTAGGGCTCAGTGACGAAATGCTCAAGAATCGAGTCGGTGGCCAGATATACGAAGTAGGGGTCTCTGTTGTCGAAGGATCCGGCATAACAGCCCTGGCTGTAGCCGAAGAAGTACCGATCGTTCTTCAGACGTCCGACGTCATCGGCCCTCATCTTCATGACGCTTCCTACGTGGGCGTGACCGAGATGGTTTATGATGTGGACGTTTCCATCGATTATTCCCGTCAGATCTTCCTTCTTCCATTGTCTGTCCCGCTCGTAGAGGGTAGATTTGTTATAATCTTCAGGAAAGCCCTTGGTTTCGTATCCGCTGGCCTGGGAACCGTCTTTGATCTCGTCGAGGCAGTTTCCGCCCCAGTCGCTGACCCCGCCGAATCCCAGGTACTCGCCCACCATCCAGACCTCCTTGAGGTAGGCGTCGTTGGAGGTCGACTCGTAGGCGATCGTCTTTCGGACGAAGTTGGAGAGCGAAGCATAAGAGTCGACGGGAGCCCTTCCCACATAGACCTCGGCCAGGAGATCCACCTCCCCGCCCCCGGGGCCGTCCCCTGGCTCGCCGTAGATACCGTTGCCGTTGTAGTCGAAGTTTCCGTCGAGGCAGGCGTAGTAGAGGTCTGAGGGGATATTCGGAGGAGTTGCCTCGTAATCCCAGGCCCAGAGCCCCCTGGCGGGGACTATGTTGTTCCAGCCTCCGCTGGCCGATCCGCCTCCGTCGGCATCGCCACCCAAGAGGACGTAGGTTATGCCGTTGTTGAGATAGGCGTCCCTTATGAAGTTCCTTATTCTCTCCTGCTCGTCGACGCCCGGATATGTGGCATATATATCCTCCACGGTGACGATCGTCGAAACCACCCCCCTGGCGGTCTTCCAGCTGGCGAGGTCGGTGAAGTTGTAGGGGACCGGAGCTTTCTTTAGAGCCCGGTTGGTTATTATGACGTAATCGTAGACCCCGTCGAGGAGAGGAGAACTCCCGGTGGGGACGATATCCTGAGAGTAGGTGGCAATCTCCCCGGGGTTGTCCACCATCCTCTCTACCTGCGCCCTGTCCTCTTTCAATCCCCTGTAGAGCCCCCGATGGAGGGTCGCCGCTGGCGCTGTCTTCACCTCCACGTCGAAGGTCCCGAAGTAGTAGGTGTCCTTCGTCTTGGGGATGTACATGATCGGATAAAGGT
Organism: Candidatus Methanocrinis natronophilus; assembly: GCA_029167045.1. Classification (GTDB taxonomy): domain Archaea; phylum Halobacteriota; class Methanosarcinia; order Methanotrichales; family Methanotrichaceae; genus Methanocrinis; species Methanocrinis natronophilus. The sequence goes on from JARFPK010000006.1 coordinate 64,254, forward strand.
TTATTAAAAGTATTTTATATCCTCTCTTATGCTGGACACCGATCACGGAGTAGAAGTCTCTTGGGTAAGGCTCCATCGATCCATAGGTCGTTTCATTGAGGGGCGTGTATGTATGATCCCCCGAGAAGCTTATGGGTAGAGGATCCTGGCCGGGCTCGATCAGGATCTTGCCGAGGTTCTTCTTCTCTCCGGGAAGGACCTTTATCTCCTCGATCTCTTCACCGAAGGGGATCAGTATCCACGCGGTCCTGAAAGGGACTACCGGCTCTCCGGGGATGATCCTGTTTTCAAGCCCTGGGATTCTGATCGATTTTGTGGAGTTCTGGGCCCCCAGGGGGAGGATCTCGTCTGCAAAGCCCAACTGGATTATCGGCTCTTCTGGGCGATACTGCCAATGAATTACAGTCCCGCCGCCCCCATAGATCTGGCCATCGGCGGATGACAAAAACGGAAAGAAGCTCAGGCTCAAGACCAGCAATAAGCAGGTCGATGAGATGGTCGATTGACGTCTCATGGTCTTACCTCAAATACGGCCATACACGATCCCCTCCCTTATCCTCAGGCAAGATGTACCCCCTTCGCTACAGGTCGCGAAAACTCATCTTCGCCAGTATTTCGAGTCTGGACGTGCTAAACCATCGTGATTTTATGATCGTACCCCGGGTCTCCCCTCCGAGGAGACGTATAATTCTTGGCGAAGGATGGTATTAAACGTTTTGCCATCTTTTAGATCAGAAAGGAAAATAGGAGGATGATGGGGCCGTCTCCAACCGATCCTCCCGATAAAGGTGACATAATCTGCTGAATTGATCCGACCGATATCAATGGAAATATGAGATAGAATGAGAGTATAAAGGTGTAGAGGAGATGAAGAGAGACGATACCTGGAGAAAGAGGATGAAAAGAGACGATATCAGGAGAGGGGAGGATGGGTAGAAGGCTTAGAAGGCGGTCAACGGTCGGGGTAGAGATAATCCTCGATCCCCTTCAGATCCTGTAGCTCCTTCCTCTCCATGGACGATTCTATGACGACCCTCTCCCGGATTGTGATCGGCGCTCCCGACCGGAGGGCGAGGGCTATGCAGTCGCTAGGCCTGGCGTCCACATCCCTCTCGACGGAGTCGATAGATACCGATAGGCGGGCGTAGTAGACCCCTCCGTCCAGGTCGTCGATGAGAACCCCTCCGATCTTCGCACCCAGGCTATCGAGGGTGGATACGAAGAGGTCGTGGGTGGTGGGCCTGGGGGATACCGCCCCAGAGAGGGCCTGGTGGATCGATATCGCCTCCGAGAGGCCGACGAAGACCGGGACGATCCTCGAAGCTTCATCCTCGAGGAGGACGACAGGGGCCACCAGGTCTCCGGCTGCTTGGAGGGTGTAGACCCCCTTCACCTCGACCTTCAGGGGTCGGGACGAATCTTCCATGGTCTCATCTCTGGCACTAATCTTATATATTAATTATCCGCGGGAGATGGCTATGGTCGTCTCCAGATCTTCTATAGACCATTCCTTGACGAGGAATCCTCTGACCTGCAGATCAGATCCCATCTCGAGGCGAGCCGCCCGGACCTCGGCGGCTATATGGTCTCTCATCCTCTCCAGGAGCCCTCTGACCACCTCATCGTCCAACCTGATCGTCGCCTCGATCTTCTCCTCGACCCTCAGGTCCATCTCCTTCCTCATATCCTGGATCCTCCTGATGATCTCTCTTGCGTAACCCTCCGCCCTCAGATCCTCGGTGAGGGTGACGTCCACGTATACCGTCCCCGAAGAGAAGTCGGCTGCTACTAGGTTCTCGGGGATCTTCTCGATGAACTCCACCATATCGGGGGCGATGGCGTAAGGCCCCAGCATGAACTCGCCGGCGATCAGCCGATCTCTAGCCTCCAGCGGATCGGCTCCCTTGAGGGCTTCTATCACCTTCTGGGCCTCGCCCTTGAAGGCGGGTCCGATCTTTTTGGGGACGGGGTTTAGAGCGATCTCCATCTCGGGCATCTCCCCGACGGCCGCGACCGTCACCCTCTTGGAGTTGGTCTGACTCTTGAGGACGGATAGAAGGCCCCCCAGTTCGGGGATCTCCCTCTTGGGGGAGATCGTCACCTCAGCGACCGGCCACCTCAGCTTCCTCCCTCCCTTCTGGCGGGCGTTGGAGACCGCCTCCACCACCTCCCTCACCAGGGCCATCTCCTCTTCCAGGGTTGAGTCGATGAGCTCCTCCCTCGGCCTCTGCCAGTTGCAGAGATGGACCGACTCCAGAGCCTGGGGATCGGTCCCCCTCACCAGGTTCTGGTAGATCGTCTCAGCGGTGAAGGGGGCGAAGGGGGCCAGAATTTTCGCGAGGGTCGTCATCACCTCGAGGATGGTAGCGTAGGCGGCGAGCTTGTCGGGGTCGTCGGTCTCGATCCAGGTCCGGGGCCGGACGAGCTGGATGTACCACCGGGATAGGTCCTCCAGGACGAAGTCGGCTATCGCCCTGGTAGCCCTCTGGAGCTGGTAGGATCCCATGCTCGTCTCGACCTCGGCGGCGAGGGTGTTGGTTCGGGAGAGGATCCACCGGTCCTCGGGGCGGAGGCTCTCTTGGACCATATCAAGGGTCGTCCTCTTCGGGTCGAAGCCGTCCAGGATCATATAGGGGAGGGGGAACCTGTAGGCGTTCCAGAGGATGTTGAGCATCCTGTTGGTGTTCCCCACCTCATCCCAGCTGAAGTGGATGTCCTCCCAGGGGGCGTTGGAGGAGAGAACGTAGAGACGGAGGGTGTCGGCCCCGAACTTCCCGACGACCTCCTCGGGGGAGACGACGTTTCCTATGCTCTTGCTCATCTTCTTGCCCTTGTCGTCGAGGGTGAAGCCGTGCATCAGAACAGACCTGTAGGGGGCGACGCCGAAGGAGACCATGCTAGCACCGAGCTGGGAGTAGAACCAGCCCCGGGTCTGGTCGTGCCCCTCGGTGATGAAGTCTGCAGGCCACCACTCCTTGATCTCTTCTTGATCCCCGGGATAGTTGAGGGTAGCCCAGGAGGCTACGGCGCTGTCAAACCAGACGTCGAAGACGTCAGGGACCCGCCTCATCTCGCCGCCGCAGGAACATCTGATGGTAACGAGATCGACGGCAGGCCGGTGGAGGTCCTCGACGACGGCGCCGCTCCTCAGGCGGAGCTCCTCCATGGAGCCGATCACCTCCTTCTTGCCGCAATCGCGACAGATCCAGATGGGAAGGGGTATACCCCAGTACCTCTGGCGGGAGATGCACCAGTCCCGGGCGCCGCTGATCCAGTCCCTGAACCGGGCGGACCCCGCCCAGTCGGGGTACCACTTAACCTTCGCGATCTCATCGAGCATATCGTCCCTTATCTCTGAGATCTTGAGGAACCACTGAGGGGTGGCGATGTAGATTATGGGGGTCTTGCATCTCCAGCAGTGGCCGTACCTGTGGACGATCTCGCCCTCGGCGAGGAGGAGGCCCCGGTCGGCGAGGTCTTCGTCCACCTCTCCATTCGCCGCCCGGACGTACTTGCCGGCGTACTTCTCCCCCGCCTCTTTCGTATACCGGCCGTCCTCCCCTACGGGGCAGAAGATCTCCATCCCCTCGGCGACCCCCAGCTCAAAGTCCTCGAGGCCGTGGCCGGGGGCGATGTGGACCGAGCCGGTATTCTCGGCGGTGACGAAGTCGGCGAGGTGTATCTTGTGGACGATTTCCCTCTGGGCAGGGATCAGGTCGGCGAGGGGATGCTCGTATTCGAGCCCCGCAAGCTCCGTCCCTCGGAACCGGTCCAGAACTTCGTAGTCCTTATACCGACCCTCCCGCAGGACGCTCTCGACGAGGGGCGAAGCGATGATCAGGATCTCGGCCTCGTCGAGATCGTCCTTCCACGCCCGGACCTTCGAGTACTCGAAGTCAGGATGGACGGCGACGCCGACGTTGGCGGGTATCGTCCACGGCGTCGTAGTCCAGATCATCATGAAGGTCTTCTCTTCGCCGACTATAGGGAACTTGACGTAGACGGACGGATCGGTCTCCTCCCAGTACTCCACCTCGGCGTCGGCGATGGCGGTCTCGCACCGGGGGCACCAGTTGACGACCCGAAACCCCCTCTCCAGAAGTCCCCGTTCGTCCGACCTCTTGAGGGTCCACCACGCCGCCTCCAGGTACTCGTCCTTGAGGGTCATGTATGGGTCCTCCCAGTTCAGCCAGGCCCCCAGGGTCCTGAACTGCTCTGTCATCTGGTCCTTCTGGCTGAGGGCGAACTCCTTGCACTTATCGATGAACCGGTCGACGCCGTAGGTCTCGATATCCTTCTTGCTCTCAAAGCCCAGGTGCTCCTCCACCTTCACCTCGATGGGGAGGCCGTGCATGTCCCAGCCCGCCCGGTCCTTGATCTCGAAGCCGTTCATCGAACGGTAACGCAGGATCGAGTCCTTGATGATCTTGTTCCAAGCGGTCCCGAGGTGGATCCTCCCGGTGGTGTAGGGCGGCCCGTCGACGAAGAAGAACTTCCTCCCCCCGGTCCTCATCGTCCTGGCCAGGGCGTAGATGCCGCGGTCTTCCCAGAACTTCCGAACCCTTCCCTCTACCTCTTTCGCGTCGTATTGTCCTGCCACCTCAGAGATCATCTTAGTCCTCCAACAACGGGGAAAGGCATTGATAACGTCCTATTTAGGCTTTGTCGGTTCTGTTTTCCGCCATGGCGGGAAATTAGATATAGAGACAGGCCCAGGTCGTCATCAAGGAGGGATGCGGGATCAAAGAGGAGATCTGGATCGAGAAGTACAGGCCATTGAGCCTGGAGGACGTGGTGGGCCAGGAGGAGATCGTGAAGAGGCTCAAGTCCTACGTCAGGAGCAGAAACGTCCCCCACCTCCTCTTCTCAGGCCCCCCCGGCGTCGGGAAGACCGCCGCCGCCATCAGCATGGTGAGGGAGCTTTACGGCGAGGAGTGGCGGGGAAACTTCATCGAGCTGAACGCCAGCGACGAGCGGGGGATCGATGTCGTCCGCCACAAGGTCAAGGACTTCGCCCGGACCGCCCCCCTCGGCGGCGCCGATTTCAAGGTGATCTTCCTCGACGAGGCCGACGCCCTGACCAGCGACGCCCAGTCCGCCCTGCGGAGGACGATGGAGAGGTACAGCTCCATCTGCAGGTTCGTCCTCTCCTGCAACTACTCCTCCAAGATCATCGAGCCGATCCAGTCAAGATGCGCCGTCTATCGGTTCCGTTCTTTATCCGACGAGGCGGTCAGCGAGAGGATGAAGAAGATAGCCGAGGAGGAGGGGGTCAAGGTGACGGAAGGCGGGATGGGAGCGATCGTCTACGTCGCCAGGGGCGATATGAGAAAGGCGATCAACGCCCTCCAGGCCGCCTCCCTGATGGAGGGGGAGGTGACGGAGGAGACGATCTACCAGATCACCGCCACCGCCAGGCCTGAAGAGATCCGGGACCTGATGAAGACCGCCCTCGCCGGCAACTTCACCCAGGCGAGGAGCCTCCTCGACGACCTCCTCCTCGTCCAGGGGCTCTCCGGAGAGGACGTCGTAATCCAGATCCATCGACAGACCCTCAGCCTCATGGACTCAGGCGACCTCCCCGCCCCGACCCTGGTGAGGCTGATGGACAGGATCGGCGAGATCGACTTTCGGATGACGGAAGGGGCCAACGAGCGGATCCAGCTGGAGGCGCTCCTCGCCTACTTCGCCCTGGCCGGCTCGATCGACGGGTGAAGAATAGAGAGCTTCCAGATAGCGTCCATGGACCCTACCCCCATCCTCTGGGCGGCGGCGACCCTCGCCATCGTCACCGCCCGGCCCGCCGGGGCCCTGAGATAGCCGTCGGAGTCTTCGCCTCCCTGACGGTCCTGGCAAACCTTCTGGCCGTCAAGACGATCGTCTTCGGCCCCTTCATCGCCCCGGCCGCTGTCCTCGTATACGCCTCCACCTTCCTTCTGACCGACATCCTCAGCGAGCTCTTTGGAGAGGAGAAGGCGAGGCTCGCCGTCTGGACGGGCTTTCTCGCGAACGTGGTGATGCTCGTCTCGGTCCTGATCGCCCTCCGGTGGTCTGCATCCCCGTTGATGGACCCGGGGCTTGCGAGCTCCTTTGATGCCATATTCGGTTTTGCTCCTCGCATTATAGCCGCCTCCATGATCGCTTATCTGGTGAGCCAGCACCATGACGTCTGGGCTTACGGCTTTTTGAGGAAGAAGACCGGCGGGAGGCATATGTGGCTTCGAAACAACGCCTCCACAGCAGCCTCCCAGGCCATCGACACCCTGATCTTCATCACCCTCGCCTTCTACGGCCTCATCCCAAACTCCGTCCTCCTCCAGATGATCGCCGGCCAGTACGTCATCAAGATCCTGATAGCCGCCCTCGATACCCCCTTCATCTACCTGGCCCTGGCGGCGGCCCGGAGGGCGGGGTGAGAAAAACCACCGAAGGCGATCAACCTACCGTCTCCGCAGGGCGGAGGAGATGGAGACCTGCGACCTCTCCGGTTCTGCGGGGACGAAAGGCGGAACCGATCGGAGGAGACCGAAAGATATATCGCTAGTCCAGAGCTTGGACTGGCCTGTAGATATCGATGGTTGAAGGAGGAAGGATAAATGCCCGAGTTTGCAAACCCCTTTTCCGGCCTGGCCTGGGATAGAAAGCTCACCAACGAGGAGCTGATCAGGGCGATCAGGTACATGATCGCAGCAGAGTATGAGGCGGTCCAGCTCTACATGCAGCTGGCGGAGTCGACGGACGACGAGCTGGCGAGGGCCGTCCTCGTCGATATCGCCGATGAGGAGAGGGTCCACGCCGGGGAGTTTCTCCGCCTCTTGAAGGAGCTCGCCCCCGACGAGGAGGAGAAGTATCAGGAGGGGTATGAAGAGGTGGAGGAGATGATCGAGGAGCTGGAGGGCTAGACATCTCAAAGATGAAAGGTCGCCGGATCAGTCTCCTCCAGGCCCTGGCGCTATCTCTCCTTCTTGCCGCCCTCCTGGCTGGGGCCGGATGTATCGACGGCGGCCGCCTTGGAGACCTCCTATCCCCAAAGGAAGGCCCCGAGCCTCCGGAGATCTCCGTCTCCGGCCTTGTGACGAGGGTCGTCGACGGCGACACCTTCGACGTCGAGGGGTTCGGCAGGGTGAGGCTCGCCGACGTCGACGCCCCAGAGATGGACACCCCGGCGGGGAAGGCTTCTAAGTTCTTCGCTGAGGCCTGGCTCCTGGACGAGATCGTCCACCTCGACGTCGACGACCTGGGGGTGAAAGACAGATACGGCCGGTGGATCGCCGTCGCCTACATCGAAGATCCCGATACCGGCTCCCTCGTCAACTTCAACTACCTCCTCGTCTCCTCCGGCCACGCCGTGATCAAGGACTTCCGGGATAACAAGTTCGATCCCGCGGACTGGGGTCCTGCCCCCGTCACCCGATGACGGGCCGCCAGATCGGTCGGAGGGTAGAATTGGGGTGGGGGTGGGAGATATGAAGGGCGGCGAACCCCCTTCCCTCTGCTCCCTTTCCACCTTCGACCCATCCGCCGTTTACCCTTCCGCCCCTTACTTTTCCGAATTTTGCCCTTCCGCCCCTCTCCCTCATTCTTTTCCGCCTTCTCCCAGGGATTCCAGGTTCTCCCTCGCCCTCTCGGTATAATGGTGGCCCGGACCCAGGAACTGGCCGAAGACCCGGAGAGCGAGGTTGAAGGACTCCATCGCGCCGTCCAGGTCCCCCATCTCACGGAGGACCTCTCCGAGGTTGTTGATACGGATGGCGGTCTTGAAATGGTTCGGGCCATAGGCGTCCATGTCGATGGATAGCGCCCTCTCGTACTGGGCGAGGGCCCCCGGAAGGTCCCCGAGGGACCGCAGGACCGTACCCAGGTTGTTCGCCCTGATGGCGATCTTGAGCGGGTCGGGCTCATCTTGAGCCTCCTCGATGGCGATGGCCCTCTCGAAGTGAGCCATCGCCCCTGGAAGGTCGCCCAGGACCCTCAGGACCGAGCCGAGGTTGTTGAGGTCGGTGGCCACCTCCGGATGTTGGGGCCCCCGAAGCCCCTCGTCGACGGCGACGAGCCTCTCCAGAACGGACCTCGCCCCCATCAGATCGCCCCTCCGCTGGAGGTAAAGCCCCGCCTGGTTCAAGAGGAGGGACGCCTCCTCAGATCCGCTCCCCAGATCCTCCAGCTTCCCGGTGGAGGCGAGGGCGTGGGGGAGGAGGCGGCCGCAGTCCGGCCATCGAGATAGGTCCTCCAGGAGAGGGCTGAAGGCACCCCCCACCGCCCGGACGGTCTCCTCTGCCCAGGCCTTCCTCCCCTCGAAGTCGAGGGCGCCGAAGGCGAAGGCCTGGATGAGGGGGTGGACCGATGGAGAGGCTCCGTCTCTCCTCAATAGCCCCCTCCTCTCGAGGGCGACGAGACCCAGGTCGACGGACCCAGTGAGGAGGGAGCCCGCCCCGACGAGGAGCTCGAAGGGGAGGTCTTCTGGCGCCAGAAAGGCAGATAGGCTGAGGATCTCAGATCCCTCGACGGATACGGCCCGGACCTGCTCCATCGATATATACAGGACGGCGGCCAGGGTTATGGGGATGGATGGTGCTGTCTTGCCCGAGATCTCGCTGAGCCGCCTCTCATAAAGATCGACATAACGGGATAGGGATATCCCCGTCCAGCGGATGTAGCCTGCTGCTACCTCCAGAGCGAGGGGGAACCCCTCGAGCAACTTCGCAAGCCTCATGGATGCGGCAGGGTCCTCCTGGCCTGTCCGTCTAAATAGAAAAGCGACGGCTTGCGACGGTTCCAGGGGTCCGATCTCGAAAGAGGCTGCCTCGCCCCCCATCCAGCTCTTTCTACTGCTTGATGTTATGATGACGCCTCCGCCACCAGAGCCGGCCTGAGGGAGATGGACCTCCAGGGCCGAGGGGGAGGGGGCGTCGTCGAAGATCAAAAGCCACCGGCTGTTCACCTCCATCCAGGCCCGGACGGCATCTCCTAGATCGAGGAGGTCGGTGTCCTCCTGATGAGGTATGCCCAGGGGGGCGGCGAGGGAGGCGAAGTCGAGGGCGAGGACGGTATCGTTCCAGGACCTCATCCAGAAGATGAAGTCGTATTCTCCGGCGTTGACCCTGGCGTATTCTGCGGCGGTGGCGCTCTTTCCCATCCCGTCGGCCCCGAGGAGAACGGCCGTACCCCCACCGTCGAGGGCGGATTTCAGCCCCATCAGGAGCGGCTCTCTGCCGGTGAAGTCGGGGTTACGGCTCTGTTGGAGGAAGAAGTCTTTCATCGAGATCTATTATCGGACCGCATCTATAAAACTCTGTCCCGCATCCTGCCATCTGGCCGGAAAACATCGGCCTCCACCCTTCGATGCGATCGGAGGAGACCTACCCCCGATAATAGACGAAAATAGAAGAAATAAAGAAGAAATAGACGAAAAAAGACGAAAAAGATGAGAAAGAAGAGCCGCGGGTCCGGCCCATCGACCCCCGCCGCCGGATCAGACCCCTGGAGAACCGTCAACGGGCCAGCTTCGACGCTATCTCTGCGACATGCTTTCCCTGGAACCTCGCACCGGCGAGCTCCGTCTCGCTCGGCGTCCTCTCCCCCGCCCTCCCGACGATGGTGGAGGCTCCGTAGGGGGATCCTCCCGCCACCTCGTCGATCCTTCTCTGGCTCTCGAAGGTGTAGGGGAGGCCTACGACGACCATCCCTAGATGGAGGAGCGTCGGGTGGAAGTTCAATATCGTCGACTCCTGACCGCCGTGCTGGGACCCCGAGGAGACGAAGACCGACCCCACCTTCCCCACCAGGGCGTTCCTCTTCCACTGGTCGCCGAGGGAGTCGAGGAAGATCCTCATCTGCCCCGCCATATTACCCAGGTACGAGGGGGTCCCGAAGATGACGGCGCCCGCCTCTTCCAGCTCCTCGGGGGTGCAGACCGGGACTCTGCCAAAACCCTTCACAGCCTCCGCCGACCCTCCCCTCCTCTTCAGCTCCGCCTCCGAGAGGGTCTCGGGGACCCGGCGGAGGGCCACCTCTGCCCCCTCCACCTGACGGGCTCCCTCAGCGACCGCCTCGGCCAGCCGATGGGTGTGGCCGTTCATGGTGTAGTAGACTACAAGTACCAACAATTGATTCAACCTCCAGGTCATTTTACGGCTGCAAACTATTTCTAATTTATTGGCGCAAGGGGGCCACGGGGCGGAGAAGGGATGAGAGGCCCTTCCAACAGGCGGCTAAAGGTAGAGCCCCTCCAGGAGGATCTTCAGGCCGATGCCGATGAGGACGAGGCCGCCGATGATACCGATCCTCCTCTCAGAGAGCCCCGCCAGGCCTCCTCCGATGTAGACGCCGATGAAGGAGAGGACGAAGGTGACGGCGCCGATGACCGCCACGGAATAGACGATGGAGACCTCGAGGAAGGCGAAGGTGACGCCGACGGCGAGGGCGTCGATGCTGGTGGCGACGGCCAGGAGGGCGAGGATCCGGCGGTCCAGAAGGTCTGCCACCTTCTCCCCCGGGACCTTCGATGAGGAGTCGCGGATCATCTTTGCCCCTATGAGGGCGAGGAGGAAGAAGGCTACCCAGTGGTCATATCCGGTGACGACGTCGCTGAACTGAGACCCTCCAAACCAGCCGATCACCGGCATCAACGCCTGAAAGCCGCCGAAGAAGAGGGCGGCGGTGGTGGCGATCTTCAGCCGCG
>JARFPK010000051.1 GCA_029167045.1 Candidatus Methanocrinis natronophilus
ATCGTCGTCGAGGGCGGCGGCCACCTCTTCGTTGGACCCGACAACGGCCTTCTCATCCCTGCGGCAAAATCCTTAGGCAAACCGGCGGCCTGGATGATAGCTGCGAGCCTCTTTGAAGGCGCGGCCCCCACCTTCGCCGGTCGGGACGTCTTCGCTCCGGTGGCGGCGGCTCTGGCCTCGGGCAGAGAACCCGGGTCCTTCGGCCCCAGGGTGGCTGCGATGGATCTTGAGATAGGATCTGCGAAGATCTCCGGGGAGGGTATGGTGGCAGAGGTCTTATACGTCGACGGCTTCGGCAACGTCATAACCAACGCCACCGAGATCCCCTGGAAGGGTATGATCCTCGCCGGAAGGAGGCTATCGAGGGCGAGAACCTACTCGGAGGCGGAGCCCGACGAACCCCTTATAACCATTGGGTCCCATGGGTTTGCAGAAATTGCGGTCAACGGGGGCAGCGCGAAAAATCTCTTCGGCCTCGCCCCCGGAGACCGGATACTCCTGGAGAGAGGAAATTGTTCGGAATAGAGTTCGTCCCCAACGAACCCGCCCTGAAGGTGGGATATCTGGCGAAGCTCGCCGAAGATGCGGGCTTTGATACCATCTGGATCACCGATCACTACAACAATCGAGACGTCTACTCGACCCTCGCGATCCTCTCCCTCGCGACGAGCAGGGTGAAGCTCGGGACCGGGGTGACCAATCCCTATACCAGGAACGTCGCCGTCACCGCCTCCAGCATCGGGTCGATCAACGAGATCTCCGGCGGGAGGGCGATCCTGGGGATAGGCCCCGGGGACAAGGCGACCTTCGACGCCATGGGGGTGGCCTGGGAGAAGCCCCTCTCCGCCGTCAGGGAGTCGGTGGGCGCCCTCAGGGAGCTTCTGGCTAAGAAACGGGTGGCGGGCTCCGGCATGAAAGGCGCCCAGCTCGCCTTCTCACCTGGTAAGATCCCCATCTACATCGGGGCCCAGGGGCCGAAGATGCTGGAGATGGCGGGGATGATCGCCGACGGCGTCCTCGTAAACGCCAGCCACCCCGACGACTTCAAGTACGCCGTCCCTCTGATCAGGGAGGGGGCGAAGAAGGCGGGGCGGGACCCCGATGGGGTGGAGATCGCCGCCTACACCAGTTTCAGCGCCGACAAGAACGGCGAGAAGGCGGCCAATGAGGCGAAGATAGTCGTCGCCTTCATAGTCGCCGGATCTCCCGAGACGGTCCTGTCGCGCCACGGCGTAAAGCCCGAGGAGGCGGCAGCCATCTCCGGCGCCATAGCCAGGGGCGACTTCGGCTCCGCCCTCGGCGCCGTCACCGAGGAGATGATCAAAGCCTTCTCCGTCTCGGGAACCCCCGCCGAATGCAGGGCAAGGGTGGATGACCTCCTGGCGACGGGGGTCACCCAGATAGTCGTCGGCTCGCCGATAGGCCCGAACAAGGAGAGGTCGATAAAGCTCATCGGAAAAGAGATCCTATGAGGAGAGGTCTCTACATCGGGAGGTTTCAGCCCTACCACCTGGGCCACGAGGCGGTCCTCCAGAAGATCGCCGATGAGGTGGACGAGATCGTCGTCGGCCTCGGAAGCGCCCAGGCAAGCCACACCCTCGAGAACCCCTTCACAGCCGGAGAGAGGATCAGCATGATCTGGCCTTCCCTGCGGGGTCTCGACGTCACCTGCTACGTCATACCCCTCTGGGACATCGCCAGGAACGCCGTCTGGGTATCTCACGTCCGGGCGATGACCCCCAACTTCGAGGTCGTCTACTCGAATAACCCCCTCGTCGTCCAGCTCTTCGCCGAGGCGGGGGTGGAGGTGATGCGGCCGCCCCTCTACAGGAGGGAGGTCTACTCGGGGACTGCCATCAGGAGGATGATCCTCTCAGGAGACGAGGCCTGGATGAGGCTCGTCCCCTTCTCCGTCCTCTCGGTGATCGAAGAGATTGGGGGGATCGAAAGGCTGAAGAACGTCAGCCGGAGCGACGATAGTTAGCGGTCTATCCACCGGCGGGGGGGCCGCCGGCCTAGGTTCCGCTCTCTTCTACTCCCCCTCTTCTGGGGCAGGGCCGGTTTGATCTGGCACCGTTTGATCTGATATATTTTCGGCTGGCACGGTTTGAGCTGGCATATTATCCTCTTGTCGATCCCCAGAGCCGCTTCCATCCGCCTCCCTCTCCAGGGCTCTTTCGTAGCATTCGAGCGCCTCCTGGTGGCGGCCGAGGGCGCTGAGGGCGATCCCCTTGTTGTTCCAGGCCTCTTTCATGGCTGGGTCGATGGAGAGGGCCATATCGTATGAATAAATCGCCTCTTCATACCGTTGGAGGGTGCTGAGGGCGACGCCCCGGTTGTACCAGGCGGGTCCGTACCCCGGATCGAGGTTCAACGCCTCTTCATAGGACTGGAGGGCTTCATCTTGGCGTCCCATAACCCCCAGGGCGATCCCCCTGTTGTTCCAGGCCGGGGCGTAGCTTCGATCGAGGGCCAGCGCTTCATCGTAGCGGTCCAGCGCCTCATCGAATCGGCCTATGGAGGCGAGGGCTACCCCCTGGTTGTACCAGGCGGGTCCGTACCCCGGATCGAGGCGGAGGACCTTCTCGTAGCTCTCGATCGCCTCCTGGTACCTCCCGAGAACCCCCAGGGCTATCCCCTGATTGTAGAGGGCCATGAGGTGGCCCGGATCGATCCGGAGAGCCTCCTCATAACAATCGAGGGATTCCTGGTGGCGTCCCAGGGTCCCCAGGACGATCCCCTTGTTGTTCCAGGCGGTGGCGTACACCGGGTCGATCCTGAGGGCCTCCTCGTAAGCTTCGATCGATCGGTCGTATCTCCCTTGGGCGTAGAGGGACCTTCCCAGGTTGTTCCAGCCCTCTTTCAGCTCGGGGTCGATCCCGACGGCCTTCTCGTAGCATTCGATGGACCTGTCGTACTCTCCCCGGCTGTAGAAGATGCCGCCCTTATTGCTCCAGACGAGAGCGTAATTCGGATCGATCTCGAGGGCCCGGTCGTAGGAGGCCAGGGCCTCCTCGCCCCTCCCGAGCGCCTCCAGGACGATGGCCCTGTTGTTCCAGGCTGGGGCATAACCGGGATCGATCTCCAGAGATCTGTTGTAGGATTCTAGGGCCTCTCCGCGCCTATCCAGGGCGCTGAGGGCGATCCCCCGGTTGTTCCAGGCGAGAGCGTAATTTGGCGAGAGCTCGATGGCGTTATCGTAGGATACAATGGCTTCATCATATCTGCCGAGCTCCGATAGAGCAACGCCCTTGTTGTACCATGCCAGAGGATATAGCGGATTTTCCTCCGAATACCCCTCCCCCACGGCAGGGACGACGGAAAGTGAGAAGAGCGTGAAGAGCGCGAAGAGGCGAAGCTTCATGCTTTGCCTTTTAATTGTGTGAGTTGATATGGATTACGGTCGCATCTTCCTGCGGGAGGCTATCTTCGGATGAGATCTCTTCCGCCCCTTCTGCGACCCCGGATCTTCCTCATGGAAGATCTCATGGATAGTTCCTCCACCCTAGACCATCATCCTACCGTGAGCGTCTATCTCGCCGCTGCAGATCCGGGTCGAGGAGATCCTGATCTCGTCCTCTGCCATCTGGTACTCTATCCGTATGATCCTGAGGGGGGATAGGCCGTTCTCCCTCCTGATCTCGTTTATGTTGCAGGCTATCGGCTCGGTCTCCGGCGATACGACGATGGCGTCGTAATCCTCCTCAATCGCCGAGCCGTATACGGTGTGAAGCATCTCGATCCTGAACCGTTTCACCCCCAGATGCTCCCTGAGGGCCGCCTTAAGGATCCTGGCCCTCGTATCGAACTCCCGGACCGGGCGGACGCGCTGGCTGGCGGCCATTCTGTCCGAGGTGAGGGCGATCACCACCTCGCCGTCTTCTCCGGCGACCTCGAAGGCCTTCTTCAAAAGGGCGATATGGCCGTCGTGGATGGGGTCGAAGGTGCCGCCAACAGCGACTTTGGGGGCCATATTGTCGGGAAAGGGGGACGTTCGGTATAAGTAACTGGCGCTATGCGGTCTGATCCTGGGGGCGTTGAGAGGTCAACCGGAGGGAGAGGGCCTCTCTTCGTCCAGGGATCGTTCCTCCAGGATCTTTGCGACTATCATCCGGGAGCTGCAGAGGGGGCATGGGTCGTGCTCCTCCAGCCTCACCACCTCGGCTTCGATCCCCCGGGTCGCCAGCTCCTCTTTGAGGAGGACGGCGTCGAAGTGCTGATCGTATCCCAAGGTGATTATATCGGGCTGCAGCTCCTCTATCGGCCGGAATATATCGACCTCGTCACCGAGGACCGCCCGATCGACGGTCTTCAGGGCCGAGACCATGAGGATCCTCTGATCCTGGGGTATGATCGGCCTGGGCTTATGCTTGACGTTGGCGTCCCTCGCCACTATCACCACCAGTTCATCGCCGAGGGCCCGGGACTGCTCCAGGTAAAAGAGGTGCCCCGGGTGGAGGAGGTCGAAGGTTCCCGTGGCCAGAACCCTAATCGAACCAGCCCTCATCCTCATCCTCGATCTCCACGTCCAGGACGGGGAGGTCTCTCTTCTGTCCCTTCCTGTCGTAACAGGTCCAGCTCTCCTCATCAAAAGGCATCCCGGCGATTATATGGCAGTCACCGGTCTTGGAGAAGAAGATGAGATCCTCCTGGGAGGGGCGTATGTTGGGGGAGGGGTGGCTGTGGACCGAACCTGCTATCCTCATGTTGGGGAGCATGTAGAGCCGGACGAGAGCGCTCTTACTCGAGGATTCGGTTCCCGGAAGCATTATCACCTCGGTGATGACACCCTTCTCGGCCCGGAGGAGTCCAGCGAACTCCACGGGCAGCGTCGACCGGGAGGCCTCGAGGATGAAGTACAGCGTATCCCTCGCTATCCCCTCTATCTCTATCCTCCGCTTCATCTCTCTCGCCCTCCCATCTCAAAAAACTCCCACTACAAGTAACCTTCCGCCGACTTTCTGCCGGAGATCTCTATATGCCTTACCCCTTCCTGGACGGTTATTTTGATGGTCTGAGGTGGACGCAATCTCCGGCTACTACCCGGTCTATTTGGCCGCCGTCCCTCTCCACCAGGAGGGCGCCATCGGCGTCCAGATCCACCGCCTCTCCCTCAAACTCACCGTTTCTCGTCGTTATCCTCACCCTCCGGCCCAGGGTTGCGGACCGCTGCGACCACTCCAGATGGACCTGGTCGAAGGAGGAGGCCAGCTCCTTTGAGCACCTCTCCAACTCCGTCAGGACTCTCGAGGCGAGCTCCACCAGGAGAACCTCTCGACCGAGCTCCCAGGAGATGGACGTCGCCCTACCCTCTTCGGGGAGGGACCGCTGATCGATGTTGGCGTTGATCCCGATCCCCACCACGGCGTAATCCAGGCTGTCCATATCGGCCCCGATCTCAGTAAGAATCCCGGAGATCTTCTTATCTCTCACCATGATGTCGTTGGGCCACTTTATCCTGACGTCGAGGTCGTAGAGCCCCCCAAGAGCCCTCGCCACCGCCACCGAGGCTGCCATGTTCACCCTGAAGGCCTGGGAGGGGGGGATCTTTGGCTTCAAAATTACGCTCATCCATAGGCCGCCCCTGGGGGAGTGCCAGTACCTCTCCATCCTCCCCCTCCCGGCGGTCTGGACCTCGGCGACGACGACGGTCCCCTCCTCCGCCGAGGGTCCGATCCTCTTCGCCTCGGCGTTGGTGGAGGGGAGGGACGGGTGAGCTATGACAGTCCTCCCGACGAACTTTGTATCGAGGCCTCCCTTGATGATATCCTCTCGGAGGAGGTCTGGGATGGTGGAGAGCCTGTAGCCCCTCCTGGAGGCCTCTATATCGTATCCTTCAGCCCTGAGGGAACTGACGGCCTTCCAGACGGCGGCGCGGCTTATCCCCAGAGAGGCGGCCAGCTCCTGGCCGGAGGTCCAGAGGCCGAGCCTCTGGACCATCCTCTTCCTGATCTCCTCCCTCATCAAGGGGCGACCTACTCCTCGGAGGCGGAGGCTTCGTGTTGGGTCATGTACGCACCGACGGCAGCGGATATGGCCGCCACCCTCCGGGTGTCGGCGCCGAGGGCCGAGGCGAGGGAGAGCCCTTTCTCGTACTCGGCCTCCGTGACCCTCTTAACCTCCTCCATTATCGACTCTTCCTTCAGGAAGTTGGTGTTTATGTCGCCCCGCCTGAACCTCTCGTTTCGCAGGACCGCCACGTGGAAGTTTATGTTCGTCTTGACCCCGGTGACGATGTACTCGTAGAGGGCCCGCTCCATCCTGGCGATCGCCTCCTTTCTGTCCCTGCCCATGGCCACCACCTTGGATATCATGGAGTCGTAGTAAGGGGGGATAACAAAGCCGGAGTAAACGCCACTATCGACCCTTATGCCGGGACCGCCGGGGCTCCTGTAGCCCTTTATCCTGCCGGGGGATGGGGCGAAGTCGTTTAGGGGGTCCTCGGCGTTGACCCTGCACTCGATCGCCCAGCCTCTTATCTCGATCTCGTCCTGGGAGAAGGCGAGGGGCTCGCCGGCGGCGATCCGGATCTGCTCCTTCGCGAGGTCGACGCCCGTCACCATCTCGGTGATGGGATGCTCCACCTGGAGCCGGGTGTTCATCTCCAGGAAGTAGTAGTCCCCCCGGGAGTACATGAACTCCACCGTCCCGGCAGACCGGTAGTCTATCGCCTCTGCCGCCCGGACGGCGATCGACCCCATCTCCTCCCGGAGCTCCGGGGTCATGATCGGCGACGGAGACTCCTCGATCAGCTTCTGGTGGCGCCTCTGGATCGAGCACTCCCTGTCGGAGACGTAGATGGTCTTTCCTCTGGAGTCGGCGAGGATCTGAAACTCTATGTGCCTGGGCTCCGCGAGGTACTTCTCGACGTAGACGGTCTCGTCGCTGAAGGCGGACCGGGCGATCGACCTCGCAGATTCGAGGGCGGGGGCCAGGTCCTTATCCTCCCAGACGATCTTCATACCGATCCCCCCGCCCCCGGCCGCCGGCTTAAGCATCACGGGGTAGCCGATCGACTCCACTAGGTCCATCGCCTCCTGGGGATCGGCTATACCACCGTCGCTGCCGGGGATGATGGGGACCCCGGCGCCCTTCATTATATCTCGCGCGGCGATCTTGGACCCCATCTTGTCGATGGATCTGCTGCTGGGGCCGATGAAGACGATCCCGTTCTCCTCACAGGCCCGAGCGAAGGCCGGGTTCTCCGAGAGGAAACCGTAACCGGGGTGGATCCCTTCCGAGCCGGTCTCCTCTGCCGCCTCCAGGATCTTGTCGATCCGCAGGTAGCTCTGGGAGGCCGGCGAAGGGCCGACGTAGACCGCCTCGTCGGCGTACTTGGCGAATAGGGCGTTCCTGTCGGCCTCGGAGTATATGGCGACGGTGGAGATGCCGAGCTCGCGGCAGGCTCTCATGATGCGTATGGCGATCTCGCCACGGTTGGCGATCAGAATCTTCGTGAACATCGCCTCTGGTTTGGCGGAACGAGGCTAAAAACCTTTGGCGAGGCTGAGGAAGAAGAATTTAATAACCTTTCAGCCCGAGAGGGGGACCATGAAGCCGAGGGAGATCTCCGGAGAGGAGTGCGAACAGCTGCTGGCGAACTCCAGGGTTGGGAGGCTGGGCCTCTCTTCGGGGGACGAGCCTTACATAGTGCCGATGTCTTACGTATACGCCGATGGGTCGATCCTCCTTCATTCAGGCCTTCGGGGCAGGAAGCTGGAGATGGTGAGGGCGAACCCCAGGGTCTGCTTTCAGGTCGACTCCGTCGAGAGGGGCCGCTGGAGGTCTGTCATAGCCTTCGGAGAGGCCCGCCTCTCCGAGGATGCGCAGGCCAAAGAGAGGCTCTTTGACGTCTTCACAAAGAAGGAGATGGCCGGTCATGGAGGCAAGGCCTTCCGGCGGGAGGATATGGAGAGGATGCCGATGGTGATCTGGGAGATAGTGATCGAGGAGATGACGGGACGGGAGGGTGTCTGGTAGAGCTCCCCGGACCTGAGGCGCGTAGGGAGATAGAGACGAAGAGGCGAATAGACGAAGAGGCCAATAGACAACTATAGGATCGATAGAGGAGCCATATCCGCCATGACCGCCACCAAGTGGACGGAGAAGTACAGGCCCAGGAGGCTGAAGGAGGTCCTGGGAAACGGGAAGGCGGTCTCGGAGATGGAGGCCTGGGCCCGGTCCTGGGAGAGGGGCGTCCCCGAGAAGAGGGCGGTCGTCCTCTACGGTCCACCTGGGGTGGGGAAGACCTCAGCCGCCCTAGCTCTAGCCGAAGAGATGGGCTGGGACGAGATCGAGATGAACGCCAGCGACAGCAGGACCGCCACCGCCATCCAGAAGGTGGCGGGGGCCGCTTCCAAGATGACGACCTTCTCAGGTAGGAAGCGGCTCGTCATCCTCGACGAGGCCGACAACCTCTACGGGTCGGCGGACCGGGGCGGCTCTGCGGCTATGAGCAAGCTGGTGAGGGAGACCGACCAGCCGGTGGTACTGATAGCCAACGACTACTACGGCCTCTCTAAGCCCCTCCGGGAGGCGACGATGGGGATCGCCTTCCGGCGGATCACCAAGGGGACTATAGCCTCTGCCATGCGGGAGATATGCCGGGCCGAGGAGGCGGGATGCACCCCGGAGATGATCGAGGAGATCGCCGATAACTCTGGAGGAGACCTCAGGAGCGCCTTAAACGACCTCCAGGCCGCCCTAGAGGGCGCCCTTCACCCCGGCGAGGTGGCGACGGGGGTCCGGGACGCAAAGTCCTCCATCTTCGACGCCGTCGCCAAGATCCTGAGGGGCTCGAACCTCGGCGAAGCCGTTAAGGTCGCCTGGAGCTTGGACGAGAGCCCCGAAGACCTCATCCATTGGATCGATGAGAACCTGCCCACCGTCTACGGCACCGCCGACCTGGCCGCGGGCTACGACCGCCTCTCCCGGGCCGACGTATTCCTGGGGAGGGTCCGCAGGCGGCAGAACTACGGCCTATGGCGGTACGCCTCCTTCATGATGACGGCGGGGGTCCAGGCCGCCCGGAGGGAGAAGAAGGGCGGATATGTGCCCTTCCGGCCTCCGAGCTACTGGAGGAGGATGGGCCAGACGAAGGGAGCAAGGCAGGTCCGGGACTCAGCGGCGAAAAAGATCGGAAGGCATTGCCACATCAGCGCCCGGGTGGCCAGGGCTGAGATGATGGGCTTCTTCGGCCTCCTCCTCAAAGATCAGAAGAAGGGGCCGAGGGTGGCGGCGCTCCTGGAGTTCACCGTCGAGGAGATCGCCCTCCTCCTGGGGACTAAGCCGACGACGAAGAAGGTGGCTAAGCTCTACGAGGCTGCCCAGGAGATGATCGAAGAGGAGAGGGTCTCGCAGATCGAAGAAGCCTGGGGCGGATCTCAAAAGGTAGAGGTGGCGGGGCATAGGGGGCGGCCTCGAAGGCAGGATAAGACCAGAAGCGGCGCTCCCGATGAAAGACCCTCCGGGTCGATCTCTATGGAGATCGATCCTGAGGACGGGAAGACGGAGCCGGCTGGGGAGGACGAGCCGGTGGAAAATCCCTCCGCCGACCTGGGGCAGGACTCAGATCCGACGGAACCGGAGAAGGACGGCCGTCAGAGGTCCCTCTTCGACTTCTGACGGCAGATAAAAATAAAGTTTTTTTTCCTTCCTCAGAAGGTCTTAAGCTCCCCCTTCATCAGCTTCTCCTGGATCATCAGGATGTCGTCGAGCCACTGGTTTGCGATCTCTTCCGCCTCGGACTGGACGCGGGAGTAGTTCGCCCCCTCCTTCAAAGTCGTCTGGATGGAGAGCATATGGGGCTCGTCGATGGGCTTACCTATCTGGGAGAGGATCCGGACGTAGACCTCCCCTACCTCCTCCACCTCGTCGACGATCTTGTTTGCGATCTGGGTCGAGAGGAGGTTGTAGATCTTTCCGACGTGCCTGATGGGGTTTTTGCCGCTCGTAGCCTCCATGGACATGGGGCGGTTGAGGGTGATGAGGCCGTTGGCCCGGTTGCCCCGCCCGACGGAGCCGTCGTCCCCCATCTCCGCAGACGTCCCGGAGACGGTCAGGTAGACCGACCCCGACTCGGGGTCGTCGGCGACGTTCAGCTGGACCTTCACCTCCCTATTGGCACAGTTGCAGACGTTCTCCTCGATCTCCCGGACGATCACCTCTTTCGTCTCCAGGTAGTCGTTGAGGTCGTCGAGGTGCCTTCCCACCATGGCGCAGGCGACGGTCAGGTTTATGGTGTCGGCGGACCTCATCGCCATCACCTTGATGTCCTCGCCGATGGCGGGGATCCTCTTCTTCAGGTCCAAGAGGAACCTCTCGGTATCGTAGACGACCGTCTCCGTCTCGGAGAAGGGGGCGTATCCGACGCCGAAGGAGGTGTCGTTGGCGCCGGGGACCTTCCTCTTGAAGACGTCCTGGAGGTCGGAGGAGCCGGTCCCTATCCTGCTGTCGAAGATGACGTGGTCGCTGACGTCGATGTTGCAGAGGGTGTCCCGGATGTACTCCCTCGCCGTCCTCCGGGCGATGACGTCGATGGGGATCTCCTGCTCCTCGAAGAACCGGGTGGCCCTACCGGATAGGAGGACGTATATCGGCTGGATGATCTCGCCGGCCCCGAAGGCGGGGCAGGACCTTCCGGCGACGACCTGGGTCTCGTCGGTGTTGTGGTGGAGGACGGCCCCGACCCTCCTCTTGTACTCGTGGCAGAGGGCTCGGCTGATCGACTCCGCCAGACCGTCGGCGATGCTGTCGGGGTGGCCTATCCCCTTCCTCTCCACTAGCTCGATCATCTGCTCTTCGACTGGCTGCTGGCTCAGCTTCTCGACTCTGATATTTCTCGTCATGCCCCGTTCCTCATTTCGTCTCTCTCGGGGCTTAACGGATCGATGGCATATTAAAACTTCGCAGCCTTCCCCCCTTCCCCCTCTCTTCCCTCTCCTCCCTCTCTTCCTTCTCCTCCCTCTCTTCCTTCTCCCCCCTCTCTTCCTTCTCCCCCCTCTCTTCCCTCTCCTCCCTCTCTTCCTTCTCCTCCCTCTCTTCTTCTCCTCCCTCTCTTCCTTCTCCTCCCTCTCTTCCTTCTCCTCCCTCTCCTCCCTCTCCTCCCTCTCCTCCCTCTCCTCCCTCTCCTCCCTCCCCACCAGGACCGTTGCAGAATAGCAAAAGGGGTAAATCCGGCTCTCGCCAAATCCTCATCCATGCGACTCGTCTACATGGCCGGGAAGGGGGGCGTCGGAAAGAGCGTCTCCTCGGCGGCGACGGGGCTCTGGACCTCCCAGAGAGGCCAAAAGACCCTCGCCTTCTCCATGGACCCCGCCCACTCCCTCTCCGACATCCTGGAGGCGGAGATCGGCGATAGGCCCACCCCCATAGCCGAGAACCTCTACGCCGTCGAGCCGGACCTGGCGGCGGAGGCGGAGAAGTTCTACGCGAGCTACAGGAGCCTATTTCGAGCATTATTCGAGATGTTCCAGTTCGAGGTCCGCCCCCAGGACTTCGGGGCCGTCCCCGGGGTCGGGGAGCTGATCTTCATGGACCGGCTCTACGACGTCTACATGGATGGGGATTACGACGTCGTCGTCATCGACTCCGCCCCCACCGCCCTCGTCCTTCCCCTCCTGAAGCTCCCGGAGGTGACGACGGGCGTCGTCACCCGCCTCCTGGGGATGAAGTCGCGGTGGACCGGGATCTTCAACATGCTGGAGCCGGGCTTCGGCGACTCCGTCGTCAAGGAGGTCCGCCGCCTCAGAACAAAGGCCGAGACGATGAGAAACGCCCTCATCGACCCCGAGATCACCACCATCTCCGTAGTCATGATCCCGGAGAAGGCGGCGGTGATGGAGAGCGAGCGGCTCATAAAGACCGTCGAGGCCCACGGGGTCACTGTCGACTCGATAATAGTAAACCACGTGATGGCCCCCTGCGACTGCGACTACTGCAGCCGGCGGGTCGCCTCGCAGAAAGGATACATCGAGGAGATCAAAACCAAGTTCGCGAATAAGCAGATCGCGCTCCTGCCGTCCTATGGCGAGGAGGTGAAGGGGCCGGGGCTCGCCCAGGTGGCGCGGGATCTGTATGAGAGGGGGGAGCTGAGGATATAGAGTTAGGGGAGTGGGGTGGGGGACCCCGCCACTTCGGCGAAAGGGTGTGGGGCTGGGGGGTGTCGCGGGGGTACATGACATTGTCATTTTATTCTTAACCCAATAGAGCTAAACGATTTTTGATGGAATCGTTAAGGTCTTTAAGGCTTTAACGCTAATTCGTTAAAAATTGTTGCTTAAGTGATAGCTATATTTTACTATGTTTACGAAAAGGCATATATATGGCTTTGGAGGAGGAGAATTAGGAGGTAGAAAGCTAAATCGGCTTGAAGGAGAGGTTTTAGAATCGGGCCGTTACTATGATATCTAAGTTGGAGGTTAATATAAATGAGTATAGGATGTGAATGTAATTCAGAGGGCCGCTATTATCGTATAATATCATTTGTTAGTTTGCTCTTTCTTTTAGCATCCACGGGATTAGTTCTAATGTCATCAGCGAAAATGGAGTGCTATAATTTTGAAAACCTTACAGATATTAATGACTTCGGATACACCGACTGGAGTCAAACTTCACCTGGTTATAAAAGCTCGAATTCTATAAAATCTGCGGTTATCGGTCCCGGAGAAACGAGCAGCATTTCCAAAGTAGTTATCGGACCTGCAAATGTAAGTTTTAGGTGGAAGGCGCAGGAATATCATACTTGGGATATGTGGAAAAGTGGGGTTGGGGGTGGAGTTAGGACAAAGGTCGGCACATTTACATTTCTTTTAGATGAGGAGGAGGTGTATCTAGGTGGTGATGCCGATGGTTTGGGTTGGTATCTGAAAGAGATTGAACTTGGTGAAGGTGAACATTATCTTGAATGGAGATTTAAAAAGGAATCATTTACAGGGGGAGATATACCCAAATCTACGGGAGCTGGATGGATCGATGCTGTTTGTATAGAATATGGCCGAATTATTGATATTGACCTAACATCACCACCTGATAAGTCAATATATTATACTAATAGATCGATTGATTTCATTTATCACTTGGAAGATAGGCAAAGAAGCTTGGTGAATTGCGTTCTCTATATAAACGGGACTGAAATCGAAGATTTCAAATATTCATTTTCTAAACCTGGTGATTATTCATGGTTAGTGAAATGTTGCGATAATGAAATCCAATCTCAGTGTTATGAATCTAAAGAGTGGGTCATTTCGATTAAGAGAGATGAACCGCCAAGTGCGTCACTCAAATTGGAAGGTGATATTAATGAGTTTTATATACCTCAAGCGTTAAATAATGTCAGTGTTGGATTCAATTATGAGTTATATGACGATCTTGAACTTGTCGAAAGTGTGTTCTATATTACTGGCCCCAATAATGAAACGGAAACATATTCGCTGGATGAAACACAAAATTATATATCTCTATATTTTGAGTTATTGGGTAATTATACGGCTTATATAAAATGCGTTGATAATGGGTCACAAATTGCTTATTCAGAAAACCTAGAGTTCTTTATCGGAAGAGATTTCCCACCAATAATTAAATACGTTTCGTCGATTGATAGAGAATATATTAACGCTAGTATTGAGAATTCTACTATTATATTCGAGAATAAATCCATCGAATTCTACTATGAGGTCGTAGATGATAGAGCTATAGAAGGTTGTGAGATTTACATATATGAAGATCACAACAAAATTAACAAGCAATACAGTGTTTCTATGAATAAGTTTGCATACAATTTTTCAAATCCTGGAAACTATTCATGGTATATCGTCTGCTATGACTCAATTGATCAGAGCAATAAGTCTAGAAGCTATAACCTGGAATTGATCCCCAGATTGATTATTAGAGATGGTGATGACATACTAAAGGCAGTTAATATTTCTAGAGATGCATCTATTGGATATATAATAATAAAAGAAGGCAATTATGTTCTAAATACCACTTTGTTATTAGATTATCCATTAAAATTAATTGGAGCTTCTAGGGATAAGGTTGTTGTCTTCCCCAGTAGTATGTGCCAAAATAATAATCTAGGAATAAATATAACTTCTAAAGATTGCGTAATTCAGAATATAGCATTGATGAATTTTTGTAATCAAATAAATGTCACAGGCAATAATACTAAAATAGTATCAAATAAGTTCATAAACTTTAATAATAATGATTGCATGGACAGTATTGGAATTTATGCAAAGGATATTTTCAATTTGAGAATATATAATAATTTCTTCGAGACAACGAGAACTGATTATAAGGGATGTGATCTAATCATGGATAACGTTGCGGATGGTTCAGTTATAGCTAATTATTTTAAAGGAAACATTGCTATAGGTATTAATGCGAGTGGTAACATGTCAATTTGCTACAATGACATAGATGGTAAAATCATCCCCATCGCACGATATGATGTAAAAAGTATTTTTTGCGAAAATAGCAGAGATATAAGGATCCATAACCCGAATGTTGATGATGATTATAATAATTATGTTCGTAAGAATAAATGTGAAATTATGCCCGGATGTGAAATCCAAATATGAAGAAATTATATATAATTATATTAGTATGTTCAGTTTTACTATTCAATTCATTTATTGGACAGGCATTGCCTGATTTTATTGAAAAGCATTTTGTGACCAGCAGAGGAACCCCACCCGACTGTATCGATGTATCTATGGTGATCAATAAAACTGAGGTGTTTAGAAGCGACAATATAGAAATAGAATATATCATTACAAATAATGGACCGAAAACCTTGTCATCGATTGAAATAGAATTAGAGTTACTTCATTATTTTAATATAATAAAAACTTCTAATAATGTAGATATGCAAAGAGACGGAAAACTTAGTATAAGAGAAGGTCCCTTCCATAGGAAAGAATCAAAAAATATCTCTTTTATTGCTTCAGTAGATAGTAATGCTCCAGTAGGAGAATCTACAGTCCATAAACCAAATTCATTTGAAATTACCTACCCAGATGGTAGAAACACTGGGTCACAAAAATTCTCTAGACTTGAAATAAAAAACAACCCCCCAAATATTACATCGGCATATATTGACATTGTGCTAATCGATGAAACCATAGAAACCGATCTAATCAACCTGTTATATAATAATACATTATATATGTTAAATGGGTCGGTTGTCTTTAATTTGATTTGTAATGGATATGATACTGAAACTCCAATAAATGAATTAAAATATATATGGATAATAAATAATCACACCCTAACAGTAGATAGTCCAAACCACAAGTTAGATATGGCAAATTATTTCCCTCCTGGGAATTATCAAAGCGATAATCTATTCAAAGTTAGAGTTATGGATAGCGATAGACTTTATAGTCCAGAATTTCATCCAAAATTTCGAGGAACAAATGGAGAGATTATTAAAATAGACTATTTATCCATCAATGACTACGAATATTATAGAAAAAACATATCTAATTTAATAAAAATAATTTTTTTTATATTTGCTATTTATTTTTTCCCTCGTTTTTTTTATAGTAAATTTAAATTAGCATTTATCTCCAAATGTAATAATATAGCTGATTCGATAGATAATACCCTAATTAGAAAACTACTAAAATCATTTAGATCATTATTAGTAAATATATCTAATATTAATTCACCACTTAATTTGGGGGCTATCATTATACTTATTGGACTTATTGGACTTATTATTATCTATATTTTTCTATACGTAAATGTAAATTTTTATGTGATTGATTTTTATGTGATTGATTATGATCATCCGTTGATTAACTTTTTTAGGGTAACGGGTCCGATAGATTTCCGATCTCTTTCATTTTTTCAATTCTATGTTTATCTTATAGTTTTTATCTTGATTGTATATTTTACAGAAAGAAGATTCGATAAATCGACAAGCTTCTCTCTTTACCATGTCAATTCTTTTGGGATGGCTGTTACTGCTTGGTTTTCTGTCACACTCCTTTCTGACCTAATCCAGTTGAATCCAGATCACCTGCATTGGTATTACAGCACAAGCGCACAAGTATTCGCTACCATTCTTGCAATTGTAGCTATGTGGGGGGCGTCCATTAACAAAGGGCTGATGGGATATAAGACATCCGCAAATCTAGTAATACTTCCTTTCACGCTTTTATACTGCTTAATTGTTTTCATTTCATTAGTAGGTCTATCCATCGGTACATCAGCAAATTTCAGCTTATATAAAGTAGATATTTCGTTTGATTCAGACTCGATTATAATTTTACTGCCAATAGCCATATTGCAGATATCATTATTATTAATAACACCTGCTATTTCATGCTTATACGAATTAGTAGATATTATATTGAAAGAAAATAATCAAAAAATAAATAATCAAAATATTTCAATTCGAGGCAAATCATCCGGATTCGGATATAAGCTGAAACAGAAACCTAAACCGTTTACTTATATAGTGCCAAGGAGTCGAAGGTCCAAGAGATCGCAGAGGCCATCTTCAACCTCCTCCGAACCCCGCCAGAAACCTTGATATACGAGTTCCCCCCTCCTGAAAGCCGTCGTGGGCGTGTAGCCTAGCCAGGACAAGGCGGCAGCCTCCTAAGCTGTAGATCAAGGGTTCGAATCCCTTCACGCCCGCCAACCACGATATTGCTTTCCTATTCCTTCC
>JARFPK010000052.1 GCA_029167045.1 Candidatus Methanocrinis natronophilus
GCCGGAACCGGCGGGCGGCTCGCCCTCGTCTCCGGCGAGGAGGCTGAGACGGTCTGCGAGGGGATGGATATCCCGCAGCTGGTGGAGATCCTCAGCCGACGGCGGGAGGAGATCGACCTATTGATCCTGGTGGGGGAGAGGTTGAAGCCCTACGTCCAGGGGCTTAAAGCCCGCTACGCCCCGGATCTCGACTCCGGCCTAGCCGCGGCGAACGAGGCCCTCAAAGGGGGCGACAGGATAATATCATGCGTTAAATGTTTCAGGTGATTCTCATGATGGCAAAGGAAGTTCAGATACTCCATCCGAGGCCGTCCTCGATAGTTGCGGCCCTCTACACCCTCAGGGACCTGGGGGCTGATGTCGTCATACTCCACGGACCCAGTGGCTGCTGCTTCAAGCACGCCCGCCTCCTGGAAGAGGACGGGGTGCGGACCCTAACCACCGCCCTCGACGAGGCGGGGTTCGTCTTCGGAGGTCAGGAGCAGCTGACCAGGCTCCTTCAGAGGGCCTCCGAGCTCTTCGACCCGAAGTTGGTGGGGGTGGTGGGGACCTGCAGCAGCATGATCATAGGCGAAGACCTCCACCAAGCGGTCGTCGACGCCGGACTCGATGTCCCCGTCCTGGAGGTGGAGGTCCACGCCGGATACCGGGACAACACCAAGGGGGTGATCATCACCCTGGAGGCTGCCCTGGATGAGGGGATAATCTCCAAAGAGGAGTTCGACCGGCAGAAGTTCCTCCTGGAGAAGGCGACGCAGGTCGAGAGGCTCCACGGAGCGGCGAGCAGCGAGTACCTCGCTCCCGAGAGGGGAGAGATAAAGTACAGGGTAGCCGAGAGGCTCCTCGACCTGATGGCCGGGGGCAAGAGGGGCATAAATATCCTCAACGCTAAGAAGGAGACCGCCTACATCTTCGCCGATATCAACGCCGCGGTAGCGGAGGTGGCACAAGTCCGGGGGGCGGCTGTTTCAACCCTGGCGAACCTCGACGCGAAGAAGGGGCTCGCCAAGGTGAGGAGAGACGCTGAGAATATCCTCTCGGGTCTGGAGGATAGGGGCGTCCTGATCGACAGGATCATCGGCGGCCTTGACGAGTACCCCATCGCCGGCGCCCAGGTGGCAGAATTCATCGCCGAAGAGGGGGGTTTCGACTACGCCGTCATCTCCGGGGTCCCCCACGCCGTGCCCATCGAATCCCTCGCTGGGATGGAGATATTCTCCATCACCAACGGGCCCCGGCAGGTCCGGCCCCTCCGGGAGCTCGGCCACCAACACGTGGTGGTGGAGATCGACCTCCACCCCAAGACGATGGGGGTCAAGTCCATCGTAGAGTCGGAGTTCGGGGCAACGTTGCGGGGGCTCAACGAGGTGAGATGAAAGAGGAAAAACGAAGGTATGGGGCTGGAGCGCGGCCCCTTGTAGAATTTTTTTTCTAGAAAATCTTTGGAAGCTCTGTAAGTAAGACGTATATGATGAATCCGAGTATACCGATGAGGGTTATCCCCAGTATGGATATCTTGGAGATGGTTCTGAACTCCTCACGGTTGGGCTTCCTCGCCAGCTTGAGGACCCTGATGTAGTCCTTATAATGAAACTCAGGGGCGCCGATCTTGACGTTCATATCGCCGAGCCTTTCGGCCAGATCGCCCTTGCGGCCGTTGGCGTGGTTCTTCCGGGTCTGAGCCTTCTCTTCTGACATTCACGAGGCGAAGGGGGCTTCATGGTGAAAAAGATTTCGATCAATCTATCCTGAAAAACCGGCTACCTCATCGGAGGTAGAAAGGGTCAATCTCCGATCCGAGACGGGCACCTCCAACTCGACGGAAGGTTTTTAAACGGCTGGTTCCTGCAATACTGAAGGATCGCGGTCATCTTGATATCGATTTAGGGATTAGCCATGGACTACAGCCTCCTCTTAATCATCGTCCCCGTCGTTGTCCTCTTCCTCTACGGGATCGAGCGGTTCTCCGAAGAGGTCCGCCACGCTGCAGGCGAGCGTTTCTGGACCCTTCTCCAGTCCGCCACCAGAACCCCCCTCCGGGGCGCCCTGGCGGGGGCAGGGGTCTCGGCGATAACCCAGTCGAGCACCGCCACCACCGTCATCGCTGTGGGGCTCGTTAACGCTGGAGCTATCTCCTTTTTGGGGTCTATAGGCCTAGTCATCGGGGCGAATATTGGGACGACGATCACCGCCCAGCTCGTAGCCTTCAAGCTGACCGCCTTCGCCCCCGTCTTCGTAGTCTTTGGTTTTCTCCTGAGCCTCGTCCGGGGACCTTACCGCGTCTTCGGCAAGCCGATCTTCTACTTCGGCCTCGTCTTCTTCTGCCTCAACATGATCTCCGCCGAGATCGCCCCCCTCCAGGATGATCCGGAGATCATCGCCATCCTCTCCATGGCCGAGAACGTCCTCATCGGTATCATCATCGGCTTTATCATCACCAACATATTCCAGTCGAGCTCGGTGACCGCGGGCCTCGTCGTCGTGATGGCCTCGAGCGGCCTTTTGACCCCCGCCGAGGCGATCCCCATAATCCTGGGGGCGAACATCGGGACGACGACGACGGGCCTCGTCGTCGCCCTCAGGATGAACGCCGCCGCCAAGAGGACGGCGGTAGCCCAGTTCTTATTCAACCTCCTGGGGGTCGTCCTGATCTTGCCGCTCCTGGGACCCTTCTCATCCCTCATCGAGACGATAGGAGGGACCTCCGCCCAGCAGGTGGCCAACGCCCACCTCATCTTCAACCTCTCAGCCGCCCTCGTCTTCCTCGCCGCCATCAGGCCTTTCGGGAAGATCGTCATGAAGATCGTCCCCGAGAGGGACCCCGAAGTGGTCTTCGTCACCCGCCACCTGACCTCTCCCCTCCCCGAAGAGACCTCCTCCGCCATCGGTCAGGTGGAAGGGGAGATCGTCCACATGCTGGAGGTCTCCGAGGAGATCTTCGAGAAGAGCCTGCTGGTCGGGGCGGGGAGGACCGAGGTCTGCGGCCGGATCAAGCACCTCCGGGATTACTCCGAGTACCTCAACCACCAGATAGTCGATGCCGTCATATCTTTAGAAGATAGGGAGATATCCGTCGAGGACGCCGCCAGGATCTCGATCCTCGCCAGGACCGCCGACCTCGTCGAGTCGATGACAGAGCAGAGCGTCAGCATGGCAAAGAGGTTTGAGTATATGAAAGAGAAGAAGATCCTCCCGTCTCCGGAATCCTGCAAAGACCTCCAGGAGATGGCCGGCCCATGCCGGGAGAACCTCCGTCATCTCATGGCCGCCTTCCCGGATATCACCGGCGACGTCGACGCGAAGATGCGTTACAACGACGAGAAGCTCCGCCAGCTCCTCAACTGGTACTACAAGATCCACGTCCGGAGGGTGGCCGGGCGAGGCGGCGGCGATGGCGCCTTCTCAGAGGTCCTCTTCTCCGTTGAGAGGATAGGGGCGATCATCAGGGAGATGAGGAAGACCGCCATCTCCATGAGGAGGACCGTAACCCCCTTGAAGATACCCGACATGATCTCCCTCCCGGAGAACACAAATCTCCCGGATGAAAACTCTAAATCAAAAGCCTCTTAGCCACCGCCTCGGATACCTCCTTCGTCGACGATAAGCCACCCAGATCCGGAGTCGTGACCCCGTGGGCCAGGGTCCAGCCGACCGCCTCCTCGATCATCCGGGCCTTCTCTAAATCACCGAACCACTCCATCATCATCGCTGCAGACCTGATGGCTCCGACGGGGTTTGCGATCCCCTTTCCGGCGATGTCGGGGGCGGAACCGTGGATGGGCTCGAAGAGGGCGTACCTGTCGCCGAGGTTTGCGCTGGGGCAGAGGCCGAGGCCCCCGATGACCCCCGCCGCCACGTCGCTCAAGATATCTCCAAAGAGGTTCGTCGTCACCATGACGTCGAACCTACCCGGGTTGATGACCAGGTTGTAGCCGGCGGCGTCGACTAGCATATCGTCGAAGGGTACGTCCCAACGGCGGGCGGTCTCCTGGCATATTCGGAGAAATAGGATGTCGCTCTTGAGGACGTTGGACTTGTGGACTATGGTCACCTTCTCCCTCTCTGAGGCGATCTGAGACGCCTTCTCGGCGATCCGCAGAGATCCACGACGGGTGATGACCCGCAGGGTCGTAGCCTCCTCCTCGTCGAGCTTCTCGACCCCCGAGTACATCCCCTCGGTATTCTCCCTGACGATGACCAAGTCGATCCCCTCGGCAGAGAAGGGCCTGATGTTGGCGTAGAGGTCGAGCCCCCTTCGGAGGGCGATCAGGACGCTTCTGTAGTCGGGGTCCGGGGGCGTGGTGATGGCGCCAAAGAGGACGCAGTGGCAGCTTCTTATCGTCTCCAGATCCTCTCCAGCCATCGCCACCCCCGTCCTCTTCCACCTGCCGTATCCGATATCGATGGGGACTAACTCCAGCGATGCTCCGACCGCCTCCAGGACGGCGAGGGTGGCGTCGATGACCTCCGGCCCCACGCCGTCCCCTTTTACGAGAGCTACCCTCTTTTCAGCTCCTCTCCAAGACATCTTATCGCCTCTCCTATCTCCGGGGGACCGTCGCCCCAGTGGACCACAACTCCGAGATGGCCCCCCACCATCACAACCCCCCTCCGCTCAGACCTGCAGCATCTCGTGATGAAGGGTCCCGTCGGAGCCAGCCAGTCGTTTGAGAGGGGGCAGGTGTTTATAAATCTGAAGGCTCTTCCAGGATAAACCTCACTGAAGACCTCCCTGGATATATCGCATCCGACTATGAGGGGGTCATCGATATCGACCCGGTCCCTGTCGAGGGACTTGCCCAGTCCGGAGGCGGTACAGGGGAAGTAGACGTCATCCCCTTCGAACTGACGCAGGTCCAGCAGCCTCTCCTTGAACTTCAGCGCCAGATCTCCGAAGAGTCCGGCGTCCTCGAGGATCTCGATGACCGAGACGAGCCATGAAGGGTTCGGGGGGACGACGTCGAGGACCTCGATCTCGGTGATGGCCCCGGGGTCAGGATCATGGACGAAGGTGACGTGCTCGTCGCCCCCCTTGAATATCACCGTATTTACTGGCCCCTGACATAAAGAGGAGGCCAGCTCGATCAGCCCCGTCCTGTCTCTGGTATCCACCTTCTCGGGATAGACCAGGATCTCGCTCCCTGCCGCGATCGGCTCCATCGAGACCGCACTCCTCATCAACCCCTCTCCTGAATACTGCTCCACCTGGTAGATGATGACCTCTTCTGCGAAGTGGATCAGGTAACGGGTGGAGAAGTAGATGGGGTCACCGGGCCTCGCCTCGTCGGCGACCCCCACGTATTTGTAATCTGCAGGAAATATCAAAGCCGACCATCCTTCTCCTTCTTCTCTCTTCTTCTGTGGGCGACGAGCCCCCCATCCTGGAGGATCACGAGGAGGAAGTCGGGAAGCTTCGTACCCCTGAAGGTGAGACCATCTACGATGACCGTCCCCGCCGAGAAGTCGACCGCCACCTCGTCCCCTTGGCGGCAGGTGACGTTGGCCTCCACCACCGGAAGGCCGACGTTGATGGCGTTACGATAGAAGATCCGGGCGAAGGATCGGGCGACGACGCAGGCGACCCCCGCCTCCCGGAGGGCCAGTGGCGCCTGCTCTCGGGAAGATCCGCAGCCAAAGTTCCTCCCCGCAACGATGACGTCCCCGGGCCTCACCTTCTTCGCGAAGTCGGGGTCGATGCCCTCCATAGCGTGGGAGGCGAGCTCCTTCACCTCTTTGGTCCTGAGGTAGGGGCCGGGGATGATGACATCGGTGTCCACGTCGTCTCCGTAGACCCATGCCTTGCCTCTTATCATGGCCGACAGTTCAACCTCCATCGTTAAATGACTTTTCTTTGTCGCAATAGAGAACGGAGAGAGGAGAAAGACTATGGCCTTCAGGGCGGGTATGTAGAGCACCCCATCTATAATCCATATTATCTAAGAAGGCACTTCGATATCAAAAAAAATTTTTGAGGTCGTCACGATTGACTCGTGACGATTCTAATTGTGTTGCTGGAAATGCCAGGTCCTGTAGAATCTGCCCTCTGATCTTCGATGGAGATGTTCTGGAAGTTAAATAGGTCTGTTCCCATGCCGCACGCTTTCTGAGTCTGAGTCTTCTCGATCTCGATCAAGTTCTTCGCGAGGCCGCCTTTTGTGCTCAGATCCCGGGCCGATGCAAACTGGTCGCCTAAATGGACCAAGTCCTCATTCCAGAGCTCATTCGACGGTCTATGGTTGAGGAAATCCAGACCCATAACGCTTTGATCAATGATATCGACAGTGTGGCACCCGGATTCCTGAGGATAGGTCTGGATCCATCCTGGCATCATCTCCTCGCAGACGGTATAGGTTCCAGGCGGAAGGTTGCAGATCTCCCAGAACCCGTCACCACCCGTTGTGGTGACGGGCTTACAAGGGTCCACGTTACGGTCTCCATCTTCGGCGATGAATATTACCCAACCTGGCAGAGGCTCGTCAAGGGGCCCTTTTTTGCCGTCGGCTTCTTTGTCCCAGTACTTGTGGCCGGATATGCAGAATATACCAGTGTTCAGGAAGTCTACCCCGGTTACGTTATCTGAGACGATTTCTATGGGATAATGGTATCCGCCAGGAGGATAGGTCGGAATCCACCCGTCTTGTACAACTTCCGAGACGTTATAGAGACCTGGGATGAGGTCACAAGCTTCCCAATATCCGTCATCACCGGTCTTGGTTTCATTTACCAATGTGTTATTACTCCAGATCTGGATCGTCCAATTTTTCAGCGGAGTGTCCTCGGGATCCTTGAAGCCATCGCCGTTTTTATCCCAATACTTGTGGCCGGATATGCAGAATTTGCATACCGTTAAGACGGTATTTATGTCCATATCCTCGACTTCTTTGCCACATATATCTGTAGAATTAACTTTAACCAAGTTAACTATAGGGTAGCATATATCCTCTTCGGTGACGGTATAGATCTGTTTGGTGATGTTGCAATCTTCTATGGGAAGATCTCCTACCACGTAGCTGCCGGTTAGGTTATCGAAGACTTCCACATCCTTGAGGCTGAGGTTGCCCGTGTTGCAGACGGTGATCGTATACTCGATGACGTCACCGGGACTGACGGGACCGCTCACATTAGCCCATTTAACGATCGAGATCGAAGAGTTGTAGTCGACATCGAGATCGACGGTGGCGTTGGTCAAGGTGACCAGAGGCTTGTCGCAGTAGTCGATAGCGGTAGCATAAGCGTAGTTGGTGACCGAACCGTCGCAGAGGTCCCGCTCGGTGACGGTATAGGTCTGTTTGGTGGTGTTGCATCCGTCTTTGGGAAGATCTCCTACCACGTAGCTGCCGGTTAGGTTATCGAAGACTACCACGTCCTTGAGGCTGAGGTTGCCCGTGTTGCAGACGATGATCGTATACTCGATGACGTCACCGGGACTGACGGGACCTGATACGTTCGCCTCCTTAGCGATCGAGATCGAAGAGTTGTAGTCGACCTCGAGAGCTAGGGTGGCGTTGGTCAAGGTGACCAGAGGCTTGTCGCAGTAGTCGATAGCGGTAGCATAAGCGTAGTTGGTGACCGAACCGTCGCAGAGGTCCCGCTCGGTGACGGTATAGGTCTGTTTGGTGGTGTTGCATCCGTCTTTGGGAAGATCTCCTACCACGTAGCTGCCGGTTAGGTTATCGAAGACTACCACGTCCTTGAGGCTGAGGTTGCCCGTGTTGCAGACGATGATCGTATACTCGATGACGTCACCGGGACTGACGGGACCTGATACGTTCGCCTCCTTAGCGATCGAGATCGAAGAGTTGTAGTCGACCTCGAGAGCTAGGGTGGCGTTGGTCAAGGTGACCAGAGGCTTGTCGCAGTAGTCGATAGCGGTAGCATAAGCGTAGTTGGTGACCGAACCGTCGCAGAGGTCCCGCTCGGTGACGGTATAGGTCTGTTTGGTGGTGTTGCATCCGTCTTTGGGAAGATCTCCTACCACGTAGCTGCCGGTTAGGTTATCGAAGACTACCACGTCCTTGAGGCTGAGGTTGCCCGTGTTGCAGACGATGATCGTATACTCGATGACGTCACCGGGACTGACGGGACCTGATACGTTCGCCTCCTTAGCGATCGAGATCGAAGAGTTGTAGTCGACCTCGAGAGCTAGGGTGGCGTTGGTCAAGGTGACCAGAGGCTTGTCGCAGTAGTCGATAGCGGTAGCATAAGCGTAGTTGGTGACCGAACCGTCGCAGAGGTCCCGCTCGGTGACGGTATAGGTCTGTTTGGTGGTGTTGCATCCGTCTTTGGGAAGATCTCCTACCACGTAGCTGCCGGTTAGGTTATCGAAGACTACCACGTCCTTGAGGCTGAGGTTGCCCGTGTTGCAGACGATGATCGTATACTCGATGACGTCACCGGGACTGACGGGACCTGATACGTTCGCCTCCTTAGCGATCGAGATCGAAGAGTTGTAGTCGACCTCGAGAGCTAGGGTGGCGTTGGTCAAGGTGACCAGAGGCTTGTCGCAGTAGTCGATAGCGGTAGCATAAGCGTAGTTGGTGACCGAACCGTCGCAGAGGTCCCGCTCGGTGACGGTATAGGTCTGTTTGGTGGTGTTGCATCCGTCTTTGGGAAGATCTCCTACCACGTAGCTGCCGGTTAGGTTATCGAAGACTACCACGTCCTTGAGGCTGAGGTTGCCCGTGTTGCAGACGATGATCGTATACTCGATGACGTCACCGGGACTGACGGGACCTGATACGTTCGCCTCCTTAGCGATCGAGATCGAAGAGTTGTAGTCGACCTCGAGAGCTAGGGTGGCGTTGGTCAAGGTGACCAGAGGCTTGTCGCAGTAGTCGATAGCGGTAGCATAAGCGTAGTTGGTGACCGAACCGTCGCAGAGGTCCCGCTCGGTGACGGTATAGGTCTGTTTGGTGGTGTTGCATCCGTCTTTGGGAAGATCTCCTACCACGTAGCTGCCGGTTAGGTTATCGAAGACTACCACGTCCTTGAGGCTGAGGTTGCCCGTGTTGCAGACGATGATCGTATACTCGATGACGTCACCGGGACTGACGGGACCTGATACGTTCGCCTCCTTAGCGATCGAGATCGAAGAGTTGTAGTCGACCTCGAGAGCTAGGGTGGCGTTGGTCAAGGTGACCAGAGGCTTGTCGCAGTAGTCGATAGCGGTAGCATAAGCGTAGTTGGTGACCGAACCGTCGCAGAGGTCCCGCTCGGTGACGGTATAGGTCTGTTTGGTGGTGTTGCATCCGTCTTTGGGAAGATCTCCTACCACGTAGCTGCCGGTTAGGTTATCGAAGACTACCACGTCCTTGAGGCTGAGGTTGCCCGTGTTGCAGACGATGATCGTATACTCGATGACGTCACCGGGACTGACGGGACCTGATACGTTCGCCTCCTTAGCGATCGAGATCGAAGAGTTGTAGTCGACCTCGAGAGCTAGGGTGGCGTTGGTCAAGGTGACCAGAGGCTTGTCGCAGTAGTCGATAGCGGTAGCATAAGCGTAGTTGGTGACCGAACCGTCGCAGAGGTCCCGCTCGGTGACGGTATAGGTCTGTTTGGTGGTGTTGCATCCGTCTTTGGGAAGATCTCCTACCACGTAGCTGCCGGTTAGGTTATCGAAGACTACCACGTCCTTGAGGCTGAGGTTGCCCGTGTTGCAGACGATGATCGTATACTCGATGACGTCACCGGGACTGACGGGACCTGATACGTTCGCCTCCTTAGCGATCGAGATCGAAGAGTTGTAGTCGATAGTTACATTGGCCCACGATTGGCGTTCAATATAAGTGCCTCGATTTGTACTGAAGTTAGCAATCACGGTGTTGTTAATCCAACCTCCACAAAAGTCGTAAGATGGCTCGGTTATAGTGATGTTGAACTCGTATCTCCATCTCTCAGAGACATTCAATATACCATCCGAGTTTACGTCTCCAATAGGATCGGGCAAAGGATATGAATCTCCACCAAGGAAATCATTGACGCTAACCTGGGTCAGATTGGCTTTGCCGGTGTTGTTGATCCAGATTGTGTAGTTGATCTGTGTACCTGGAGTTACTGGGTTCGGATAAGAATTGTACTCAGCCATCTTTACCAGAGTATAGCTGGCGTTAAAGAAGTTGCCGAAGTTGAGGTCTTCTGCTACTCTGTCCGATGAATTTAATGTAACCATATAATAATTGGGATCATCAGGAAATGTCTGTTCCCATCCAGGCATATCTGTGAGGATCTCAGATATTATATAATCACCAAACGAGAGGTTTTGGAAGATATAACGGCCATTATTATCTGTTAGATAATAAAGCTCGATCGAGGCATTTTTTAGCGATATATTCCAATTTGCAAGTGGAGGCTCCCCCATATCCCAAATTCCATCCCTGTTTTTATCATCCCATTTGAAGCCATAAATAGTTCCTGGCGGAACTGGAGAAACTTCGAGGAACGGCTCACTCGCACATTGACCTCCGGCGCGATTAACACAGTTGTCGGAATTCTCACAATTCCTCCCACCACCTGGATTGCTTGTATACCAGGCGATGTAGAAATTTTTAATCGTCACCGTATCCCCACAATTGATAGTTATTTTTGGAGATATTATTTGATCAATAATGCCTTGTGAGGGAATGCTGCCATCGGTTCCTAGACAAGAACTCTGAGGATAATGTAGGCCGTTAACTTGTTCTTCATTAATATAGATCTCATAGAGGATCCAAGTTCCATATTTCGTTTGTTGGTTATTATCGTAATAAAGCCAAATATACACATCCAATGGTTGACCTTCTGCGCATGAGGATAAGGGCTGACCGTTGATATCAGCTAGATAGGGATATATCTCATCCCAGTTTGATCCAGTACATGGATAATTGAGATCCGGAAAACATACACTAAAATTTTCTGCTGAAACTGGAGCAAAAGACAGAATCATCAGGGATAACAAAATTGAGAAACGTATATGGCTTGATTCCATCTTGACAGATTGTTTGACATATCGAGAATCTTGGAGGAAGTTATATACAAAAATTTTTTTACATAAAGGTCTGACCTCCTTGGAGTATATAAACGACGATACGATCATACCAAACAGATTAGATAAAGTCCTCAAGTTATCAATAGTCCGATTTTTGGAATTGTGAAACGAACTCCGCTCATCTCTATCAGAGAGAGACCTCGGTTCTATATAAGGGCTATGCCCAAAACCACCGCAAGGCTCAATGGACCCGATAAGGTTTAAACTACTCATATCTACCCCCTCCGATCATATTCGATTATTGGCTACTCAGCCGTAATTTATAGTAGCAAGTTATATTTAGACTTTTCTTCTATAGACGTAAAAATATGCAGCTTCTCGCCCTCCAGAAAGTCCCTCTGGAAAATGTTAAGTACTTTATGCACCCCAATGATATGAAGAACCTTAATTGATGGAGGTCATCTCTGAGAAGGGAAGTTCAGGATAGCAGCTTCGAGCTTCATCGGACGGATTAAGCATCATCCGGTTTATCGTGCTACGTTTCTGGTTCGAGAAGGGCGGGCCTGAAACTAATTCGAGCAGATCAAGATTGATCGAGCCGGGTTGACGAAAGTTCGAAGCCAAAAGCTGTAGCATTACGTCGAAGGGGGGGAATGGTACATATGAAAGGGAGTAGCAGCAGTGCGTACGCCTTTTGGCTCGCCGCAGCAGTTCTAACATCATTGATCTTTTTGGCGGGAGCTTCGGCCAATGACCATGTCATTTCCGAGAAGGCGGTCGAAACATCCCCATCTGAAGATAGCCCATGGAACAGGTACATCTATTCTAAAGATGCCGGTCACATCTTCGAAAACAAGACCGACGAGAATGGACGCTGGGAGATATGTGGACTGCCTCCTGGAACATATAAGGTCTGCGAGGTCGTCCAGGAGGGTTGGGTTCAGACTTATCCGATCAACGAGAGTTCTGGCGATCCCGTCTGCCACATAGTTGAGATAACCAACTCAAGCATATCGGATATAGACTTCCTAAATCGAGGCGACTATTGCCTCTCTGGTCATAAGTACTGGGATAAGAATAAAAACCGTCAAAGGGATCCCGGTGAGGAGTTTCTCAGCGGTTGGATAATCATCGTCGAAGGGGAAACGAACCGGTGGAGGACCACCACCAACAACAACGGATATTGGAAGATATGCAACCTGCCGTCAGGAACCTACTCCTTGTCCGAGAGCGCGCCAGGGGGGGCGAGAGGCTGGATCGCATCTGAGAAGCCCGGAAAAGTCACTATAACCAACCAATCGATCAGAGGGCTAAACTTCGGAAACTATTTCATCCTCCATGACGAGCCTAGACAGTACGAGCAGTTCTGTGAGAGCCAGTTGGTCGAAGGAACTGGCTATATGGATGTTGGAACATCCCTGACGGACAGAAAGCTAGCTATAGACTATAATAGAGTGATGTACGGAGAGGGATATATTGGACTGGAATCTGCCCAGGTTTACTCCCAGGAGCCGAATAAACTGATCAGGCCCCTCCCCAATGCAAGCGATCCCAGTGGCGCTACTTCGCATAAGTTGAACTTCTTCGAGAATACCAAGCTTGAATTTGACGGAACCTCGCCCCTTGTTGGGAGCAGGTCGATAACCTCCCGAGACTTTTACGGAGGGATTGGCGCCAACATCCAGGAGACGTTCAACGTCAAGCGATTGGAGGCCGACAATACTGTATTTTTAGGACATACCAGCAACTCCACCATAAGGCATACCGTGGGGCTCAACACCCAAAGCAGCTTCAACGGCACCCTTTGGACGGAATCTAGCTTCCATAAGATATTCTATAAAGACATCAGAAGAAGAGACGTCTTCTCTGGAGAGTTCGAGGTTCAGAGGGAGCTGAAGTTTCATGAGAATCCATCGGAGTTCAGATCGATGATAGGTCCATGTAGAGGAGTTGACTGCTGAAGGGGAGCCGACCGCCGATGACCGCCGGCCTCCCTCCAAATCTTTTGGTCTACTTTGCCCACCTATTCTCTCCCAGCAGGAGATACGAATCCATCAGCGTATCGCCTGGTCAACTGACTCTCGCTAGCGGAATGGCCTGGAACTGCTGGAGCTGCGCCCCTCTGACCGCCTGGATCATCTGGGTCAGCCGGACTGAAACCTCCTTTTCGTTGTTGATTTCGTTAGTCTCCTGGACCCTGCAGTAGTCGGGCATGAACTCGTCGCCTGAGCAGCTGTCGACGAAGACCATGATCTTCGCCTCCTGGTTGTAGAGCACTTCTCCGAGGGGGGCGCGTATGTTCAAGTTTCCGGTGAAGGTCGCTTCTTCTCCGGCTCCCAGCCCTTCCTTCCAGGGGTACCAGATGTCGGTCTGGCCGGGGACCGAGAAGGGTCTGACATACCTTGCGCCGCTGCCGACTATGACGTCAACGCTCGTCTTGAAGTCCTTATCTGTGGCTCCTCCCACATTTTTAATGGTGACTTTGAGGGGCAGGTTAGCCGCTCTGCCGTCCTCCTCAAAGGAAGGGGTGCCAGGGACGACCTCGGTGACGATGAGGTCCGGAAGACGCGCCGCGGGGGTCAGGGTCCCTACGACCTCCGCCGATGGGAGCGTCAGATCTGGAGCCCTCACCCCCACTACGTCAGAGACCCTTCCGGCTCCTGAGACTGTGCAGATGTTGCAGAGGTCCAGGGGAATGACGGTCTGTCCCCGATAAGCGCCCCGGTCCACCGTCACGGAGAATAGGTAGACCCCCGCCTTCCAGGTGTATTGGGTTCCCTGGTAGGTGGTGGGAACTATTTCCACTATGTAGAAGCCTGGAGCCCTGGCTGCCTCGTCCGCCCTCGTGATGTCCACCAGGGCTCCCCCGGGGGCTGCTATCGTCACGTCCACCTTGAAGTTGGACGGGATGAGGCCGCTGACTGCGTTTCCGTTCTGGTCGGTGACTGATATGACCAACGCTGCGCTGTTGCTATTTCCAGGGGCAGCATTTATCGGGCTTGCTCCCCCCACCACGTTCAACGGAGATCCCAAGGTGGTTCCCGATAATATGACCACGGCTATCGCCATCGAGATCCCCAACATCAAAATTCGTTTCAAAAGCCTCACCTTCTTTAGCTATCAGTTCATTACTGTTATAATAACATTGATCGTTTAAATTACTATCTATCAGATCTAAAATTTTTATTATGATTATTCTATAGAAAATTGAAATATTTGGCTCTTCGCTATTTCCTGTGGGTAATGGATAACCACTTATCATATGAGGTTATCGAATAAAAACCATGTCAATCTCACAAGAGGATCTTTTTAAGCTGGCCCTGAACTTGCAGCGGCCCTGGTATATCGATTCAATAGACTTCAACTTGGAGGAGAAACAACTCGACATCCACATAGATTTCAAACGAGGTAGTAAATTTCCTTGTCCTCAATGCGACAACTTCGAGTGCGATGTTCACGATACTATCGATAGGATCTGGCGTCATCTTAACTTCTTCCAATTTAAGACATACCTTCATTGTCGAGTTCCCAGAGCGAACTGTAAAAGCTGCGGTGTCAAGGTTATTAAGGTTCCTTGGGCCAGAAAAGGTAGTGGCTTTTCCCTCCTCATGGATTCCTTGATAATCTTAATGGCCCAACACATGCCTGTCAAGTCGGTGGCGGACTTGATCGGAGAACATGATACCCGGATCTGGCGAGTCTTGGAGCATTACGTTTCGAAAGCGAGATCAGAGGAGGACTTTTCAGAGGTAGAGTCCGTCGGTGTCGATGAAACGTCAAGAGCAAAAGGTCATAACTACATATCTGTTTTTGTTGATTTGCATAAATCTAAAGTCATATATGTATGCGAAGGGAAAGATGCCAATGCAATCAAGTTATTTAAAGGCGACCTTGAGGCTCATAATGGATTAAGTGATAATGTACGTCATTTTTGCTGCGACATGTCACCTGCATATATATCTGGAGTAACGAATAACTTCCCTAATTCTTCAATAACATTTGATAAGTTCCATGTGATGAAGCTTATGAACCAAGCTGTAGATCAAGTGCGACGTGAGGAGCAGTCTCAGAACAGCAACTTGAAGCGCACCAGATATATCTGGCTGAAAAATCCTGAGAAACTCACAAAAAAGCAGAGAACTGAATTAGGTTCCCTTAAAGATATGAGATTAAAAACCATGCGAGCTTACAATATCAAATTGAGCTTAAGAGATCTCTGGAACTTCAAAGACTCTCTTTTGGCAGAAGATTGGTTGAAACGATGGTATTTTTGGGCAACGCACTCCAGGCTGACCCCTGTTATTGAAATAGCAAAAACGATAAAGGCACATTGGCATGGAGTTCTAAACTATATAAACACCAGAATTGATAACGGAATCTTAGAAGGCATAAATAGCCTTATCCAATCAGCAAAAGACGCCGCGAGAGGCTTCAGGACAACAAAGAATTTTGTCACAACTATATATCTAAGATTGGGAAAACTCAAGTTCAATCTACCCACATGAAACAGCGAGGAGCC
>JARFPK010000007.1 GCA_029167045.1 Candidatus Methanocrinis natronophilus
GGCGGCGGAGATCTCCGCCCTATGCTCCGCCTCCGCCGCTTCAGTGGCGACCGCCTCCGGGGCCGGGGAGATGGAGGAGATCTGGGCCGCCCGCCGGCTCGTGGGGGCGGCCGTCTCCCGCCTCGACCCGACGAAGAGCCGCATCTACGTCGGCGAGGACGTCGGCGTCCCCATCAAGATGATCCCGGCGCTGATAAGGGAGGTGGCGGAGATCTCGGACCGGTTCGGTATCCCGGCGATGAAGTACGGCCACATCGGCGACGGAAACCTCCACGTCGCCCTCTTCATCGACGTTCTGGATGACGAAGAGAGGGCGAGGCTCGCCGGGGCGGCCGACGCCATCCACCGGGCGGCGATCCGCCTCGGGGGGACGGTCAGCTCCGAACACGGGATCGGCGCCGCCCGGTCGGAGTACATGATGGAACAAGTGGGCTCCGGCGCCCTCTCGGTGATGAGGGCGATAAAGGGGGCTCTGGACCCGCGAGGGATCATGAACCCCGGAAAGCTCGGCCTCGAGGGCGGCCCCTCCCCGGGGGGCGACGGATGAGGGGGATGAAGAGAGAGGCGGAGGATTCGAGGAGCCGGGCCAAGACGAAGAACAAGAACAAGACCAAGAACAAGACCAAGAACAAGACCGAGACGAAGACCGAGGCGGAGATCGAGACTGCCGGGATCTCCATCGACCCCCGGGCCCTGGAGGTCTGCGTCCGGTGCGGCACCTGCCGGTCGGTCTGCCCCGCCTTCGAGGTCCTCGGCTGGGAGTCGCGAAATACCCGGGGGAGGATCATGGTGGCAAAAGCCCTAGGCGAAGGGCTCACCCCCGACGCCTCCGTCCTCGAGAGCCTCAACACCTGCACCACCTGCGGTATCTGCGCCGCGAGCTGCCCCGCGGGGGCAAACCCCCCCGAGATCGTCCAGGAGGCGAGGAAGGGGCTCGTCTCCCAGGGGATCATGACCGAGGCCCAGGCCGGTTTCAGGACTAAGGTGGCGGGGAGCGGCAACACCTTCGGCGAGGCCGGCGAGAGGCTCGCCTGGCTCTCGGACGCCGGCGCCATAAAAGAGAAGGCCGAGGCCGTCTACTTCGTCGGCTGCCTCGACTCCTACCGCTACCCAGAGGTGGCGGCAAAGACCTTCAGAATCCTAAAGCTGTTCGGCGTCTCCCTCCTCCGGGAGGAGAGGTGCTGCGGTTCTCCCCTCATCAGGACCGGCTCTTCGGCTGGGAAGGTCATGGAGGAGAACCTGCGCCAGATCCGGGAGATGGGAGCAAAGACCGTCGTCACCGGATGCGCCGGCTGCCTCTCGACCCTCAAGAGGTACTACCCCCCCGAGTTTGAGGTGGTGAGCGTCCCCGAGTTCCTCGCCGGGCGGCTCTCGGAGCTTGGACCAAGGCGGCTCGACCTGACCGTCACCTACCACGACCCCTGCCATCTGGGCAGGCACGCCGGGGTCTACGACCCCCCCCGGAATGTGATAAAGGCGATCTGCCGCCTCGTGGAGATGAATAGGAGCCGGGAGGACGCCCGGTGCTGCGGCGGCGGGGGCGGCGTCCGGGCCGGATACCCCGACCTATCCCTCCAGATCGCCAAGCTCAGGCTCCAGGACGTGCCGGACGGCGTCGATGCCATCGTCTCCTGCTGCCCCCTCTGCATCAGGAACCTCTCGGACGCCGGGGCCGGAGCCGGAGCTGGGATCGAGGTGATCGACCTCATAGACCTGGTGGCGAGGGCGATAGATCCTGCCTGACG
Organism: Candidatus Methanocrinis natronophilus; assembly: GCA_029167045.1. Lineage (GTDB taxonomy): Archaea > Halobacteriota > Methanosarcinia > Methanotrichales > Methanotrichaceae > Methanocrinis > Methanocrinis natronophilus. The sequence continues at coordinate 1,746 of JARFPK010000007.1, forward strand.
GCGGCCGGCGGGCCTTGGATAGAGATCCGGAGATCGGCTCCCTCGCCGAGAGGTCCGCCTCCACACTTTAAAAACCAATCCCGAACCTCTTTAGCCACCTTCTTCATAGGATCCGGCAAATTTATCAGGTTCCTCGGGCTTAACCAGCCGGTTGAGGATGACCATGGCTCCTAGATGCGGACCCTGCGATTTTGATCCTGAGGAGAAGGGGATCTACACCATCGTCCTGCGGCTCCGCAGCGACGCGATCGTCGAGGTCGGATCCCTGGGACCGGTCACCTTCAGGGCCGGCTGGTACGCCTACACCGGCTCGGCCCGGGGGACCGGCGGCTTCAAGCGGGTCCTCCGCCACATAGCGGTGATGGAGGGGTTGAACGTTACCAGAAGGTGGCACATCGACCACCTCCTACCCCTGGCGGAGGTGGTGGAGGTGGTGGCGACGCCGACCGGCGAGGACCTGGAGTGCTCCGTAGCCCGGAGGATAGGCGAGAGATTTCCTTCCGTCCGGGGCTTTGGCTCCTCCGACTGCTCCTGCCCGTCCCACCTCCACTACTCCGGGGGGGTGGAGATCGTCCAGGCGGTCCGGGAGGCCCACGGATCCGCATCATCATCGGCATCATCATCATCGGGATAGGCATCGGTTTCGGCGTCGGCGTCCGTCGGACCCTCCACCTCCATCCCCGGATCCTGCGGCGTCCGTCGGATGGAGGGGTCATATGAGGAGGTGCCACCGGAGGACGGCGGCTGCGAAGACCAAGAGGCCGCAGAGGGTGAGGGGGAGGGTGTACCAGAGGAGCGCCTCCTTCAGGTTCGAGCCGGTTGTCTCCTTCACCAGCCAGAAGTAGGGGTCGCTGAAGCTCGATAGGGCGAAGGCCCCCGCCGATATGAGGAAGAGGAGGGTGACCGGCTCCAGGGGGTATCCCCTCATCATCTCGGCGGCGATCACCACCGTCACCACCCTCGACCCCTGGGCGAGCTGGATGAGGGAGGCCGCCAGGAAGGGGAGGAGGAGGACGGGGACGACCGGCCCGAGGGTGGCGTATAGCTCGGGACCGATGCCGCCCTGGGCGACAACGTATCCGAAGGCTCCGGCGCCACAGAGGTCGAAGATGATCGTCCCCGCCCTCCTCGTCGCCCTCTTGATCATATCACCCGCCTCCTTCTTTGCCAGGGCTGCCGAGAGGAGAGCCCCCGAGAGGAGGGCTACATCCGGCGATCCGACGAGCCAGGCAGCCGGATGGAGGACCCCCAGGAGGATCATGGCCAGGGGGAGGATGAGGGGGGCCCAGGATAGGAGCCTCGACGGGAGGGGCCCCTCCCCGGAAGGGGCGTGAGCCCCGACGGCGGGAAAGCGCGCCATCCAGATGAGAACGGGGACGAAGAGGAGGAGGGATACGGGGAGGCCGAACTTCAGCGCCTCCGCTGGGGAGACCGCAAGGGACCCCGTGAGGGTGACCAGGACCGGGGACGGGTAGACGAGGTTGAAGGATATGATGGAGAAGACCGCCGCCGAGAAGAGGAACCTCCTCTCATGCCCCCCGGCCTTCCTCCCCATCTCCCTCACCACCGGCTCCAGGATCATGTAAGAGGTGATGGAGCACATCGCCGGGAGGGCGACGATGTATCCAGATAGCCCCGAGGCGAGGGACCCCCTCCTCCTCCCTACGAGGGCGAGAAGGTCTGAAACGACCCTATCCTCACCCCCCGACCTCCTCAGATGCTCGGCGATCACCGACCCCGAGAAGACGATGATGGCGAGGGCGGAGAATATCCGGGCGAGCCCCGCTGTCATGTAGCCGATGAGATCCGGCCCCATCCCCAATAGGAGGCCGTAGACGAGGGAGGCTACGAGGAGGCTTAGGAAGGGGGAGAGGCCCGTCTTCACCGTCAGGAGGGCTACCAGGAGGATGGCCAGGACGAAGGCGGCTAGGGGGTCCATCAAGGAGTTATATCAGTCCAAACTTATAAAAGGTACCCTCGGATATCATCACATTAATATCTTAAATGATCTCTCGGTATCTCGGAGGGTCGATGGAGACTTCATTCTTATATATCAGATTCCCGCCTAATTGTTCCGAAATTCCTTTATAGAAGAAAAACAATAAAACGTTTGCTCAGGGGGAGCTTATGAAGGGCGGCTGCAGAAATATATCCCCCGAATGGGGCGGAGCTGTTCGTTTTATATGTCTAGCTGGCCTCATCCTAATTTTTTTCTCACTTCCCCTCGCCTCTGCCTGGTCTCTTCCCTTCTCTATCCCCTTTCTTTCGAGCTCCGACGGTGGGCCGGAGATCTTCCTGGAAGTGGACCAGATCCTGGTGGATCAGGGTAAACCGGCGAGTTACACCATAAATCTTAGAAACTCTGGGAAGTTGACCCTGACGGATATCTCCTTGAGGGACAACTTCGGACAGGCGGGGTTCGTAGCCCGCCTCCAGGAAGGGGAGGCGGTCACCCTCTCCAGGACCACGCCGCCCCTCGCCACCAGCACCCGGCTCGAGGTGGTGGCGACCTCCGGGGGCGAGGAGATATGCAGGGCCGAGGCCCGCCTCCAGGTAGGCCTCCCCGGAGAGGGTATCTCGATACCGGACCTCGATTTCGAGAGGTCGATCCCGATAGATGACCGCAGGCTGAGGACGATGTCCACCTCCGCCGAGATCGAGCTGGCGGTGGGAGCCGACCCCCCCGCCGTCAGGCCGGGGGAGAGGACGACGGTGAGGATGACCGTCACCAACCGAGGGCAACCCCCCCTGAGGGGGGTTGAAATAAACGGCCCGGGCTTCGCTGTCGAGGCCGGCGACCTCTCCCCCGGGGAGTCGAAGACCTTCTCAAGAACCCTGACGATAGCAGGAGACCTCTCGGCGGAGGTTGTAGCCGCCGGGACCACCGATGCCGGCGAGAAGGCGTCAGATAAGAGATCCCTGATGGTGGCTGCCAAAAGCTCGGACCTCTCCGTCACCGTCATCTCAGATCCGGGGTCATCAGGCCAGCCCGCCACCACCGAGTACAGGATCGCGAACAGCGGCGAGGAGTTTCTGAGCAGGGTAACCCTCAAAGATGGGGATGGGGCCACCCTCGGGATCCTCGCCCGACTGGGTGCGGGAGAGTCTAAGAGCCTCACCCGGACGAGCCTGCGGGGCGAGGACCCCCGGGGGCCTATCGAGGTCTCAGCGGTCTCATCTGGTGGAAGGACGGTTACAGGAGATGTGATACTCCGCCCCGCGGCCACCAGCCCCGAGACGGATCCGTCCCGAAAGACCACCAGGTCCGGCTCCTCCTCCGCCCCATCCCCGGGGTTTGTACCGAATTTTGAGGAGATGGCCTTTGAACTGAGCTTCGATGAGATCGACGCTGGATTCGACCTCTTCGGCGCGAGATCCGAGGGCGGCGACGTAAGAAGCAGCCGCCCCCGACCCCAGGGATCGGGATATGACCCCTTGTTTGATGCGGGATTTGACTTCGCCGATCTCCACCTCTTCACCGGCCTTCCCACCCCGTCGGCCGTTGGGAGCGGTGAGGCGGTCGCCCCTCCGGCCGGAAGGGAGAGGGAAACCGGCTCGCCGAAGCTGGTCGTCACCCTCCAGGTCAACAGGACCAGGGTCCACCAGGGGGATACGGTAGGTTACAGGGCCGTCGCCGTCAACCGGGGGACGGCGAGCCTCTTCGATCTGGAGCTAAGATGCGGCGATGAGACGGCAACCGCCCCCCGCCTCGCCCCCGGAGACGGCCTCCCCCTAGAAGGAGCGGTCATAGCTGATGGAAACCTCAACCTCACGGCCGCCGCCAGGGGCAGGGGTGAGGGAGGTCCAGAGCTCTCCGACGAGGCGACCCTCGATATAGTGGCGATATCGCCAGACCTGAAGGTCGAGGTCTACAAGGAACCCGAGAAGATCTCCCGGGGGGAGAGGATCTCCATCACCGTACGGTTGGAGAACGTCGGCGACGACCCCCTCTCAGAGGTGAGGGTCTCTGACGAGATCGGCGAGATAGGAAGGATCCCGGTCCTGAGACCCGGCGAAGTTAGGCTCCTCACCAGGAACACCACCCTCGACGAGAGCCTCGAAGACGTGGTGAGGGTGGAAGCCATCGATTCTGCCGGGTTCCGCCTCCAGAGGTCTATGGTTCTGACGCTTCAGCTCCTGGCCCCGGGGCTTCATCTGACCGTCGATCCCGGAGAGGTCGCCACCTATCCGGGAGAGGCGGCGGAGGTGGTCTGGACCATAAGAAACTCCGGAGAGGTGGACCTTCTGGACGTCACCTTCGAGGTGGAGGGGATGAGCAGGTTCAGGCTCCCCGCCGTCCCCGCCGGCGGTTCAATGCCGGTATCCACCGTCCATCTCGCCGAAGAGAGCCGGCAGGTCATGGGCCGGGCCGAAGGGAGGACCGCCGGAGGCGAGACGGTATTCGCAACAGAAGCCCTGAAGATCAGGGTGGTATCCCCGGGGATCGGCCTCAGCGTCAAGCCCTCCGGGGTGGAGGCGAGCCAGAAGAGGCCCTTCAACCTCACCTTCGTGGTGACCAACACCGGTGACGACGTCCTCAGGGACGTGACCCTCTTGGAGAAGAGCCTTGGAACCCTCGAGAGGATCGGGAGGCTCGAAGCCGGAGACTTCAAAGTTGTGACCATCGACTTCCTCGCCGAGAAGAACACCACCTTCCGCCTCGAGGCGGCAGGGACCGACTCCAGAGGGGAGGTCTGGAGAGATTCCCGGGAGGTGGGGGTGAAGATCGTCTCCGCCTCCATATCCCTCACCGTCAGGGCCGAACCGGCCCAGATCGCCCCCGGCGGGACTGTGGAAGTCGTCTCCACCGTCGAGAATAGGGGGGATTCCCCCATATTCAGCACCTTCATCATGACCTCCTCCCTGGAGCACCTTGGGACGATAGACTACATCTCCCCCGGATCCAGCAGGACGGTGGTTAAGAGGATAGAGGCGTCATCGGATATAGAGGAGGAGATAACCGCCGAAGGCTTCACGAGGGAGAGGACGTCGGTGAGGGACACCGACGTCCTCCGGGTGGTGGTAAAAGAGCCGGAGACCTACCCCCGGAAGGACCATCCCCGGGAGGAACCCGATCCTTCCGCACCTGCGGTATCAGGCCGTGGTTCCGCCGGGTCCGTCCCGGTGGAGGAGTTGGTGGAGGAGTCGGCGGGTTATGAGGGTAGGGAGGTGAGAAGAGACGACCCCGCCCTCCGCGAAGACGGAGGCTATGGGGTGGCAGGCCTCTTGAACCGACTCAGGGAGATCTTGGAGGAGTTCAGGATGAAGAAAGATGGCTCCAAGGCCGGATCCTCCATCAAGGACGGCTTCCCTGAAGGATCGCAGGCCGGATACGCCTCGGCCGGAGTACGGGAGAGAGGGCTTTATCCCACCCCAGCCCAGGGGCCTCTATACGCCCCCCAGGGCGGCGAGAGGGTGGATCCGCCCCTCTCCCCAGGTAGCGCCCTTCCGGAGGGGGCGAGGTACGCGCCGTCGATGGGGGAGACCCTGGCTTCCTCTGCCTCCGGGAAGACGGTCCCCGGCGCCTCAGGGTACACCTATTCTCCGGTAGAGTCGGCCTCAGGGAAGGAGACCGGGGCTCTTGGACACCCATCCTCAATCGGCGGGATGGCTTCGTCATATCTATCATCTCCGGGGAGATCTCCGGAGAGACCGCCGGGGAGTGGAGGATACACCTACTCGTCCAGCGCCCCCGCCATCTCATACCTCTCGTCTCCATCGGCGATTCCCGGAGGCGGTGCTAGCTACGCATCCGCCTCCGGCGATCCCTTCTCGTCCCTCTCCTCCCCCGCCGGGATCTCTCCCGCCATAACGGGACCATCGACCCCTGTCGGTCGCGAGAGCGCCGACCCCAGGTCTGCCCTGGAGGCATCCGCCAAGGTGGCCGAGCCGGAAGGGGTGTTGGGGATCCCCGGCGGCCAGATCTCCGCCCAGGTCTCGCCCGGTTACGCCGGGGCATCGGCCCCGGCAGGAACCCCGGCCCAAGAGAGAGCCACCCTCTCCAGGTCGCCGGCCAAGAACATCAGGCTCAAGGTAGGCGATATCGGCACCATCGAGATCGACCGACCCCCGAAGATCATCGATGTCGGGGCGTTCCCACCGGATCCGACGGCCTGGACTCCGGTGATGGTGGTGGTCCACGCCACCGACGATATTGGGGTCAGATCGGTGGATATGCTCTGGAATATACCCAGCGCCACCGTCAGCAGGATGGACCTGGGCGACATCAACAGGATCAACTCCCAGAAGATGAAGCTCGAGGATGGAGACGCGAGAGAAGGCTACTGGAGCTACGAGATCCCTGGTCAGGCTCCAGGAACCTACATGGCGGTCTTCGTCAGAGTGAGCGACGGTGAAAGGTGGGCCGAAGACGGCCCGTACATCCTCTTCTGGTCAAGCAAGCCCCCTGAAGAGGGGCCAAGAAAGGTCCCTAGCCAGGAGAGGGGTCCTCTCGTCCAGGACGACCTCCCCACGGCTTCGGCGAGGGGAGAGAAGACGACGGAGATGAGGGGTGACGGTATGCTCTTCGTCGAGTCGACGACCGTCATCGGGAGGGGTGACGTCTCCATTAAAAACGAGTTCAGAGAATCGTCAGCCCTATACAGGGAGGTCCTCGACGGCAGTGGATCGATAGAGATGCAGTCCGATAAGAAGATAAACAGAGGAAATCCCGTAGTCAACATAACCGACAGCCGTGTTCTGGTCTTTGATCAGGGAGTCTTAAAGGGATCGAAGCTGATGCAATCTCCAGGCTTCCACGGCGGTATGGGGGCGAGCGTCCTTGAGCGGTTCAACGCCACCACCCTTGAGAAGAGGGAGACCGGTACCATATCCTCGGTCAACAGAGCGGATAACGTCCTCCTCTTCAACACCCAGCAGGCCTTCGAAGGGATATGGGGGACCAGAACCGAGTACTCCAGCTTCAACAAGAGGATAAAAGCCGACCAGAGGCTGAGCGGGACCTTCGAGACCCAAAGGAGGATAACCTTCGAGGACTAGGGGAAGGATCAAACATCTCTTAACTACGGCCTTCCGGCCCTGATCGCTCCCTTCCAGATCTCGTCGGCCCTGTCCACCGCCGCCACGATCTGATCGTGGATCTCTATCCGGTGCTTTATGTCTCCAGCCTGAAGGGCGCTATCTACGGCGAGCCTCACCATCTCCCTGCTCTCGACCCTTAGCTCCTCGGACTCCTGCCACATCTCCTCAGCGGCCGCCGGGTCCTCTGGCCGCAGGTCGATCGATCGTCTCCGAAGGTCGTCAGATCTTCTCAAGAGTTCAGAAGCCTCCTCCTTGAGCCTCTGCGACTCCTCCGCCAGCCTCTTCATATCCTCCTCCATCTCTTCAAAGGACCTCTCTACAAACTCATCTTCTATCCCCAACATCGGTCTTCACCTCCTGGATCATCCTCAAAAATATATCGTGGAACCTGCCGTCCGCCGTCAGCTCTGGGTGGAAGGCGAGCCCCAAAAGGCGGCTCTGCTTCACCGCCACCGCAGCGTCATCGATCTTTGCCAGGACCTCCACGTCCCGGGACCAGCCGACTATGGCAGGTGCCCTTATGAAGACGCCCCGGTAAGGAGATGCGAATCCCTCCACCTCTATATCCGCCTCGAAGGACTCCTTCTGGGAGCCGAAGGCGTTCCTTCCAACCCTGACCTTCAGAAGGCCCAGGGGAACGAACCTCGTTTCCTCGACGATCTCCTCGGAGATGACGATGAGCCCCGCGCATGTGGCCATGATGGGAACCCCGGACCCGGCTGCAGCCCTTATCTCCTCGCCGACTCCGGTTCGGGCGAGGTGCCTTGAGATGGTGGTGCTCTCCCCGCCGGGGAGGATTACGCCGTCACAGCCGGGAACGATCCCGGGCCCCCGGATCTCCACCACCAAATCATCTCCATCCAGGGACAGCTCCATCGCCTTGACGTGCTCTGAGACGTCCCCCTGGAAAGCGACGACGCCGACCTTTAATCTACCAGCCCCTGGTCTGAAGGACCTCGCCCTCCGGGAGCGTCCCGGCGTCTATACCCTTCATGGGGTCGCCGAGGCCTCTGGAGATCTCGACCATCTTCTTTGGGTCCCGGTAGTTGTTCACCGCCTCGACGATCGCCGAGGCCATAACCTCCGGCTTTTCGGATTTGAATATCCCCGACCCGACGAAGACGCCGTCAGCCCCCATCTGCATCATCAGGGACGCATCGGCGGGGGTGGCGATACCGCCAGCCGCGAAGTTCACCACCGGAAGCCGCTGCATCTGCCTGCACTCGAGGACGAGGTGGTAATCAGCCTCGATATCCCTTGATACCTTCAAAAGCTCCTCCTCGTTCATCCCCTTGAGGGACCGGATGGTGCCCCATATCAGCCTCATGTGGCGGACCGCCTCCCGGACGTCGCCGGTCCCGGCCTCTCCCTTCGTCCTGATCATCGCCGCCCCCTCCTTGATCCTTCTAAGGGCCTCCCCCAGGTTCCTTGCGCCGCAGACGAAGGGGACGGTGAACCTGGCCTTATCGACGTGGAATTCATCGGCAGGGGTCAAGACCTCCGATTCGTCGATCATGTCTACCCCGATAGCCTCCAGGATCTGAGCCTCCGCGAAGTGGCCGATCCTCACCTTGGCCATGACGGGTATCGATACCGAGTCGATGATCTCCATGATGATCTTTGGGTCTGCCATCCTGGCGACCCCACCCATCTTCCTTATGTCTGCCGGCACCGCCTGGAGGGCCATGACCGCCACGGCCCCGGCCTCCTCAGCGATCACGGCCTGCTCAGAGGTGGTGACGTCCATGATCACCCCCCCCTTCTGCATCTTAGCAAAGCCGCGTTTGAGCAGCTCCGTGCCGAAACGAAGTTCTTCCAGTTGCATGATAGTCAGATGCCCCGATCTTTTTAAGCCGTCTACAAGTGAGGGGCGAATAAATAAACTTTGCTCCCCCCGGCCGCCACCAGAGGAAGAGCGGGAAGGGGGGAGGGAAAGAAGAGCTGAGGGAAGGGATCGGAAAGAGAGGAGGGGCAGAGAGAAAGGGCGGGAAGGGAAAGAGAGAGAGAGGGGGGCAGGGCCCTGATATAGCCACCCCGTCTACTCAACGGGCTGGGCCCCCATCCTGATCACCTTCACGGCTAATCCCTGTAGATCTCGTACATATAGACGTCCTTCTTCCCGTCCCGGTCGTCTACCCAGACGATCTTGGAGCTTCCAGTCCGGGGATCGGTCTGGTTTCCGGGACCCGAGTAGATCTCCATCTCCCTGCCCGTCGATATATCCAGGGCTCGGATGTCCCAGTCGCCGTTCCTGTTGTCCTGCCATACGAGGATGCCATCGGCGATGTGGGGTTTCGTCTGGTCCGATGGATGGTCTGTCAACTGGGATACCTTCCTCGTGGCTATCTCGTAAGAGTAGAGGTCCCAGCTCCCGCTCCTATCGTCCTGCCATACTATCAGATTGCCGTCGGTCGTCGGGTTGATCTGGTTTCCGGGGCCGGTATAAACGGGGATCCGGTTCTGACCCACCCACATATAGATGTCCCAGTTGTTGTTCTGGAACGACTGATATGCTACGATAGATCCTCCGGCGGAGGGGCTCTCTCCCCGGGGCGGGACGGCCTCCCTCGGCTCTACTGTGTAGAGGGGCTTCTTGTTGACGAACCACCCGAAGGCCGGAACCGGCCGGTCGCCCCAGGCGAGCATCTCTTCGCTGATCGAGGGCCTCGATGGCTCGGTGATACCCCGTTCCAGCTGGGTCCTGTTGACGGCGACTATGTCCAGGGCCCGGATCGCCCAGGATTCGAACTGCTCCTCATAGTGCATCCAGACCACAATATCGTCCTTGATGTTGGGGAACATATCCAGCTCCTGCCCCGCGGCGAGGGGCCACTCGACGTTCTCCACCAGGTTGTAGAGGTAGATGTCGGGGTTTCCGGTCCTATTGTCCATCCAGACCACCCAGTCACCGCTGACCGCCGGATGGGTCTGGTCTCCTGGAGCCTGGCTTATGATGCTGATCTGGTCAGATCCCAGGTTATAGTAACCGAACCTCCCGCTGGGGGATATCAGCCAGGCCAGCCTGTGGTCGAGGTCGAGGCGAACCTCCCCCGGCCCCCTCGCCAACTCCCGGTCCCTCCAGGTGTTCGGATCGAAGGTGCGGATCAACCATTCATCCCCGGTCCTCTCCTGGTATACGATCCGGTTTCCGTAGACCTTCGGTTCGGCCTGGTAGCCGGGCCTCGCGTAAGCGCGCCCCCACTTCCTATCCCAGAAGTAGTAGCTGATGTCGCCGGTCGTCGAGTCCTCCCATACGATGACGTTGCCGCTGACATCGGGGTTTATCTGGTCTCCATCGCCGGTGAGCCTCGTCTCCGCCCCGCTGTTCAGATCCTGGACGTAGATGTCCCAGTTCCCGTTCCTGTCGTCCTGCCATACGAGGAGGTCCCCGCTGATCGCCGGATTGATCTGGTCTCCCCCCTTTCGGGCAGGGACGTTCAATGGCGCCCCGGCCAGGTCCTTGACCATCACCGCCCAACCCCCAGAAGAGTCGTCCATCCAGGCGATCCTCCTGTTGTGGACCGAAGGCCTGATCTGATCGCCCCTCCCCTCGGCGACGACGATCTCATCCCTGGTGGCGAGGTCGAGGGCCCGGATATCCCAGTTCCCGTTCCTGTCGTCCTGCCATACGAGGAGATCGCCTCCGACGGCGGGGCTCCTCTGGTCGCCGGGTCCCCGGACGAGGGGGCTCTCGCGCCTGTTGTAGAAGTCGAAGCCGAAGATGTCCCAGTCCCCGCCCCGGTTGTCCGCCCAGACGATGAGGTTCCCGCCGGTGGCGACGTCAGCCTTCTCCACCAGAAGGATGGGGTCGTCGGAGACCCTCCTCGTCATGATCTGGGGCGTTTCGGAGGCGTAGTCCATCCAGACGATCCGGTCGCCGCTGAGGAACTGGGTGCCACCGGCGACCTTCACAAAGAAGGGAAAGCCTACCCCGTCGTTCGGCCTCTGATGGCCTGGCCCGGTGACGATCGGCACCTCCCTCTGGAGCCTCAGGTCGTAGAGGTAGATGTCGAAGTTGCCGTTCCTGTCGTCGAGCCAGGCGACCCGGTCGCCTGATATCACCGGCTGTACCTGGTTTCCTATGGCGGTGGTTATAACCGTCTCGACGCCGGTGGTGAGGTTCTTTGCCCTGACATCCCAGATTTCGTTCCTCTCATCGGTCCAGACGATGACGTCCCCGCAAATCCAGGGCTGCTGCTGCTTTGCTGGATCTGTAGTCACCTGGGACTCGGTCCCGGTGATGAAGTCGTATACGAAGATGTCCCAGTTCCCGTTCCTGTTGTCCATCCAGGCGAGAAGATCTCCCCGGATCGTGGGGGTCGCCTTCTTCGAGGCTACGTTCGTGATCTGCTCCACCTTCCCGGAGGCCACATCGTATACGTAGACCTGATCTTGGTCTTCTCCCGTCCGCGCGTCGATCCAGACTACCTTCCCGTCGGCGACCATCCCGTACCTCTGATCCATCGGCTCGGAGGTGACCACCGTCTCCCTCCCCGTCGATAGGTCGTAGAGGAAGATGTCGAGGTTTCCGTTTCTATTGTCAGTGTAGACGATCAGATCGCCGCTGATGCTGGGACTACTCTTCTCGTCCTTCGAGTCGGTGATCTTCCGCTCCTCCCCGGTCTTGAAGTCGTACATGTAGACGTTGTAGATCCCGGTCCGGTCGTCGGTCCAGACGACCCTATCCCCGTCGATCCAGGGGTTGGTGTGGTTGTAAGGGGTTGATGTTATCCGGTCGTCGGCTACCAGGTTGAAGTCGTAGATATATATGTCAGAGTCCCCGGCCCGATGATCGGTCCAGACGACGCCCCACTCGCCCAAGGCGGGCGCCATCTTCATCGAACCGGGACTTATGGCCATCTCGCCGCCGGTCCTGACATCGTAGAGGTAAATCTCGGCGACGTCTCTCCTGTGATCCTGCCAGGCGACGAGGTGGCCCTTCACCGAGGGAGCGGTCTGCAGGCCAGGCCTCTCGATCACCGTCTCCTTCTTCGTCGTCAGATCGAATATGACGATGTCAGATAGCCCCGTCCTGTTGTCGGCCCAGACGACGAGGGAGCCGTCGATGTCGGGGAAGGCCTGGTCCGCCCCGGTGGGGCTGACGGCCCCCTCCCGCCCGGTGGAGAGGTCATAGAGGTAGATCTCGGATACCCCCTTTCGGTTGTCGGTCCAGACGATCAGGTCGCCGCTGATCTTCGGCTGGATCTGATCATTGGGGTCGGTGGTGATCCGCATCTCTTCATCTCTGGAGAGGTCATAGAGGTAGATGTTCCAGCCGCCGTCCCGGTTGTCCATCCAGACCACCCTATCCCCATCAATATCTGGCAGGAACTGGTTTCCCGGCGCGGTGCTGATCGACCTCTCTTCCCGGGTCAGCGTATCATAGAGATATATATCCGCCTCCCCCGTCCTCATATCCTGCCAGACGATCCGATTTCCCGAGACCGCGGGGTGATCCTGGAAGCCGGGATAGAAGGATACCCCTCGCTCCGTCCTGGTCTCGAGGTCGTACATGAATATGTCGAAGTTACCGCCTCTGTTGTCCGCCCAGACCACTATGGAGCCGTCTATGGCAGGCTGTTCCTGCAGGCCTGCCCAGGTGCAGATGGGCCGCTCTTTTCCCCCACTCAATCCAGATGCAACGCCCGCAAAAAGGAGCGATGCTGCCAATAAAACTATGATCTGCCTCGACATCTTAGCACTCATCCTGTCGAAGTTCAGCCGAATATCTCAACCCCGCCTCTTGGGCGGAGAATATATAAGCCCTTACCCCGGGCCGGGGTGTATCCCCAGATGTGTGTATTGGTCCTCCTTTCCAGGGGAGGGAGGATCTACTTCCCCCTTGTGACGATGGTGAGGACGTCCTCGTCGGCGAGGATGTGATCGAGGCCCACCGATTGGCCGGGGAACTTGGCGCTCTTCCCCCAGACCTTGGCGTACCGGAAGAGCCGGACGAAGTCCCTGTGGAGGTGGTCGCAGACCGTCCTGATGTTGGACCCCTCCAGGATCACCAGGGGCTCTTCCATATCCGCCTTCCCCCTCTGGGGCTTGAGGTATACCCTGATGAAGCCGAGGGTATCATATATCAGCTCTTTGAGCTCCTCGACCCCGACCCCCTCCTCGACAGATATGGGTATGAAGTCGCGGCCGATGGTATTTCTTATATCATCCCGGACGTTGTCGTACTCGAGGTCGATCTTGTTTATGACGGCTACCTGGGGGACGTAGATCCTGTTCCCGGCGAGGAAGTCGACGAGGGTATCGGTGTCTATATCCTCCCTGATGGTGATGATCCCGTTGACGATCCCGTAGGCCCGGAGGATCTCGGCGATCTCGACCTCCGTCATCCTGGTGAGAGGGAGGGTGTTTCTGATGATGATACCCCCCTTATCCGAGGGGCTGAGGGTGATGTCAGGGGGGACCTTGTCGAGCCTGATCCCGGCATCGTATAGCTCCCGCTCCAGGACGTCGAGGCGGTAGCTGTAGACGTCCCCCATCAGGAGGATTATGTCTGCGGCTCTAGCCGCCGTTATCACCTCGCGACCCCTCCCCTTACCCCGAGAGGCGCCCTTTATTATACCGGGCATATCCAGGATCTGAATCTTGGCGCCCTTGTAATCCATAACCCCCGGTATAACCTCCAGGGTGGTGAAGTTGTAGGCCCCCACCTCGGAGTCCGACCCCGTCAGCCGGTTGAGGAGGCTCGACTTTCCGACGGAGGGGTAGCCTACGAGGGCGACGGTGGCATCTCCCGACTTCTTGACATAGTAGCCCTTCCCGCCCCCGGAGCCCTTGATCCTCTGAAGCTCCTGCTGAGCCTTCAACTTCGCGATCTTGGCCTTGAGCTTGCCTATATGATGCTCCGTGGCCTTATTCTTCTGGGTGTTGAAGATCTCCTCTTCAATAGCCTGGATCTGCTCGTCGATCGTCGCCATCTATGACCTGCCTTCATCCTCCCCGGGTCATCCCTTCCGCCGGCGGGGAGACGGATTTCTCAGCCCCCTGGGGTGCCCTTACATATTAATGGTTTGGGTTCTTCGTCGATCGATCAGATGGTGGCCCGGCCCATGGGGGAGGAGGAAAGTATAAATATCGCCCTTCATGACTATCTCCGGTCCGGGGTATAGTATGAAATGGCAAGGAAAATCGAAGAGAAAGTTCACGGGCGGAAGGCTGATCTCTAACCGGGGAAAGAAGAAGTACGAGCTGGGAAGAGAGGCCGGAGAGCCATACATAGACGCCACCAGGAAGAAGAATATCAGGACAAGGGGAGGCAACTCCAAGGTGAGGCTCCTCAGGTGCGACGTAGCCTGCGTCTCCGATCCCAAGACTGGAAAATCCAAGACCGCCAAGATCGAGAGCGTCAAGGAGAACAGCGCTAACCTCAACTACATCAGGAGGAGCATAATCACCAAGGGCGCCATAATAAAGACCTCCCTGGGAACGGCCCGGGTCACCAGCAGGCCGGGTCAGGAAGGGGTCGTCAACGCCGTCTTGGTCTTTGAGTGAGCGGCAGATCCCATATATCCAATCTATTTTGATGTACCTGATATTCAGGTGTGCCGGGTGCGGCCGCCACCTCTACGCGGAGGAGCGGACCGCCACCAGGACCTGTCCCTGCGGCAAGAGGATCGCCTTGAATAGAGCGGTGATCATCTCCAGGGCACAGGACGAGAGGGAGGCGGGAGATCTGGTCAGGGCCCTACAGATGGGGGGGCGGGATATGACCGGCTTCTCCCCTGCGGGATGATACGTCTTCAAACCCCAGCCCCCCTCCTCAAAGCAGGCCATATCTGACGGTCATAGATCATATCCCCATCTCTTGTCCGGGGGAGGTAGCCCCGCTGCCGCGCAGATCTAGGCCCCACCAACCTCCGGCAGTATCGTGGAGGTTGTACATCGCCCCAACATAAGATCTACGTGAAAAATAACCATTTAAGCCCCTCGGACCGAGGGGGGTCTGGAGGCGGGATCGAACGAAGCCGTTTCGTCCAGCTCCGCCTCCAAAAAGGAGGGAGGGGGCCCTCCCCTCTCCTTGGCGCGTTGCGCCCAAGAACCATGGGGGTTAGTGAGATGAAAATGTCAAAGATATCGAGGTGGACCACAGCCCTGCTGGTGGTCCTGCTCGCAGCATCGTCTTCGTCTCTAGGCTACGCGAATACCGTAAGCCAGAGCATCAGCATGAACGGACAGGGTGGCTACGTCAGCCAGAGCTCATCGAGTTCGGTGATCGTCTACGGCTCCAACAACTATGTGAGCCAGAGCGTCACCCAGAACGCCCAGGGCAACTACATCACCCAGTCCGCCGCCAACGCCGCCGTCGTCGTTGGGGACGGAAACACCGTCCACCAGGGGGTCCATCAGAACGCCGATGGTAGCTACATAATGCAGGCGGGGGCCAACGCCGTGGCCGTCGTCGGAGACAATAACGACGTATACCAGGACGTCTCCCAGACGGCAGTTGGGGACGATATCTTCCAGACCGGGTGGAACTCGGGGACGATCATAGGGGACGCAAACTCCCTCACCCAGACCACCTTCGCCTCCGCCAGGACGAGGCCTGCTCCCCACGCCGACCCGGTCCAGGATATGAGCAACTTCGCCTACATCGCCGGCTCCTACAACGACGTCGGCCAGTCGATCATCGGCTACGCCTTCGTAGCCACCGGCGACGGCCCCATAATCCAGGGCGGAAGAAACGTCGTCCAGACCCCAGACCCCCATCGGAACTCCTTCCGTCAGGGGATAAGCTTTTCAGGACATTCGGGGCCTGGGTCGCTGTTGATGCAGTCTGCCCAGAACGAGGTGAGGATCGGCTGAGTTCTCGGAAGAGCAGTAGAACCCTCCGTCCCTTATTTTTTCTATATCCGTCATCGAGGGATCTATCTAAGGTCGATAGGCCCGACTTTTTCCATAAGTATATAAACCTCTGGGGCTACAGCCCCCCTGGGGTGATAGATTGCCAGAAAGGCGATTTAATCCGTTAACCATAACGGTGATGGCCTTCGCCATCATCCTCTTTGCAGAGGCGGCCGGAGCGACGACCTGGAGCCCGGGGACGTACAGCCTCGGTGTCGGCGCCTTCTCCCCGGCTTCCCTGGAGAAGAGCGCAGACAAGAATTTCGTACAGCTGAGCGGCTACGGGTTGCTCGGGAGCCGGACGGTTCCGACTCTACCGGCGGCCCAGCAGGGGTCGGGAGGAGAGGTGGTATCCACCAGCTCCGCCGCTCCGGTCCAGCTGGGAAGCGTCGGCCTGGCCAGCTGGCAGCCGGCCGCCCCGGGGACCCTCCAGCTGAGCGGCTACCACGGGAACATGGGCGGCTATACGAACATATTCTATCCGTCCTTCTTGCTCGGCGGCAGCTTCGGTGGAGCTGGAGGCGGCGGTTGCGGCGGTTGCGGCTGACCACTCACCGCTCTGCCGATCCATCTTTTTTTCCCCTCAACATTCCCCTGATCGGAAGCTTGCGCCGGGATATTTTCGCCAGCGGTTCAGATCCACCGATAACGGGCCAACACCTCAGGCCGCAGGTCGTAGAGGAGGCTGTTCTCGACGTAGCCGAAGAATAGGCAGCCTGCACACCCCCGGACTATCTCCTCCCGCCTCTCCTTCGATGACTCCCAGACCTTGGCGAGGCCCTGGGAGACGTTTCCCAGGGGCTCTTTATGGACCCGGCAAGCCTGGACCGTCCCGTCGGAGGAGACGGAGAGGACGATCTCTGGAGCATGACACCTGAAGTCGGTCCTTCGATCTCTTACCATCCGCAGGTACGTCAGGGAGTTTATGATGGGACTGCCCCTCTTCTTCATCTCCATGAGCCGGTCCATCGACCGTCTGTAGGCGGGAAGGTCCTCCTCTCCGATACCGAAATCGTCCCAGACCTCCGCTGCCACATCCTGGGCCTCATGGATCGGCTCAAAGGAGATCTGGGCACCGAGATCTGCGGCCAGATAGACGAGGTCAGAAAGCTCTGATAGATTCTTTCTGCTGATGACGCAGTTGATCAGGACGGAGTGGCCCGCCTCCTGGGCTGCCCCCACCCCCTCGAGGACCGGGTCGACGGAGACGCCCCGGATCTCTTTGTACGAGTCGATCCCGTCGACGGAGACGGAGAGGAGGTCGAGGTCGGAGAGGTCGCCGATCCTCTCAGAGAGGAGGAGGCCGTTGGTGATGAGGGACGTGACCATCCCCAGGGACCTGGCGTGGCGGAGGATGGCGGGAAGGTCGGAACGGAGGAGCGGCTCCGCCGTCCAGGCGTTGTAGACGCCGATGCCGAAGGATTTGGCATCGTCCAGCATCGCCATGATAGCCTCGGTGGCCATCTCCGGGCCGGGGTTACGCCAGTACTCGCAGAAGGGGCACCGCAGGTTGCACCGGGCGTTGATACCGTGGGAGAGGACGAAGGGCCTCTTCCCCACCCTCATCTGGAGGAGGGCCCTTGCGGCGATCCGGGGGTTGAAGGCGGCCATGACTGCTGGACCCCGGTGGCGGCTCCTTACCTGAGGAGCCTCGCCGGGACGATCTGCCCCGCCAGGAAGGCGCTTTCGTCCTCACCCCGTCGGATCAGCTCCGCGCGGCCTCCGTTCACCAGGACCTCGGGACAGCGGGGCTGGCCGTTGTAGACCGAGGCCATGGAGAAGCCGTAGGCTCCGGCGTCTAAGATCGCCAAGACGTCGCCCCTCTCCACCTCCGGGAGGTCCCTATCTCTGGCGAGGACGTCGCCGCTCTCGCAGATCGGTCCTACGACGGTGTATTTGCCGACCGCCTCCTGGTCCATCTTGTTGGCGACGACGGCGTGATGGTAGGCGTCGTAGAGCATCGGCCGAGCCAGGAGGTTGAATCCTCCGTCGACGCCGACGAAGTTGACGTGGGCCCTCTTGACGACGTTCACCCCGGTGACGAAGAGGGTAGAGTCGGCGACGATGCTTCGGCCGGGTTCCAAGACCATCTGCGGGCTTATGCCGAGCCTTTTGCACCCTTCCAGAAAGACGGGGAGGATCCCGGCGGCCAGCTCGTCCGGCGTCGGCGCCCGGGTCTCGGGGGCGTAGGCGATGCCGAGGCCCCCACCGAAGTCCATCATCTCGATCTCGCCGCCGATATCGACGATTTCTCCGGCCAGCTCCATCATCTTCGCCGCGGCGTCGACGAAGGGGGCGACGTCCAGGATCTGGGAGCCGATGTGGCAGTGGAGGCCGATGGGCTTCACACCTTCCAGGCCCATGGCGGTCCTGTAGACCTCGACGATCTCCTGCCAGGGGATCCCGAACTTGGAGGTCTTCAGGCCGGTGGCGATCTTGGGGTGGGTCATGGCGGAGACGTCGGGGTTGACCCGGAAGGCGACCTCTGCCACTTCCCCCATCTCCGAGGCTACCTCGGACAAATTGAGAAGCTCGTCTCTGGAGTCGGCGGAGACCCGGACTTTCGCCTCGACGGCCATCTCCAGCTCTTCGAGGCTCTTGGAGTTGCCGTTGAAGAGGATCTTGTCCATCGCCATCCCCGCCATCCTCACCAGGTTCAGCTCCCCGGCGGAGAAGACGTCCGCCCCCAGCCCCTCCTCCGCCAGAATCCGCAGGATGGCGAGGTTCCCGTTGGCCTTGACGGCAAAATAGATCTCAGCCTCAGGGAAGGCCTTTCGGTAAGCCCTGGCGTTCTCCCTGAGCCGCCTCTCGCTCGTAACGTAGAGGGGGGTCCCGAAGACATCGGCCAGGTCCACCACGTCGACCCCGTCGATGGTCAGATCGCCCCCTTCCGCCCTCAGATGATCCTTCGTCCCGAACATAGGACTGGATCTTGGATCCGGGACCGTAAAATCTTTTCGTGGCCTTCGACCCGGGGGGTCAGACCTCTCCGGAGAGGGGAAGAGAAGGCATCATCGCCACCTCCACCCCCGCCGCCTCCAGGAAACGGAGCGCCTCGTCGTCGGGGTAGGGGTTGCCGTAGACGACCCGTTTTATCATGGAGTTGATGATGATCTTGGCGCAGAGGATGCAGGGCTGGTGGGTGCAGTAGAGGGTGGCGCCGCTGGTGCTGACGCCGTGGATCGCCGCCTGGATGATGGCGTTCTGCTCGGCGTGGACGGCGCGGCAGAGCTCGTGGCGGTATCCGCTCTCCACGTTCTCGCGGCGGCACCCGGCCTCCAGACAGTGGGAGAGGCCCGTCGGCGCGCCGTTGTAGCCGGTGGAGAGGATCCTCTTATCCCTCACCAGGACGGCGCCGACGTGATGGCGCAGACAAGTGGACCTGGTGGCCACCACCGAGGCTATCTCCATGAAGTACTCGTCGAGGGAAGGCCTTCCCATGGGCCGGGCTTTCAACGCGATCCGATATCTCTCTTTCCGTCCCCGCCGGGATCTGCCCTCGGCCGTACCATATCCCCCTTTCTCTAGCTCCCCTTTCTCTAGCCGCAGATCAACCCCCAGGAGGAAGCTCTTAAGCCGCCGCCCCCGCCCTCCGGCCCGAAGGTGGCAACGGGGGGGCGGAAAGTTAATATCACCATCTCGATCGATGGAGAGGCCATGACGATTCACTGGGCCGACGTGGCGGCGGATAAGCTCGTAGATCTGGGCCCTCAGACGGTGGCGACGGGGATCACCCCCTCCGGCCAGATCCATCTCGGCAATATGCGGGAGGTGATGACCGCCGACGCCGTCTACCGGGCCCTCCTGGACCGGGGGGTCGGCGCCCGGCTGATATACATCGCCGACAGCTACGACCCCCTCCGGCGGCTCTACCCCTTCCTCCCCAAGAGCTTCGAAGAGCATGTGGGCAGGCCCTTATCGGAGATCCCCTGCCCCGAAGGCTGCTGCGCCAGCTACGCAGACCACTTCCTCCTCCCCTTCTTCGAATCTCTGGAGAGGCTCGGGATCCGCCCCCAGATATACAGGGCGGACAGGATGTACAAGGACGGTCTCTACGTCGAGGGGATCAAGACCGCCCTCGAGAAGAGAGAAGATATCGCCCGGATCCTAAAGGAGGTCTCGGGAAGGGAACTTCCCACCGACTGGTCTCCCCTGGACGCGATATGTGCGGATTGCGGCCGGCTGAACACCACCCGGATCGTCGCCTTCGACCTCGCTGGCGAGACGGCCGATTACCTCTGCCGGTGCGGCCATGAGGGTACCGCCTCCTTCAGGGGCGGGGGCAAGCTCGCCTGGAGGGTCGACTGGCCCGCCCGGTGGTCTATCCTCGACGTCAGCGTGGAGCCCTTCGGAAAAGACCACGCCACCGCTGGGGGCTCTTACGATACGGGAAAGAGGATCTCCGAGGAGGTCTACCGCCGCCCCGCCCCATACCCGGTCGTCTACGAATGGATCCATCTGAAGGGGAAGGGGGCGATGCACTCCTCCACCGGGATCGTGGTGACGATAAGGGATATGCTGGAGGTCGTCCCACCGGAGGTCCTCCGCTACCTCATCATCAGGACGAAGCCGGAGAAGCATATCGAGTTCGATCCGGGCCTTTCCCTCCTCTCCCTCATAGAGGATTACGACCGGCGGGCGGGGGACGAGAGGGCCCTGGAGCTATCCCGGATCGGGGGAGAGGAGGCGGCACCGATCCCCTACCGCCACATGGTGACGGCGGTCCAGATCGCCGGAGGCGACATCGACCAGCTCTTCGTCGTCCTGAAGAGGAGCGGCTACGACACCACCGACCGGGAACGGATCCTCTCCCGGGCCGCCAACGTCAGGGCCTGGCTCGACCGGTACGCCCCCCCCTTCGTCAAATTCGTCCTCCAGGAGACCCTTCCAGCGAAGGCCAAGAACCTGGATCCGGAATCGAAGGCAGCCCTCGGACTCCTGGCGGGGAGGCTGGGGGGGAAGGGCGGCGAGGAGATCCACAACGAGGTATACGCCGTCGCCGAGGAGATGGGGATGGAGGGTAAGAAGCTCTTCGAGGCGATCTACGTCGCTTTCCTGGGGCAGAAGCAGGGGCCGAAGGCGGGCTGGTTCCTCTCGAGCCTCGACGCGGATTTCGTGAGGGAGAGGCTCATCGCCGTCTCCGCCGCCTAGATCCGACGGGTTCTGGGGTAAGATTTGAGATGGGTGGAGAAGATGGGCGAAAAGATATCCGTCTACCTCGCTGGCCCCATCTTCTCCAGGTCCGAGATAGAAGGGGGACGGTCCCTGAAGAGGGAGATCGAGGCGGCCCTGGGGGAGAGGGTTGAGGTCCTCTGGCCCTTCGAGACCGCCTCCGGGACGATCGAGGAGATCTTCGACGCGAACCTTTCAGCCCTGGAGAGGTCGCCCCTGATGGTGGCGATCCTCGACGGAGCCCAGGTCGACGACGGGACCGCCTGGGAGGTGGGGTGCCACTACGCCCTCTTCGGCAGGAGGGCTATCGGGATCAGGACCGACATCAGGAAGGCTGGTGAGGCCCCCGAGTCCATCGTCAACCTGATGATCGAGCTCTCCTGCCGGAGGGTGGTCAGGGACGTCCCCGAGCTGATCGGAGAGCTGGAGAGGGCCCTGGCGGAGACGATTCTATAATCTCTCGATCCGTAACCCCCTGATATGACGATGGCAAGGCCGATCCCCAACGAGCCCCTCCTCCTGGTGGAGGGGGGCGAGAGGGTCCTGGTGGCAGCCGACCTCCACATAGGGATCGAACACCACCTCTGGCTCGGCGGCGCCAGCGTCCCCAGCCAGACAGGCAAGATGCTGGAGGGGCTCGCCGCCCGGGTCGAAGAGGCCTCCCCAGACCGGCTCCTCCTCCTGGGAGACGTCAAGCACAACCTTCCCTGGACATCTTTTCAGGAGAAGAGCGAGGTCCCGAGGTTTCTCAAGTGCCTCTCCGGCGCCGTCAAAGTTGAGGTCGTAGCCGGAAACCACGACGTCGGCCTCTCCGACCTGGCGCCCCAGGAGGTCGAGATCCACCCCGCAACAGGGACCGTCATCGACGGCGCCGGATACTTCCACGGCCACACCTGGCCGGACCCTAAGGTCTTCGAGGCGGAGGTCCTGGTGGCCTCCCACCTCCATCCTGCGGTGAGGCTCGCCGACCGGATCGGCTCCGGCCCCCCCGAGAGGGCGTGGTTGAGGGCGCCCCTCTCGTCGGAGGGGCTCTCGGAGGAGTACGGACGAGAGATAACTGGCCCCGATGTGACGATAGTACCCGCCTATAACCCCCTCTGCGGCGGTTACCCTCTGGACTCCCCCTCCCGGGAAGAGAGGGGGGCCCTCCCCAGGATCGTCCGCCTCGACGAGGGGAGGGTCTACCTCCTGGACGGGACCGACCTGGGGAGGCTGCAGAGGGTGAGGGCTGTCCAGTCGAGGATGACCGGAAGAGGACGCTGAAAACGGTTATATCTCCAGGCTGCAATGGGCCGACTCATGGACGAGAGAGAGAAGCTTTTGGAGCTTTTGAGGACGGAGGGGCTCCGGTTGGGGAAGATCACCCTCTCCTCGGGGAAGGTGAGCGATTACTACGTCGACGCCCGAAAGGTCGTCCTCCATCCGGAGGGGGCTTACCTGACGGGGAAGCTTATCCTCGAGATGATAGACCCCGAGGCGGTCGCCGTCGCCGGGATGACCCTGGGGGCAGATCCTATAGTTGCGGCCGTATCCGTCGTAGGCCACCTGGGAGGGAGGGACCTCTCGGCGCTGATAATAAGAAAGGAGGCGAAGGACCATGGGACCGGGAAGTTCGTGGAAGGGCCCACCCTCCCCCAGGGGTCGAAGGTGGCGGTCGTCGACGACGTCGTCACCACCGGCTCGTCCCTCATAAAGTCGATCGAGAGGCTGAAGGGAGAGGGTTACGACCCGATCCAGACTATCGCCATCCTCGACCGGGAGGAGGGCGGAAGCGAGCGGCTCAGTGGTGCCGGATACCGCCTTGAGTCTATATTCACCAGGTCAGACCTCGTTCCACGAGATCCATCTAGCTGACGATCAGAGGCCAGCCGTTTCTATCGCCGCATCTGAAATGGCGGGACCGCCCCTCTTCGTCAGTGTAGATCACCTGAGATGATATGGCGTACTGGCCTGGGATCTCGCCCCTGACAGGATAATCGATAACCACCGAAGATCCTGGGGGCATCTTCGCTGTCCTGACGCCGGTATCGAGGACGATGAGCCCATCGGGCGCCCCCGGAACTACGCTTACGTCCAGGGCCGACTCGCCGGTATTGCCGAGGCGGATCTTCACGAACACGTCTTCTCCCACACCCACATGGTACCGGTCCAGCTCCTGCTCTATGTGGATCCCCACCACCAGCACGACCAGGAGGGCCGGCGCCAAAAGAAGCGTCTTCATCAGACCCGAGGTTTGGGGCCGGAGCAATTTAAAGGTAGCTTTCATGTAAGGGCTACGTGAGACCTCCACCATCCCATTTCATATATATCGATGGTCGGGTAGGACACAAAAATACTTATCATGGCGGATGCGTTTCTACCTCCAATGGACGTTTCCTACTCGGTCTGGCGCGAGGTCGCGGCGGAGAGGGGGGTGGTGAGCGGCGAAAGCTTCTCCTTCCTCTTCGATCGGCGGTATACCAACCGCCTCAACAGGATGAGCCGGGTATTCTTCGAGGCTTACGCCACGGCTACAAGAGAGGTCGCGGCGGAGGAGGACCGCTTCCCGAGCTTGAGCGAGATCGAGTCGAGGATGGAGAGCGGCGCCATCTACGCCTACAAGGATCGGCTGATGAGGTCCACCGGGTTCTTCGAGGAGGTGAAGATCTCCGGGATATCCTACCTGATACCGAAGGCCAAAAGCTTCGCCGACGAGACGGGGACGTATACCGACCTCATTTTGGACCTGGAGAAGGGCGAGGTGGTGCTGCCGAGGAGGGAGAAACCCTCGGCCGGTCCGCGGCCCGAGGCGATCGGGGACGAAGAAGAGGAGATGGAACCGGATCTTCAGGACGGATCTGGGGAGCTCTCTGAGCCGTCGTCGGAGTTGGGGGAGGATCGGCCGGAAGAAGCCGCACCGCCCCCCCAGAAGCCTCCAGGGGTCGCTGGTGGTGGAGAGACGGCCCAGGAGCTGGAGGCTTTTGGCGCCAAAAGAGGCGAGGAAGAATCCGGCGTCACCCCCGGGGCTAAAGTCGACGCCTCGCAGGCTTGCCAGGAGGATCTCCCCCTAGTGGTCGGGGATGAAAAGGGCGTCGATGCCTACGAATCCGGGATCCCCGCCGGAGGTCCGGCCGATGAGATGGGGGAGAAGAAGGGGGCTGGAGAGGAAGGAGAGCTCCCCCCCCCCGGGGATGATATCTTCGTCGAGATGGAAGAGTCGGAGGCTAAGTCTGAGGGGAGGGCCGCCGATCTGGGAGCGGTGGATCCGGGGGCGCAGGCCAGCGGGCCTGATAGAAAGCCTCAGGGCGAGATGGTGGCGCTGCCGCCTTCGAAGCCCTCTGCGCCATCGAGGAAGCCGGATG
The DNA here is from genome assembly GCA_029167045.1 of Candidatus Methanocrinis natronophilus. Taxonomy (GTDB): domain Archaea; phylum Halobacteriota; class Methanosarcinia; order Methanotrichales; family Methanotrichaceae; genus Methanocrinis; species Methanocrinis natronophilus. Next base: position 26,159 of record JARFPK010000007.1, read on the forward strand.
AAGGGCGGGGCGGCTGGTGGAGAGATAAAAAGGCCCTCCTCCTCGCCGGGATCGCCCTCCTCCTCATCGTATCGGGCGTCTATTTATGGTCGCCCGGCACCCCGGAGCCTCCACCGGTCCCGGTGAAGCCATCGGATTTTGTCAGCTTCTCCGCCTACCTCACCACCGCCTCCGAAAGCACGTACATGAACCTGGACATAACAAACCGCCAGGGGCTGGATAGCAAGGTCGAGCTCGTCCTCCCTGCGGACGTGGACAAGAGCATCAGCGCCACCGGCGGGATCGTCACCATATACTATACCAACAACACCATCATCCGCCTCGTCTCCAGCAACAACGCCAGCATCTCGGTGGCCCTCACCGACGAGTACGTCCTCGTCCCCGTCACCTTCAACCTGGGGATACCCGAAGAGCACGAGTCTTCCATCCTCGTCTACGACAAAGACTATCGGGTCAGCAGGACCAACAACACCATCATCCTCTGGTCCAACATCACCACTGACCCCCTGGAGTTCGATCAGATCTACAATGTCAAGAGAGCATCTGGCGGTTCCGGTCCCGAGGCGGCAGGCCCAGGGAACGCTACAGCTGGCCCTCGAGCTGGGGCTCCTGGACCGGAGGCGTAAGACCGTATCGAAGGGCGGCTGGGTAGAGATACCGGTAACCTCGCCCCTACCAGGAAGAGAGGTCGTCCTCCAGGAAGATCCCGAGTTCTACGAGACCTCTCCAGACCTGGCGGCTCTCTTCGGCGACGAGATCTCCGCCGAAGAGAGGAGACTCCTCCCCCAGGGGTGGTCGATACTGGGGAATGTCATCGCCGTCAAGATCGACCCCCGGATCGATCACCTGAAAGGGCGGATCGGAGACGCCCTCCTCGAGATCTACCCCCGGTGCCGATCGGTCCTCCTGGACAGAGGCGTCGCCGGCCCCTTCCGGGAGCCCGAGAGGGAGCTGATCGCAGGTGACCTGCGGACCGAGACTGTCCACCGGGAGGACGGGGTAGTCTTCAAGCTCGACCCCATGAGGGTGATGTTCTCGCCGGGGAACATGCGGGAGAGGATGAGGATGGGCCGCCTCGGATCCGGCGAAACCGTAGTCGATATGTTCGCCGGGATAGGCTACTTCACCCTCCCCATGGCGGTCCACTCCCGGCCTAAGAGGATCTTCGCCATCGAGATCAACCCGGTCGCCTACGGTTACCTCGTCGAGAACCTCCAGCTCAACGGCGTCGATGGGATCGTCGTCCCCCTTCACGGCGACTGCGCCGCTTTGACCCCCGAAGGCGTAGCCGACCGGGTCGTGATGGGGTACGTCGGGACGACGGACCGCTACCTAGACGCCGGGATCGCCGCCCTTCGGACCGGTGGGGTCCTCCACTACCACCAGACCGTCCCCGAGAAGCTATACCCACGAAAGCTAGAAGAGGATCTGGCCGAGGCGGCGGAGCGGGCGGGAAGGTCGGCGCAGATCGAGAGGGTCGACCGGGTGAAGAAGTACTCGCCGGGGATGCTCCACGCCGTCATCGACGCCCGGGTCGACTGACCCTCCGCCCGAACGACCGCGCCGCCCGAATGATTGTTATCCTTTGAGGTCAATAATTGGAGAGGGTGATCGTTTTGAAGATAACATGGCTCGGACACTCCTGCTTCAAGATAGAGGACGGCTCGGGGAGGGTAGTTGTAACAGACCCCTTCGACGAGGCCGTCGGCTACCCCCTCCCAAAGGCGAGGGCGGACGTCGTAACAGTCAGCCACGACCACCACGACCACAACCACGTCGAGGCCGTCGGGGGCCGTCCGGCGGTGGTCCGGGGTCCCGGAAAGAAGGCCGCCGCTGGGATCGAGTTTGAGGGCGTTGCCACATATCACGATGAGAAGGGAGGGAAGCTGCGGGGCAAGAACATCATCTTCTCCTTCGAGGTGGACGATATCCGCATCTGCCACCTCGGCGACCTGGGCCATCCCCTCAGCGAGAGAGAGGCCGCCGCCCTCGGCGAGGTGGACGTTCTGATGATCCCCGTCGGCGGGGTCTACACCCTCGACGCCGAGGGCGCCAAGAAGGTCGTCGGCCAGATTAAGCCGAAGGTCGTCATACCGATGCATTTTTTGACCCCGGCCCTCACCTTCCAGGTCGATCCCCCCGACAGGTTCCTCTCGGGGCGGAAGGTCGAGAGGCCGGGACGGACCCTGGAGATCTCGAAGGAGAGGCTGCCGAAGGGCGGCGAGGGGGAGGAGCCGGTGATCGTCCTTCTCGACTACAAATGAGGGCCGGGGGTGGCGGCCTGATCGACAGATTAATACATGAAAAGCGAAATCTCGCCTGCTGAAGCCCGGTGATGTAGCGGTCAATCATACGAGGCTCTGGACCTCGTCACCTAGGTTCGAATCCTAGCCGGGCTATGAGATATATTTTGTGGGTTTTTCCAGTCGATAGAGTTCTCTGGTCAAAAGATCCTGATATCGGCTACAATCAGTGGCCAGAACGTAACAGGGATATTGACAATTGGAAATAGGTATATATCGAATGTCGATGGACCATCTGTTGACTTGGGACGATCGAGGGTAGAAAATCAGCAAGCTTTAATGAGGTCTGGAAAATGAGCGGAAATTTCACTAATTTTGAGCAGACCCCTACGGACCGACCCTTTTCCATCAAAGTATTTTGCCCTGATGGAAACCCCGCTGGGTTGCGGATAGTATCAAAATCTAACTGGACGGGAGTCGGTCTGGTCTGTCCAAGACCTCTTCTGCCTACCGTAAGGGGCAGGAAGGAATTCACCCAGCCAGGAGTTTACGTCCTGGTAGGACCACCAGAAGAGGGGGAGCTGCCCAAGATATACGTGGGAGAGGGGGATGCCGTCGGTCCAAGGCTGGAGCAACACTATGCCAACAGGGAGTTTTGGACTTGGGCGGTCTTCTTCGTCGCCACCGATGGCAGCCTGAACAAGGCCCACGTCCAGCATTTAGAGGCGAGGTTGCTGGACATGGCCAGACAAGCTAAAAGGTCTGCTCTGGAAAATATGAACTCGCCCCAAATGCCCGCCCTATCCGAAGCCGACGCTGCTGACGCTGAAAGTTTCCTGGCGGACATGTTGAGCATATTCCCCCTTCTGGGCCTGACAGTCTTTGAAAAGGCTCTCGGGACAAAGGTGAGATCAAGGCGTATATTCTCGATCGAGGCGAAAGGAATCTCTGCAAAAGGTTATGAGATCCCAGAGGGTTTTCTGGTCCTCCAGGGATCGAAAGCCGTTTCTTCGGAAGTCGCATCTATTCATCGTTATCTCTCTGACCTGAGGAGAGACCTTCGATCGCAGGGGGTTTTGATACCTAGCGGAGATAATCTTGAGTTCTCGCAGGAATACCTATTCAACTCGCCTTCGACTGCTGCAGGGGTAGTCCAGGGCAGATCGGCCAATGGCCGTATCGACTGGAAAGATAATCGGGGTAGGACTCTCAGGGAGGTCCAAGAGGAGAAGATGGGTAGTGACCTCTCAATAGGTTGATTTTTATACTTGTAACTTGCTATTGATATCGAGGGATAGCAAGATGGCAAGGAGGGGTCCAAAGCCAAAGTTCATAGATCTGCCATCCCCTAACGAAGATTGTACTTTGCATGGTGTAACCGGCGAAGGAAACTTTATCGCTAACGGTAGATATATTACCAAAGTGGGAAGGTCCAAAAGTACATCTGCCGCCACTGTGGTCGGGTGTTTTGCGGGAGGAATAACACGGTCTTTTATGATCTGAGGAGAGAAGAAGATCAGATCCTCATCTCTTTGAAGATTTAAGCTGGATACAGTGAGGCGTTGGCTTTCAAGGGCTGCAGAAGAGAGCGAAGAGGTAAACAAAGCTCTCATGAAGGAGATCGTCGTCTCAAAGGTCGAGCTTGACGAGCTTTGGACCTTTGCTAAAAAAAACAAGTACCTCGAATGGAAGCATATGAAGAAGATGGGCCCTGGGTCTGGGTAGGCTTTGCATCAGAATCCCGTCTTGTGGTCGCTCATGCGGTAGGGGAACGTAAGCAGTACATGGCTGATAAAGTGGTAAAGACCACTAAGAAGCGCATCGGATCGATGCCGCTCTTTGTTTCTGATGGTTTGAAGTTCTACACCAGGGCGTTGCTGAAATCATATGGAAAGCTGGTCGCCTTTCCAAAGACGGGAAGGAGAGGACGGCCAAGAAAGCCAAAGTTGGTGCAAAATGCTGATCTGAGGTACGCTCAGGTTATCAAGTTCAAAGCAAGAGCAGCTATCAGGAAAGTCAAAAATAAGGTGATATTCGGGAAGGATATCGATCCAAAAGACATTTCAACAAGCCAGGTCGAGAGACAGAACCTGACGTTGAGACAGGACAAAAACCGCATATCGAGGAAGACCATCGGCTTCTCAAAGAAGATCTCTGAGCTTGATAAGCAAATGACACTCTACTTTGCCCATTTTAACTTTTGCAGAGGGCATTGGTCCCTGATAAGCTTGGATCGCTTGGGGAGGAAAAGAAAGAACACCCCCCTGCGAAGAGATCTGGTTTGACTGACCACGATTGGTCGTTTAGGGGGCAGTTGACTTATCCGTATCAAAGAATATAAACCAATTGGGGGTGCAGTGCCGTGCTAATCTCGAAGCCTCTTTTCTCTAAAGGTATCCTGCGCAGCGATCGTCAGCGCAGGGATCGTCAGAGTTCGGCTCCGAGAGATGTGGTCGTTAACTTGACGTGCTTGACACCTTTCAGCGCCATCATCTTATCCGCGGCTGTTTTCACATCCTGGCCCTCGCCCCTAATGGTAATGATCTCAAGGCAGTTCTCGTGATCCAGGTGGACGTGGAGGGTAGACTGGATCATATCTGAGAATTCGTGCTGGATGTTCGTCAAAGCGTCTGAAAGCCCTCGCTGGTTATGGGAGTAGACCATCGTGATAATACCGAGCCGGTCACCTTTGACATCGCTCATCCACTCATAGTTGATTATGTAGTTTCTGATTGCGTCCCTGATCCCCTCAGAACGAGAGGAGTAACCCCTCTCTTCGATGATCCCGTCGAACCTGGTCAAGAGCGATTCCGGTAGAGACACTCCGATTCTCATCAGTTCCTGTTCCATGAATATCACCGATTAAGATGGTTGTAGTCTTATTTTGTAATAAATGTATTGGACCGAATTCATAATGATTAGATCGCCCTGGATAGTGTGGATTGAAACTATGCAATCCTGCAATACCAATAGCAAGAGACGTTTTAAACTTCTCTAAATTATGCGCCAAGCCTACAGCTCTACAACTCATGGGTTCAAGTCTGCGATAAATCTCCTACCCGCGATATCTAAGTCACCATCGAGTGAGGAGTTCAGGCTGCGTACCCGAATATCTACGATCATCGCGTCCAGGGTTTCATCCAATTGTTTGGGATATTGTGCTTGGTATCCATGACGCTGCGATGGGTCTGGGTCTCATCTTAATGCAAGACGAGATCGATATCGAAATGAAGGTTATGCCCTTGACCGAATGCGATCCTCTCCTGAGCCTTGATCGAATGCGATGGAGGTAGATTATTCCTGAGCCATTCAGCAACAGAAAGTTCGTAAAGGCGAGGGTTGTTAACGCCAATCCGCAGATGAATATATTGTGAGAGGGGTCGTCTAGCAACTGCTTAGAAGCCCTCGTTAGTTTACCTCAATCGAGTTAACCTCACGTCTCAGCTGCTTTTTGCTCGCAACAAGCAAATATTACCAATATTTTTCACACCTGAATCGAGTAATTTGGAAATGAGGCTGAATAGATATACGAAAAGATTTTATGATATAATGACCTATTATCTATTAGAGATCCCTTGTCATGGATCTTCAATTGGGTTTGGTGGTGTTTTTCGTGAAGAGTATGAATGTATTGATCTTTCTCGGGGTGAGCGCTCTAGTGATTCCTATATTGGCATTTGCCTCACCGGCCGACATCGGTATTGACGGATCTAAGGCTTTGTTGCTGAGAGACCCGATACAAATGGTACCGATAGTTAGAGGCCCAGATCTGACGGTTGAATCCGCACAAGTCATGGGACCACCGCTAAAAGGATTAGGTGCGGTTCTCATGCCTCTTGAGATAAAGATTAAGAATATTGGGACTTCAGCTGTCACGGAAGATTTCAACGTTGGTGCTGAGGGCTGGGCGACGGATGGGAATGTCTATGGATTCGACTTCTTTGTTACAGGGGAGACGACTCACGAGCGAGGGGGGGTGTCCGTAGGCGGCCTGGCTGCGGGCGCTGAAAGGACTTATCAGGGAATGCTTTTAATGGCTCCCACTCCCTTGGGGTCAGAGATGAATTCGGGAAGTAGATACGAGATTCATGCAATGGTGGACTATAACTTGGACCCGGATGCAGGCTATTACGAATGGGGGGTTAGAGAGACCAATAAGACTAACAATGCTCTGGTCATCTACTATCCGCTGACTTTTATGAGGCCTATATCTATAGGACAATTGAGCATCCTGAATCCTTAAAAAGCTGTTAAAGGGTCGTTAGAGCGGGCCAGTGGCGTGCTTCCCCCATGCCACGCCACTACAGCCCAAATTAATTTCAGACATTGATAGCCTATGGGGTCTTTTATTCAACAGACTCTTGCTGCTCTGAAGAGCGACTATGAGAGAGATATTCGAATGAGATTTTGAGTGATAGTAGCAGGTACCGCAGGTCCATTCCAGATATTATTGTCACTGGCGGTCTAAAACTGTCCAATTATGGCGGATTAAAACTGTCCACCTGCTAATCCCTGAGTTGAAACTCAGGGGTTGTGCCGATTCTGGACATGGAGGAGTTCCTCATGTTGCGAGATTTATTCAACCAGGGATTGAGCATAAGTGAGATCGCCAGAAAGGCATGTCATAGCCGGGTGACGGTGCGTAGGTACATACAGTCTCAAGTTCCTCCGACATCCGAGAAGAGATCGAAGAGAAGATCCGGGGACTTGCCAAGTTCCAGCTTCTTATCGTCGATGAGATGGGGTATCTACCCTTCGATGATAATGGTTTCAATTGCTTCTTTCAGCTCATATCAAGAAGGTACGAGCGAGCTTCGACGATATTCACCTCGAATAAGTCGTACGGCGAATGGGGTTACATATTCAGGGATCATGGGATCGCGGCGGCTATCCTCGATAGGATCCTTCACCATTGTACTACGGTCAGCATCAAGGGGGATAGCTACAGGCTGAAGGAACGAAAACGGCAGGGACTGATCCCCACGAGCCATTCTCTATAATTGAGAGAAGTGGTCAGGTCAAGCAGAAGGCTTATCTGTAGGTGGACAGTTTTTATCCCGCCATAATTGGACAGTTTTAGACCGGCGATGATACCTTTAAGGCTCCTCGCTGTTTACTGTGGGTAAACCTTAGGGGCCGCAGATCCAGATCCATTAGTCCGTTCTTCACGACTTCATGATCGCCTGAAATCAGAACCCTCAATTGATGTATCGCTGCCTGCCTAGCTATCGGCAGGATTCATGGCAGGCATTTGTATCATTGAGATCGATAATCGCTATCCTGAAGTTACCCACACAGAATAGCGAAGAGCCACCTTTAATCTATCTCGGATCCAAAAACGCTATTATGCAGCTCTCTAAGAACTATAAGTGATATATCAACCGAATCAAGGCGCACCACCCTCCGTTGAGATATTCTGCAAAAAATTTTGCCAAAGCGCCTCAGCTCAGGACGAAGGAGTTGATCATCCTCTTCGCGTCGTCCTCAAACTGGGCGTAACTCTCGGACAGGGCGTAGTATGTGATGATGTACGCCTTGTCACCCTTGATGGTATAGGCCAGGAGGACCTGGTAAGCCGTCCCTTCGACGGTCACGCCGTAGGCGATGACGTGGCCCGGCCTTTCGGAGATCTTCATGTCGGCTTCGGCGAGGAGCTGAAAGTCGGGGTAGGAGCCCCTAAGGTTAGCCAAGATCGCTTCGGTGTACCCCTCCAGGGTGAGCCCGGCGGGCAGTACCTCGAACTGGACGGTGAGATAGTTTTTTGGGTCATCTATATCTTCATCCGGCGCGAGAAATCCCACCACGACGCCGAGGTCGTTTGGATCCGGCTCTTCTGCCCTCCAGGATGAAGGATAGGCGACGGAGAAGCCGTGCTCGCTGTTCTCGTATAGGAGCATCTCACCGAGATCTGATAGGCCGAGAGCCCCTGAAACGTCGATGGGCTTATCGATAATCCATGCATCTGTCATCGGCTCGGCACACTCCTCTCCGCTCGCTGCCATGCAGGCGACGAATAGAAAGAAGAATAGAAGACTTTTTTGGACATTCTGGTCCACCTCAAGCCTGTATCCCTCCCGACTTATGATAAATACTTTTCGAGGTGTTCCCAGAAAAACCCTGAGATCGATCCGACCCGATATCCAGCAAAGCCTTTATCAGTCAGCAGCCGGTCTTCTAGACCTCATGAGCCTGAAGTACGCGGTTTGCATGCTGATCATCGCCTCAACGGTCCTCACCGCCGGCTGCATCAGCTCGGATGGGGCCGGAGGCGAGGGGGCGAAGGTGCCGACCGAAAACCTCCCCGAGGGGTTCACCCTCATCGCCGTCATCGACGAGGATACCCTGGGGATAAATATCGAGGACGAGATCGCCCATTTCAGGGGAGATGAGGATATCGGGACCGTCCGGGCCACCATCGGCATATACCATTGGGCGGAGATGGGCATCGGCTACGACTCGAAGATAACGGTTATGGACTGCGAAGACGAGGCAAAGGCTGAGGCGGCGGTGAGCAACTACGTCGGCCAGCGTAAATTCGAAAACCCGCCCTTCGTGGGGGTCGACCGGTTCAGCACCGCCGTCGTCAACGGCCGGGAAGTGACGGAGATCAGGTCGTCGGTCGGACAGGGGCTGAAGTACATCTACATCTGGAACGACGGCAAACAAGTCGTCCTGGTGGAGGGTAACGGCGACCGGGCCGAGAGCCTGGAGCTCGCGAGCGCGACGGCCTCCTGAGATGAGAGCCCTCCCCCATCTACCTTTATATCCCCCTTTTTGTCCTCTCTCCTGGTACTATTGGCCGTCCCCGTAACTGAGGGTGAGTTCGCCGTCCTCCCAGCCGTACCGCGGCGGAGACCTCCGCCTCGTCCCGCTCTCGTCCAGGGCGTGGACGACTATGGGGAGGGCGATCGTCGCGTCGACGAAGACCTGGATCATCCTCGCCTCCTTCGATATCTTCCCCCAGGAGACCCCCTCGCTGAAGGTGCAGCCGGAGAGGCCCCCGAAGTGGGGGGGATCGATGGTATACTGGATGGCGTAGTTGTGGCCGCCCCGGTACCTGCCGGAGAGTTCTGCCACCACTTTAGTCTGCTGGATGAAGTTCTTGGGGACGCCTCCGCCGACGAAGACGACCCCGGTCTGGCTCGACTTCTCGGTGATCTGGCTGATCTCGTCTACGTCCTTGATCTGGTCGACGACGGCCCGGTGCCCCTCCCTCCAGGCGAGGACCATCCCTATCCCGATGGAGCTGTCGGAGAGGGCGGGGACGTAGATGGGAACCCCGGCCCGGGCCGCGCTCCCCAGGATCGTATCCTCCGGCATATCCGCCCCGAGCATCTCCATAACCTCCCTCGAAGAATACGGACGGCCCGGATCGAGGCCTTTGGTGAAGTCGGCGATGTATCGGTCCCCCTTTAGGAGGCCGGCTTCGGATACGTAGACGTCGAATATCCGATCTATCCCCTCCTCCCTCAGGCTTCCGTCGTCAGCGCCAGGGTCTCCTCGGTAGTGGACGACGCCGAGGCCTTCGCAGAGGTCGTGGAAGATGTTGGCTCCGGTGCTGACGACGCAGTCGACCATCCTTTCGGAGATCATGAAGGATATGAGCTTTCGCAGACCGGCCGGGACCATGGCTCCCGCAAGCCCCAGGAAGACGGTGATCTCGTCCTCGGATATCATCCTCTCCCAGGCCTCCACAGATCTGCCGAGCTGGCCTGCCTGAAACCCGAGCCTCGCCATCTCCCGGGCGAGCTGCAGGACGCTACGATCCTCCATCCCTATGGTGGTGGCGAGGTCGTCGATGCTGCCGGAGAGATGGTAGGTATCTTTAGCGGTCATTTTCATCACGCAACGGGGGATCGTCCCGGGGATTATTAAACGTTGTCACCGGCCCCACTCCATCCTATAAAAAAGGTCGATCTCGAAGTTTTATATATCGGCATAGCCCTCAATGCCAGGCTTAAGTCCGGATATGACGGTCTATGGTTTAATACCGGGGAGGGAAGTCTTGTTCGTCCTCTCCGGTTACAGGGGTTGAAGAAGTGATGTCGAGATCGATTTATAAGAGGCGAAACAAGGAATTAGATGCCGGAAAAAAGGGGCAGATGAGTCAGGCGGTTTTCTGCAGGAGGAGGATTGATGTGGACGATTGAAGATTCCGTCGACCTCTACGGGATAGAAGGCTGGGGGAACGATTACTTCGCCATAAACGGCCGCGGGAACCTCGCCATATCGCCGAGGAAGGAAGTGGGAGGTTCGGTCGACGTGATGGAGATCGTCGAGGGTATCAACCGTTCCGAGGCCATCCAGTTTCCGATCCTCTTCAGGTTCCCCCAGATCCTGGAGGACCGGCTGGAGGAGATAAACGGCGCCTTCCTCTCCTCCATCGAAGAGCTGGAGTATCCAGGGGGTTACAGGCTCGTATTCCCTATGAAGGTGAACCAGAGGAGAGAGGTCGTCGGATACATCGTCGAGGGGGGCAGGAGGCTCAAGGTCGGCATGGAGGTGGGGACGAAGGCTGAGCTTCTGGCAGCGCTCTCCCTCGGCCTCGACCCCGAGGCGTTGATCATCTGCAACGGCTACAAGGATAAAGACTACCTCAATCTCGCCCTCAGCTTCTCAGAGGCGAACAACATCATCATAGTCATCGACATCTTCGAGGAGATCTTCGATGTTCTCCGGTGTTCAAAGGAGCTCTCGGCGACGCCGAGGCTCGGCCTGCGGACGAAGCTATTCTCGAGGGGGAGCGGCCGGTGGGAGGAGTCCGGCGGGGAACTGTCCAAGTTCGGCCTATCGACCGCCGAGATACTGGAGTCGATCCGGATCCTCTCGGAGAACGGGATGATCGACCAGCTCAAGATGCTCCACTTCCACATCGGCTCCCAGATCACGGACATCAGAAAGATCAAGATCGCCATGAACGAGGCGGCCAGGATCTACTCCAAGGTGAGGAAGGTGGCCGATGTGGAGTACTTCAACGTAGGCGGCGGCCTCAGCGTCGATTACGACGGGTCCCAGACCCCTACCTCCGCCAGCGCCAATTACACCCTCCAGGAGTACTCCAACGACGTCGTCTATACCCTGCAGAGGACCTGCGATGAGGAGCAGGTCCCCTGTCCCACCATCGTATCCGAGAGCGGCCGAGCGATCGCCGCCTACCACTCCTTCCTCGCCTTCAAGGTGATAGGAAAGAAGAACTCCAAGGACGGTCTCGACGTCCTGGCCGATGACGACGACCCGGTCCAGATAGAGGATATGCGCCAGGCGCTGGAGAACATGGACCTGGAGAACTACGCCGAGTTCTACCACGACGCCCTCCATTACCGGGAGGAGCTCTTCGACGCCTTCAACCTCGGAAACATAGGCCTTGAAGAGAGGTCCAAGGGGGACCTGTTATTCTGGAGGGTCTGCCAGAAGGCCGCCACCTTCGCCGACGCCGACGAGAACGACTCCGAGGAGTTCGAGAGCTTGAAGAAGCTTTTGAGCAAGAAGTACATCGGAAACTTCTCCCTATTCCAGTCCGTCCCCGACATGTGGGGGGTTCAGCAGTTATTCCCGACTATGCCGCTTCACAGGCTCGGAGAGGAGCCGACGGTCCGGGGGACGATCGCCGACATCACCTGCGACTCCGACGGCGAGATCAGAAGATTCGCCGGGGAGAAGAGCGACTTTCTCGCCCTCCATAACCTCAGAGACGACGAGGATTACTACCTGGGAACCTTCCTCCTGGGGGCGTACCAGGACACCCTGGGGGACTTTCACAACCTCCTCGGATGCGTCAACGAGGTCCACATCATCGTGAAGGACGGGGGCTGGCGGATATCCAAGGTCGTGGAAGGGGACGACTGCGAGAAGCTCCTGAGGTTCTTCAACTACGAACCGGAGGAGGGGCTCCACGAGATGGTCGAACGGTCCTGCGTCGGGGAGGAGGCGAGGGCCAGGGTGACGGAGACGATACGCAAGGCCCTAAGAGAGTACTCCTACTTTAAAGACAGGTACCTTCGGGAGGAATCCCCGGCCTCCGGCGGCGACGGCCCCCGGAGTTAAGAGGGGATGAGGATAATCGGGAGTCTCCGCCGCCTCGGGGTGGTGGATGGGCTGGGGGGGTGCCCCTATGTTCGGGGGCCCCTCCAGCAACCAGGCCAGCACCTCTGCCCAGAGGCTCTATTAACGGGGCTCTGCTCCACCGATCAGCCACCGATCAGCCGCCGGTAGAGCCGGTCGCCTAGAAGATCTTACCATGAAAGCATATACGGGAAAGGAGGCAGCTAGGAGCTATCCTCCTTCCCATCTATCTCTTCTTTGAACCACATATCCGGCTTTGGCCAGCATCTCAATCGCGTCGTCGATGGTCAGTTTGCCTGCCGAGATCGTTCCTTTTATCTTTGATCCCTTAGCTCTCTGAGTCGACTCGTCTTTGAACATCTCCCGGTTGATTATCAGATGGTGCAGTATGCAGACGATCTCTCTTGCTAGAGCGACGATAGCAACTTTGGCTCCACCCCTGGCCTTTATCCTGAGGTAAAATCTTTTCAGCCTAGAATCGCCTCTAGTCCGCTATACCGCATCTTCTACCTCGATCCCGCAATAAGAGGCCAGTTGATCGCCCGTTGTAAAGTCGTTGAAATCTCCTATTTCAGCGATGATAGTCGATGCGGAGACTAAACCCATTCCTGGAATTGAAATCGCGATCTTCAAATCCTCGTTCCTTCTATGAACGAGCACCAGGATCTGCTGGTCAATCAAGGCGATCTGGCTGGTCAGAAAATCGACCGAATAAAGGAGCTGGCCGATCAGATAGATCTGGATAGGAGATAGGCTTGCCACGATCGCAGCACGTATTTCCTATTTCTTGGCCTTCAGGATCCTTGCGGGGTAGTACTGGCGGCGCTAACGACCCCTGTTTATGGTCAGGCAACGGCGGAAGACTGGCTTAGTGAGGGCCGTGCTCTCGGTCAACTGGGCAGATACGAGGAGGCGATCGATCCCCTCATCAAGGCTCTCCAGGATCAGAATGCGATGGTACGACCGGGAGCTACCCGGTCTCTTGGCGATATCGGCGATGCCAGAGCATCTGATGCATTGACCTACTTGGCATCAAACGATGAGAATGCCGATGTCAGATCGATACCCCTGGGGCGGTGAGATCGGCATCTTTAAAAAGTTGGATATCAGATAATTGAAGGAGGTGAAAGCAGATGCAGATAAGCGCAAGGAACGTCCTCTCTGGCAGAGTGAAGTCGGTGACTTACGGCGTCGTCAGCGCCGAGGTGGTGGTGGAGCTATCCGGCGGGGACGAGATCGTCTCCGTGATCACGAAGAGGTCCGCCCAGGAGCTGGGTCTCTCGGAGGGAAAAGAGGTCTCGGTGGTGGTGAAGGCGACGAGCGTCATGATAGCCCTGGAGTGAGGCCGTCGCTCCCCTTTCGCCGCTCCATCATATCGAGGGCTATGAGAAAGCCGATCGCCCTCTCCGTCAGAGGATAGCGGCCCACCAGCTCCTTGAACCTCCGGTTGTGGCTCGGCTCGAGGAGGTGGGCGAGCTCGTGGACGACGACGTAGTCCTCGACCCACTGGGGTGCGTCCCTCAGCCGGGAGCTGATCCTGATCGTCCCGTCCTCGAAAGTGCAGCTCCCAAACCTCTTCATCTGCCTGTCGGAGTAGCAGATCCCCTGCCATCGAAGAAGGCCGCCGAAGTACTTCCCGTTGAGGTGGCGGGCCCTCTTCTCGAGGTGGGAGTCGTCCCGGGGGCCAAGCCTCCGCTCCATCCTCGCCCGCAGGCTGGAGACGTGCTCGGCCAGCTCCCGGTCGCAGATCGCCGCCGGCGCCATCACTACCAGGTTTCCGTCCACCATCCTCGCCTGGACGGTCTTCTTGCGCCTCTTGGACCTCTTGACGATCACTTCCATCCTGACATCTCCACTTATCCATCGATGTGATGGTATGAATCTCTTTCGGCGATCCGGCGTTCATCGGCCAGGATCCGGGAGGAGTCTCATCGCGCCTGCGATCTCCTCCGATATCTTCCGATCTCCTCTGATCCCCCGCCTCTGTTAACATCGACGGTCAAAGGAGAATGATCCCTCCCCGACTCGGGGGATACCGCCAGCCTTCGGCGGTTATGAACAGTTCCTAAATTTTCATATAATTTGTGAAAACATCTCAAACAAATACTAATCCTATCCGGCGGAAAAGTGGTTGCGAGGCGCTGGATCATGGGAACCATGGAGACGAGACTGTTTAAGGGCGGATCGGAGATCGATGAGATCTTCTGCGTGGTATCGAAGGTCATCTTCGGCCCGAACTTCGAGTGGGAGGTCTCCGGCTCGTCGGAGGAGAGGCTGGTGATGAAGATTACCGCTTGCCCCCTCCTCCGGGTGGCTGAATCGACGGGGCGGGATCCCGGGGAGCTCTCGAACGCCTGCTCAGCCTACCTGAGATCGGCGGTGGAGAATCTTAACCCTCGATGCACCCAGAGGTACGGGACGATGATGTGCACCGGCGACGGCTGCTGCGAGAATGTGATCGAAATCCGGTCGTGAGCGTAGCAAACGTCTCCCATAGGTCTTGCTCGATATGGCCGCGTCGGCTCTGAAGCGGTCATCGAACCTTCGGATCTTCTGCATTCGAACTGAAGCCGGGATGAGTATTGCGGGTTGGAGACTTTCGGGGCCTTTGGCCCCCGCCAATCCCTTCATATTGCAGCTGCGCGCTCCAAAGCGGAGCGCCGGTGATTCAAAAACAAAATGTTAGTTACTGTCCAAGGCATCCAGTGCCTGAGAAGCCCTCTCCCTCACCATAAAATAAGGATGCTCCCTTGCAGATTTTAGCAGCCTGACGGCCTTTGGCCCACCTATCTCCGCAATGGAGCATACAGATTCCAGGACCAGATAGGGATCAGATTCGGCCAAGAATTCTTCCAGAGTATCCAAAGCTCTCTCATCCCGCAGCCTTCCAAGGATGTAGATCATCTCTATCCTCTTCTCCGGCCGCCTATGGCACTTTGCCGAATGAAGGACCTTCTCGAAATACAAGTCTCAGACACCCCCTCTGATACAGCCACAATTGACTCTCTTGTCCTCGATATCAGAGAGAATGTTCAAGGCAAGATGAGAGTATTCCAGGGTGGATATTCCGCCAAAGGGAGAGCGCCTAAATCCTCCGTTTGCGTTTTGGAGCGAATTTATAAAAGATGAGAGGCCGGAAGGGTCAGATAATCCGAGATATTTTGCGATCTTATGGCCAGCATAGACCCTTTCAATGGTGATCGAACTCGAAATAGGACTGGCTGTATATCCATTCCTGGTGGTGCATCTCCTCAAGAAGACCCTAATCTCCTGGAGCTCTCCAGAAGTAAGCCGAGCTGAACCGCCCTTAGAATTTATTGAATTCAATATCTCTAGAGCCATAAAGAGGGTCATAATATCCCGATTTCCGATGCGCTTTAGAAAAGTATGAATCAGGTTCGCCAATCCGCTGTTTGGAGCCGTCTCGCCCAGATCTATCCGTTTTAATAAAGCGCTCAAAGGTGATGAAAAAATGTTTTCCCCATAGGCTCCGTGTAAATCATATCTGAAGTAGTTGGAGACGGGGGTTTTTGGTATAAAACATGGTATGATCGATTCATCCCCCATATAACGCCACCATATATTTCCATCTCTGTACTCCACCCCGGCTCCGGTAAGTTCGAGACATTTCTTGGCAAAATACCCAGAATTCAAATCGTAATGGTCATAACCCGACAGGAACAGGACTATATCTTCATCTGGCGATGGCAATTTTAGCGTTTTGAGGGAGCTCATGGCAAAATACGTATCGCGAATATTAGGCGGAAGCCCCCTAACAAAAGAGTAACCTAATCCAGAGCCGATCCGTATTTGTCTCTCTTCGAGATATCTGATAACCGCCTGAATATCTGGCATGATCCTCCACCATATTCAGGAGTCATCAGCCTTGAGGCGGTTTGGGTGGACTCCATCACCATCTTAAAAGGTCTAAGTTGAGGGGCTATTAAAGCATTTCTGCATGGGATATAGGAATACTATATAAATATGTTACATAGAATATTTTTAAATCTTTTCCTGTTGGAAAAGACTTATAAACGACATATGCAACCTGAGGTTGCCTTTAGGGCGATGGCGTCCGCCCAGGCTTAGATGCCTAAATCGCCTCGCTAGGCTAATGACACCTACTAGAAATACATACGAAGTGATAGTAGGTGGCAGTAGATCTATATTCAACCGCTCTGATAGCAGCGGTCGTCGTCTTAACCGGCATCCTCAGCATCAGGTTGCGGATCTCTTCCTCCATTCTCGAAGCTGGAGCAGGCATAATACTTGCCAGCGTCCTCGGGGTGGGGATAGAGGCCTGGCTCGATTTCCTCGCTACCTTCGGTGGCTTGATGCTCACCTTCCTGGCAGGAGCGGAGGTGGATCTGTATCTTTTGAGGAATAGTGCGAAGCAGAGCTTCACTATAGGCAGCATGGCCTTCGCGGTCCCCCTCATCGGCGAAGTGGCCTTCTTGTCTTTGTTCACAGATTGGTCCACCTTGGCCGTCCTGGCAGCAAGCATCGCCCTGACGACCACGTCGGTAGCGGTGGTATATTCCGTGCTACTGGAGTACGAACTGATGGATCTCAAGGCGAGCCGGATGATAATTGCGGCGACCTTTGTGAACGACATCTTAACACTAATAGCGATCACCCTCATATCGCCCAGCTTCAACTTTTACACCATCGCCTTCCTCCTCATAATCGCCTTCCTGATCCTGGTGTTGCCGAAGATCCTGGAGTACGTGGTCGAAAGCTACGGCAAAAGGGCGGTGGAGCTGGAACTTCGGTTCATATTCGCCGCCATGCTCGGCGTCTCCTTCATCGCCGACGTCGGCAAGCTCCACGCCGTCTTCGGGGCCTTCGTCCTGGGTCTCGTCTTCGCAAACTGTATCCACAGCTACAGTGACATACTCCCCAAGATCCGATCGGTCACCTTTTCGCTCCTCTCCCCAGCCTTCTTTTTGAGGGCCGGGATGCTCATCTCCATCTCAGCCGTTGCTCAGAATATCGGGATCATATTGGGACTATTGGGGGTCAAGATGCTCTCCAAGTTCATTGGAACATATTACTTCAATAAGAAGTGGATTCCCGAGGCTCCGATCTTCTCCACCATGCTCCTCTCCACGGGGCTTACTGTAGGAACGATAACCGCCACCTTGGGGCGTGATCTGGGGTTCCTCGATCAAACTCAGTTCTCCATCGCCATAACCACAGTGATCCTCAGCGCTATCGTTCCAACTTTGATCGCAAAGCGGTTTGTGCCTGACAAGAGTGTAAAATGAAATCTGATGAGGTGTCTTGGTATGAGGCGCTCTCTTATAGTTGAAGATCATAATAAAAATTGAGAGGTGCAGAATATGGATATGGAAAGTGTCGAGGATTATGGGATCAAGAAGATCGTAGTCTCTATCGATACCTCGGAGTACTCGAAGATGGTGATGGCCAGGGCTTCGGCCATAGCGATCGCCTTCGAAGCCGAGATCCATGTGATAAGCGTTGTGAGCCTTCCAAAGCTGGTCGCTTCTGTGGCAGATATCGGAAGGGAGGATCTCCGCCGGAGCGAAAATGAGTTTCAAGATCACCAGAAGAGGCTCATCGACGAATATATGAGAGGGTACAATTTGCGTGTCGAATCTCGAGTGCTCCATGGAGACCCCTCTGCCAAGATCCTTTCATATGCAGATGAGATCGGCGCAGATCTGATCGTCATGGGAAGTAAGGCCTATGGAAAGGTCCAAAGGTTCCTCTTGGGCGGGGTCTCGGAGGAAGTCGTCAGAAACGCAAAGTGCTCGGTCATGATCGCAAGATAATAACTTTAGGAAAGAGACCCCGTTGAAAGAATGCTATCCGCTTCCTGGTGCCACCCTTCATCCTGGTGGATGATAGCGATGAATGGAGCCGGGACAGCAGATCCTCTATTGGAAGATTCAGGGCCATATTGGAGATCGAAAGTCAGCTCGTAATCCTGAAACGAATTACAGAGCCGAAGTAAGCGGGTTCTGTAAAATCTTCACTGTGATCTCCTGAGAAGCTCCGCAATCCCTTCCATGGATACTTCACCTCGCAGAGCTGTAAGCTCGGGAGGGGACTCCTGGAATAGCTCCAGGGCGTTGAAGAATCTGTCCAGCACGTCTCCGACATAGGTCGGAACCAGGAATATGTGGGTATGAGGTATCCTCCTGCCGCGAGCATACATACAGACAAAGTCTGGTTTTAAGGTCTCCATCATCCGCTCGGCCACCACCTTCGCCACCCCAAAGAGGCTGGCATTCTCGTCATCGGTAAGCTCATGCCACCATGGCACGTGCCTCTTGGGGATTACGAGACAGTGACCTTTTGAAAAGGGGTTGATGTCGAGGATGGCGAGGGAGAGCTCATCCTCATAGACCTTGTAACAAGGTGCTTTTCCTTCGACGATATCGCAGAAGATGCATCCTTCTACATTTATTCCAACCATAAAGCTCCTCCAACAGATAAAATCGCGATTATTGGTGATTAATACTTCGCCTTTCTCGAAGTGATGGAAACGCTTATTAGATGAAATATGCTAAGCCTGATTATATTTTTGGGCGATGCTGTCCGCCTGAGCGCGGTGCTCAAACTGCCGGGGAGGCTGATGACCACTACCAAGAAGACGGTAGGTGTAATCGCCATAGCAGGACTTCGAGATCTAGACGCCCACGTTGTGATGGTGGCCGCTATGTGGGGCGGCGTTCACTACTATTCTCTGGCTTTTCGGATGGCGAATTTTGAGCAACCCGATAGTAAAGCCATCCTGCTCTTTCTGCCGCATAAAGACCGATTTGAAGACGTAAAAAATTAGGTTGAATTAAATATGTCTTTGGAAATCGAAATGATCCGGGCCAGGGAGATCCTGGACTCGAGGGGAAATCCGACGGTAGAGGTAGATGTCTGGACGCACTGCGGCTTCGGGAGGGCATCTGTTCCCAGCGGAGCATCCACAGGAATCCACGAAGCTCTGGAGCTTCGCGACGGCGTAGACAGGTACGATGGCAAAGGCGTCCTGAAGGCTGTCGAGAACATTCGAGAAGTGATAGCTCCCAAGATCGTCGGAATGGATGTTTCGGTTCAATCTGAGATCGATAAGCTGATGATAGAGCTGGACGGCACGCCGAACAAATCCAATCTTGGAGCTAATGCCATCCTTGGGGTGTCCCTTGGGGTGGCCAAAGCAGCTGCCTCTTCTTTGGGCATGCCGCTCTACAGGTACCTTGGGGGCGTCAGCACGTCCAAGCTGCCGGTTCCATCCTTCAACGTCCTAAATGGGGGCAAACATGCCGGAAATGATCTCTCTATCCAGGAGTTCATGATCGAACCTGTAGGTGCGAAGAGCTTCCAGGGGAGGCTGAGGATGGCCGCTGAAACCTATCATGCTCTGGGCAAGATACTCCGGAGGAGATATGGCGAAGGGGCCACCAATGTGGGCTTTGAAGGAGGCTATGCACCACCACTCTCAAAGACTAGGGATGCCCTAGATGCCATAAAAGACTCCCTGTACGCTGCAGGGCACAATCTATTTTTCCAGTGATGAAGTTGGAGGCTGGATAGATTCTCCCAAAAGTTATTAACCTTTGAGGAGAACTACCCAGTGTGACCCTCCAATGACCCAGATACACTTAAACTTGATAAATTTTCCGTATCGCGAAATTCTCTACCGTATCCTTGGTGCGTATCCCGACGACTATGAGTTTACTGCAAAGGGAGTATTTCGTAAAGCTTCACCGCCGCTTTGCCCCGACTGCAGTACACAAATGGTTCACAACGGCTTCAACCATCGATGCAAAGAGCACCTCGGAACGGTTAAAGTAGGTAGATATCTCTGCCCTGCTTGCCGGAAAAACGTCTCCGAGGACAGCGGCTTTTGGGATGATCTGACTGGACAGCTATTCGATATTCTCTCAGAAATCTGCCAGCTATTGAGATTTCATCATGTATCATATGAAGGAATCGAATCAACACTCAATTTCCTGATCCCCCGCGATAAGGATACGATACGTAATATGGTAAGGCAAGCTTTGGACAGATCAAAGTTATTCGAGTCAGCAGATATTCGCGTCGTCCATTACGATGAACAGCATCCTAAGGCTGGTAGGAACCAGAAGTACCGGTTAACCCTTCTTGACGCTTTAACGAACCAAGTGATTGCAGAAAAACTCTCAGACTCGAAAGACCGCGAAACTATAATAAAATTTTTTAAGGAACATCTAGACACAGATAAACCGATATTCATCGTGACCGACTTATACAGGGGATATGAGGGTATAATTGAAGAAATTTTCGGCAACAAAGCGACCCATCAACTCTGCTTGTTTCACTTGAACCAGCTTATAGTTCTCGATTTTCCCAAGAACACAACAATCGAACAGGAATTGACTAAATATGAAATGCTGAATATTTTCTACAATCGTGACCTTGAGATTGAATTTCTCAAGCGCTTGGCGGATGAAGAACAGGTTATGAAGGTCTGTGACAAGGAAAAATATAATCAATGGTTTCGAGGGGCAAAGCGGCAATTTACAAATTTCGTCCATACCCTTAAACTCAAACGCAGAAGAAAAGGCCAAAATTTGGAACAGAGACCCTATCATGATGCGTTAAAAAATTTCCATAATTTGGTCGATAGAATAGAATCTTTCGAGATAGCTGTGAGGAAAAGGTTGAGGAGAATCGAAAAGCTATGGCCTAACCTCACAGCATTTTATTTCGTTGATGGTGCCCCTGCTACTAACAACGCCATAGAAAATTATTATTCTACAAGCCTTAAAACTCACAGGAAAAAGCAGCTACATACTCCAGGAATAGAAGATCAAATGAAGCTCTCCGCCTTGAAGAGAGCTGGAATATTCGGAAAGCCTGGCATAACGTTGTTCGAAGCTCTATTCATGTTTGCCCCTTTCCACGATCCTGGTTAAAGCTATTTTAATAAAAATAGTATTATGATTAACTTATAGCCGACGCTATCTCCACAATATTTAATATATGATATTATATTGTTATATTGAACAACTTATTCTGGAATAATATTGTACTTGCTCAGGTTCGATAAGACCTTAGAAATAGAGAGTTAAAGTAAAGTAGCGGTATATTTTCAAAAACGCGAAATCACTTGATTTTTAGATTGTGCCCGCTGCAGGCTACGGGGAATAGATTAAGATCGGGCTTGATTCGGCAGCATCCAGCTTTTATGCGGATGGCAGTTATTCGATCGATGGCGTCCATCTCTCCCCAGGCGATATGGTCGATTACTACGCCGATTTGGTGGCATACTATCCGATCATCCTTCTCTAATATCCCTTCGAGGAGGAGGCGTAAGATGACTTTGCAGAGATCACGGCGATGCTGCCCGAAACGATCGTGGTGGGCGATGACATCTACGTAACAAATCCCAAGCGGCTGAGAAAGGGGATATAGATGGGTGCCACCAACGCCCTGCTGCTGAAGCTCAATCAGATAGGGTCCGTCTCAGAGGCGTTTGATACGGCTAAAATGGCCTTTCGAGCGGGCTTCAAGATCATGGCAAGCCACAGGTCGGCTGAGACTGAGGATTCTGCGTTGGCAGATGTGGCGGTTGCCCTGGGCGTTGAGCTTCTGAAGACCGGAGCTCCGGCTCGCAGCGAGAGGACGGCAAAGTACAACCAGCTATTAAGGATACAGGAGGAGCTTGGTGATGCGGCAGAGTGCGTCAATCTTTGAAGCGGATAATCAGATCTCGCCAAATTAATTTAAAAAAATGGTTCGATTGAACCGGCAGAATGCGACGGCAAAGATGAAGAGGTTCCTGGTCCGAGGTCTGCCAGTGATTGGTGAGGACGATGGGACCTCTGCAGCAGTTTTTTTTGAGTCAATCCTTCCGGCCGTATACGTACCAGTAGATCCCGCCGACGAAGAGCGCTCCACCGACGATGTTCCCCAGGGTGACGGGGATCAGGTTGACGACGAAGAACTCGGTCCAGGTGACGCTCGCCCCGTACATGATCCCCGAGGGGATGAAGAACATGTTGGCGATACTGTGCTCAAAGCCTATGGCGACGAAGGCCATGATCGGAAACCAGACCCCAAAGATCTTGCTCACCACGTCATCGGAGGCGATGGCGAGCCAGACGGCGAGGCAGACGAGCCAGTTGCATCCGACACCCTTGAAGAAGAGGGGCCAGAAATCCTGAGCGACCTTCGCCTCGGCGATCCCCGTGATGCTCGAAAGCCACGGATCTGAGGCGAAGAGGCCGGTCATGTAGGTGAGGAAGATGACGACGAATATGGAGCCGAGGAAGTTTCCGAAGTAAGATACCGTCCAGTTCCTCGCCAGCCCCGACCAGGGTGCCTTCTTGGATAGGACCGCCGGGATGCAACTGGCGTTGTTGCCGGTGAAGAGCTCTGCTCCCGCCACCACCACCAGCATCAGCCCCACCGGGAAGACGGCCCCGAAGATGAACTTCTGCAGGCCGGGGTTTGCCGCCTGGATATCGGGAACTCCGCCGCCGACGATCACCGCCAGGAGCCCTCCAAAGGCGATGAAAGCGCCAGCCAAAAAGGATAGCGTCAACAGAGGGCCAAATTCTATACCGATCTTGTTACATCCGATGTTGTCGACGGAGCAGGTAGTCTCTTTTGGTGATTTGAATCCCATCGATCTCTCTCCTGCGAATCTACGTAATAGGTTGACAGCTTATCAAAAATGAGTTGGAGGCGGCTCTCCTCGATCCCGACACCATCCCCTGGAAGAGGGACCTGTCGAGATGCAGCTGTAAGCCGGCCTTTCTTGCGAGCCGCCGGAGATCCTCCGGTCGGGGTGCTGTCACCTCGACCAGGGGCAGCGGTACGGTCATCTCGACCAAGGGCCGTCCTCTCGGAGCCACCGGTCGATATCCTCCGCCGCCTTCTTTCCGGCTCCCATGGCGCTGATGACCGTGGCCCCACCGGTGGTGATGTCGCCTCCTGCCCAGACCCCTTCCCGGGTCGTCCTCCCGGCGTCGTCGACGACGAGCGTCCCCCATCTGGTCGTCTCAAGATCAGGGGTGTTCTTCGGGATGAGGGGGTTTGGTATGGTGCCGACGGCTATGATGACCGTCTCCACGTCCATTATATGTTCGGACCCGGCCTCGACTACGGGCCTTCGCCTCCCGCTCTCATCCGGCTCCCCCAGGACCATATCTACCACCTCCATCCCGGCGACCCTGCCCCGGTCGTCTCCCAGGATCCTGGTGGGGTTGGCGAGAAAGTCGAAGATCACCCCCTCCTCTTTGGCGTTCTCGATCTCTTCGAGCCTCGCCGGCATCTCCGCCTCGGACCGGCGGTAGACGACGTGGACCTCCTCGGCGCCGAGCCTCACGGCGCACCTGGCGGCGTCCATGGCGACGTTTCCGCCGCCGACGACCGCCACCTTCTTCCCCTGTCTTATGGGGGTGTCGTACTCGGGGAACCTGTAGGCCTTCATCAGGTTGACCCTCGTCAGATACTCGTTGGCGGAGTAGACCCCGTTGAGGTTCTCGCCGGGGACTTTGAGAAAACGGGGCGCCCCAGCTCCGATCCCGAGGAAGACGGCGTCAAACTCCCCATCCAGGAGCTCGTCTACCTGAAGGAGCCTTCCGACCACAGAGTCGAGCTCGAAATTGACCCCCAGGCTCTTGACGTAATCGACCTCGCCGCGGACGATATCTTTTGGGAGGCGAAACTCCGGGATACCGTATATCAGGACCCCCCCGGCGTCGTGGAGCGCCTCAAAGACGGTGACCTGGTGGCCCCTCCTGGCGAGATCGGCGGCGGCTGTCAGGCCCGCAGGCCCCGCCCCCACCACGGCCACCTTTTTGCCCGTCGGCTCCGCCTTGCCGGCCCCCTTCGGGCCGGGACCTCCCTCTTTGGAAATGCCGTCGCTCCCCTCCCAGTCTGCCACGAACCTCTCGAGACGGCCGATGGCGATCGGCGCCCCCTTCTTGCTGAGGACGCACCTCTTTTCACACTGGACCTCCTGGGGGCATACCCTCCCGCAGATGCCGGGGAGGCTGTTCTTATCCTTGATGGTCCGGACGGCCCTTTCCATATCACCTTCCCTTACGGCCTCGATGAAGGCCGGGATCTCAATACCCACGGGGCAGCCTTCGATGCATCTGGGCTTTTTGCACTGGAGGCATCTGTCGGCCTCTTCGGCTGCCTCCTCCTGAGAATAGCCGTACGCCACCTCGAGGAAGTTCCTCCGTCTATCCTCGGGAGACTGCTTGGGCATGGAAACCCGGTTGAGGTTCAGCTTCTTTTTATCTGACATCGTATCCCGCTTTCGATTTATTGATGCTCTGCGGCTCTTCGGATCGACCCGTCCTCCGCCGTCAGAGTTGGCGGCTGGAGCCGGGGTCTACGAGGCAGACGTATAGATGAAATGCCGACGTCTGCACCCCAAGCGGAGTCTGCCCGCCATCGATATCCCTCGGCGATGGGTTTTGGAGTTCAACCTATGCCTCGATATTTAAATCTTTTCGGCTTTCCCTACTGATGGCTAACCTGACGCTATCGTCCCCTTTGTAATTATATATTTTTATAACATTCCCTGGAGGCTTCTTCGACCTCATCTAGCTAGAATACGCCCCGTAGAAGGCTCTTTTCCAGGGGAAGATCGAGAGCAACTTAGAAATACGACTACGCCGCTCCTGAGATCACGCGGTGGTGAAAGTGGACGAGATCGCCCTGACCATTGACGGACTAGAGGTGAGGACTCGGAAGGGAGCCACAGTCCTCGAAGCAGCTCGGAAGGCCGGAATTTACATACCCGCCTTATGCGACCACCCCGACCTTTCGCCGATCGGCTCGTGCAAGCTCTGCATCGTCGAGGTGGAGGGCCAGAAGGCGTACCCCACCGCCTGCACCACCATAGCAGAAGATGGGATGGCGGTGATGACGAGGACCGAAGATCTCCAGGAGATGCGCCGCCACACCCTGGAGATGCTCCTGGCCCTGACGAACCACCCGACGAGCTGTCTATTCTGCGACCGGAAGGACGACTGCGGCGACCTTCGGGAGTGCATGAGAAAATTTCCCATGGCGGTGGGGTGCAAGTACTGCCCCAACGACGGCGAATGCGAGCTGCAGGCGGCGGTGGAGTATACAGGCCTCGACGAGATCAGGTACGAGACCTCTTACCGAAACCACCCGGTCCTGAGGGAGCCGTTCTTCGACCGCGACTACAACCTATGCATCCTTTGCAGCCGGTGCGTCCGGACCTGCCGGGAGGTGAGGGGGGAGGGGGTCCTCGACTTCGAGGTCGACTACCATCGTCAACATGGGATAGGCCCCCTATGCCTCCTGGAATCCGACTGCAAGTTCTGCGGCGCCTGCGTCGACGTCTGCCCGACGGGGGCGCTCCGGGCGAGGTCCGAGAGGTGGGAGAGGCCGGAGAATTTCGTCACCACCGTCTGCCCCTTCTGCGGCGTAGGCTGCGTCATGGACGTCGGCGTCGCCTCCGGCCACATCGTCCGGGTCAGGGGGACGAGGGGCGATACCCCCAACAACGGCCAGCTCTGCGTCAAGGGGAGGTTCGGCCTCGACTTCGTCGATAGCCCCGAGCGGCTGAAGACTCCCCTCATCCGAAAGGAGGGCAAGCTCGTCGCTGCCAGCTGGGAGGAGGCGCTCTCCCTCATCGTCGATAGATTCTCTCGGTCCAAAGGCGACCGCTTTGCCCTCCTCTCCTCCGCCAAATGCACCAATGAGGAGAACTACCTCGCCCAGAAGCTATGCCGTCTCGTAATGGAGACGAACAACGTCGACCACTGCGCCCGCCTCTGTCACGCCTCCACCGTAGCCGCCCTGGCAGCGGCCTTTGGGAGCGGGGCGATGACCAACACCATCGATGAGCTGGCGGAAGCAGGCTCGATCTTCATCATCGGATCCAACACCCCGGAGCAGCACCCCGTCATCGCCCTCAAGATCAAGGAGGCGAAGAGGGGGGGGGCGAAGATCGTCGTCGCCAACCCCCGGTGGATCGGCCTGTGCAAGATCGCCGACGTTTGGCTGAGGCAGACCCCCGGGACCGACGTCCCCCTGACCCTCGGCCTCTGCAAGGTGATCCTCGACGAGGGGCTCATCGACGATCAGTTCATCCGCGAGAGGTGTGAGGGTTTTGATCCCTTCCGGGAATCCCTCGCCGATCTATCCCTGGATGAGGTGGGGAAGATCACCGGGGTCGAGCCGGAGCTGATCAGAGATGCGGCCCGGATCTACGCCCAGAACGGCCCCTCTTCCATCGTCTACTCCATGGGGATAACCCAGCACTCCCACGGGACCGAGAATATCTTGGCCCTTGCAAACCTGGCCATGATGACCGGGAACTTAGGAAAATCCGGCAGTGGCATGAACCCCCTCCGGGGCCAGAACAACGTCCAGGGCGCCTGCGATATGGGGGCCCTCCCCAACGTATTCCCCGGCTACCAGCCGGTAGTCGGTGAAGAGCAGAGGAGGAAGTTCGAGGAGGCGTGGTGCCGGGATCTCCCGAAGAGGCCGGGGCTGACCCTGATGGAGATCTTCAGCGCCATCGAAGAAGGCGATATCGACTGCATCTACATCATCGGCGAAAACCCCGTCATCAGCGACCCCGACTCTACCCACGTCGCCGAGGCGCTGGAGAAGGTCGACTTTCTGGTGGTCCAGGAGATATTCCTCTCGGAGACGGCGGCCTTCGCCGACGTCGTCCTCCCCGCCACCTCCTTTGCCGAGAAGGACGGGACCTTCACCAACACCGAACGGCGGGTCCAGAGGGTGAGGAAGGTGCTGGAGCCCCTGGGAGATTCGAGGCCCGACTGGATGATCATATCGGAGATAGGGAAGAGGATGGGTCGTCCCGACCAGTTCTCTTATTCTGATCCCTCCGAGATCATGGAGGAGATAGCGTCCCTCACCCCCAGCTACGGTGGCATCAGCTACCATAGGATCGATGAGGGGGGGCTACAGTGGCCCTGCCCGGCCCCCGACCATCCCGGTACGGGGATCCTCCACAGAGACGGCTTCACTCGGGGGAAGGGGCTCTTCTCGGCCTTGACTTACCGGCCCTCTGCGGAGCTCCCCGACGACGATTACCCCTTCATCCTCACCACCGGACGGATCCTCTGCCACTTCCACACCGGGACTATGACGAGGAAGGTCTCGGGACTGAACCTCCTCAGAGACGAAGAGCTGGTGGAGATCAACCCCGGTGATGCGGTAGACCTGGGGATCGAGGACGGCGACCTGGTGAAGGTCTCCTCCCGGAGGGGCTCGGTCACCGCCAGGGCGAAGCTGACGGAGAGGTCGCCGCCGGGGGTCACCTTCATGACCTTCCACTTCGCCGAGACGCCGACGAACGTCCTCACGAACCCCGCCCTCGACCCCGTAGCCAAGATACCGGAGCTGAAGGTCTGTGCCGTTCAGCTGTCAAAAGCGGCTGGTGATTGAAGATGTACGAGATTGTAGAGAAGCGGCCCATCGTCCCCAACATAATCTCCATGAAGATAAAGGCCCCCAAGGTGGCGAAGGCCGCCCTCCCCGGCCAGTTTGTGATGATAAGGGTCGACGAGACCGGGGAGAGGATCCCCATGGGGTTGTCGGGCTGGGACCCCGGAGAGGGGACCGTCGATATACTCTTCTTCGTTCTGGGAACCTCCACCATGAAGCTAGGGGCCCTCAAGGTCGGCGACACCATCCAGAACCTCGTCGGCCCCTTAGGTGCCCCCACCGAGATCGAGAACTTCGGGACCGTCATCTGCGCCTGCGGCTGCTTCGGGATCGGCCCTACCCTACCCCTGATAAAGGGGCTCAAAGAGGCGGGAAACCGGGTGATAACGGTGGTGGAGGGGCGGAGCCGGGAGTTCATCTTCTGGGAAGAGAGGCTGCAGGAGGAGAGCGACGAGCTCCACGTCCTCGCCGGGAACGAAAGCTGCGGCCAGCCGGGCTGGACAGACGACTTCATAAGAGGAAGGCTTGAAGGCGGCGAGAGGATCGACAGGATCTTCGTCCACGGTTGCCCCTTCATGATGATGGAGGCGGCCAAGGCTAGCAAGCCCTATGGCGTCAAGACGATCGTCAGCCTCACCCCCCTGATGGTCGACGGGACCGGTATGTGCGGCGCCTGCAGGGTGGAGGTGGGAGGGGAGACGAAGTTCGGCTGCGTCGACGGCCCCGACTTCGACGGCCACCAGGTCAACTGGGAGACCCTGGCCCTCCGCCTTCGCCAGTTCATCCCCGAGGAGGACCGGTCCTCCATGCTCTGGGAGCGGGATAACTGGCACAAGCTGGTGGAGATGGCGCCCCAGGCTTTGAACCCCACCCTGGGGAGGGGTGAAGGAAAAGAGAAGAAGAAGGCATCCTGCAACGGCCAGGCTTGAAGCTATCGAATCATCAAAGGTAACTCCTCTTAAGAAGGATTTTAAAAAAGGGTGATTCTCAGGGAGGGGTGGACCCCCACCCCACGATCCGTCCCAAGCTCTTCTATGGATCAGAGGGATGAGGGCTAAGAGAACTTGATCCAGCCCCGGATCTTCATCGCCTCGACGACCCGGTTGACGGCGACGACGTAAGCTGCCTGACGCATATTTATATTATATGCCCTGGAGGTCTCAAGGACGCTGTGGTAGGCGCGGGTCATCCTCTCGTCGAGCCTCTTACGGACTTCTTCGACGTCCCAGCAGTAACGATCGATGTTCTGGACCATCTCGAAGTAGGAGACGGTGACGCCGCCGGCGTTGCAGAGGAAGTCGGGGATGATGTGGACCCCTTTCTCGAAGAGGATCTCGTCCGCCTCGGGGGTGGTGGGGCCGTTGGCGAGCTCGGCTATGATCTTCGCCTTGATGTAGGGGGCGTTCTCTTTTGTGATGACGTTCTCGAGGGCAGCGGAGATGAGGATGTCGACATCCAGCTCCAGAAGCTCCTGGTTTGAGATCTTCTGAGTCTCATCCTTCGGGAAGTTGACGACGGTGCAGGTATCCTTCTTGACGCTGCAGGCGAGCTCGATATCGAGGCCGTCCTTGTTGTATATGCCGCCCTGGGAGTCGCTGATAGCCACCACCTTGGAGCCGAAGAGATCCCGGCAGAGGATAGCAGCATTGGATCCGGCGTTTCCGTATCCCTGGATCGCCACCGTAGCCTTGGAGAGGTCTATCCCCAGCTCCTTGGCAGCCTCCCGGATGGTGAACATCCCGCCCCGAGCGGTGGCGTCGTCCCTGCCACAGGAGCCGCCTACGCAGATGGGTTTTCCGGTGATGCAGCCGAACTCGTTGCTACCGGTGATCTTGGAGTACTCGTCCATCATCCAGGCCATGACCTGAGGGGTGGTATAGACGTCGGGGGCGGGGACGTCCTTATTCGGTCCCATGAACTGCCATATCATATCGATATAGCCGCGGCTGAGACGCTCCAGCTCATTTTCTGATAGCTCTTTGGGGTTGCAGATGACGCCGCCCTTCCCCCCGCCGAGGGGTAGGTCCATTAGGGAGCACTTCCAGGTCATCCACGCCGCTAGAGCCCTGACGGTGTCGATCGTCTCTTCGGGGTGGAACCTGATCCCCCCCTTCGTTGGCCCCTTGGCGTCGTTGTACTGGACCCTAAACCCCTTGAAGACCTTCGTCCTCCCGTCGTCCATCCGGACGGGGATGGAGACGTGAAGCTCCCTCATCGGGCTCTTCAGCATCTCGCGTACGTCTTCATTTAGATTAAGTATCTTTGCACAGTCATCCAGCTGTTCACATGCTATATCAAACGGGTTGAGTTCTGCCATCCCTAAATCACCCTCATCTCGCGTTCCGCCAAAGACCGTCTCGCCGCGAGTTAGGAGGAAGCCCATGTCAGCTTCCCATAGTTAAATCTTATGAGAAACATTTATTTATGACTAAACTGACGATGAACCCCGGATATTGATATTTAATACTTTGTGAAAGCAATTTTGGGTGGATGGGGCGGGAGGATGGGACGAGACAGATGGCCCTCATCTATCTGAAGAAATGTCAAAGCCTAAAGATGGTAGTTTAAAAGGGGATGATCCGACAGAACCTGGCGATGCCTGCCGGATCGAGGAAGGAGGTCGATGTCGTTCATCCCCTTATGGCCGGAAATACTCCCTATCGAAGGGATGTCATCTACCGGCTCAAGGATCTTCATCCTTCCAATATCTCCTCGGCGGCGTCTCTGTGGGCGTCCATGACGTAGGCGATCCCCGAGACCTTCGCGGCCTCCTCGGTGAGCGCCATCAGGTCGTCTCTATTGACCGTCTCCAGGCTGAAGTTCCTGCTCCCGGCCATCAGCTGCTGCAGGCCGATCTGGAACTTCTGGGTATAGGTGTAGATCCCCATAGCCCCCAGAGGGATATTGTCGATATCTCTTCCGTACCTCTCGGCCAGCTCCCCATAGGTGACGAAGAGCTGCCTTGCCGTCGTCCCGTACCTTGAGACGGACTTGGGAAGCTCCCCCGCCTCGATCCACTTCTGGATGTTCTTTCCTACCATCCCCGGTATCATGAGGGCTCTGCCCATGCATACAGCTTTGAAGTAGGGGGCGCCCATGGCGATCGCCTTGAATACCCCATCCTCGCTGGAGAAGCCTCCCGCCATGGCGAGGTCGGGGACCCTCATCCCCTTCTTGGCGAGCCGCTCTGCGAACTCCCATGCGAGGGACTGGAGGTAGAAGGTGGGGACCCCCCACTCGTTCATCATCGGCCAGGGGCTCATCCCGGTGCCGCCGGGGGCGCCGTCTATGGTGAGAAGGTCTATCTTCGCCTCTGACCCGTATCGTAGGGCCATGGCGAGCTCCGCCATGGAATAGGCCCCGGTCTTGAGGGTGACCCTCTTGAACCCCAGATCCCGAAGCCGGTCCACCTCCTCGAGGAAGCCCTCTCTGGTGACGAAGCCGAGGCGCGAGTGCCTCTCAAACTCCTTGATGGAACCGTCCTGGAAGGCCTGCTGGACGTCCTTTCTGGAGGGGTCAGGCCTCACTATGTAGCCCCTTCTCTGTAGCTCCAGCGCCCTATCGAGGGATCGGACCTTGATCTCGCCTCCGATGCACTTTGCCCCCTGCCCCCACTTCAGCTCCAGGGTGTCGAGCTCGTGCTTCATGGAGACGTATTCGGCGGTTCCAAGGCGAGTGTCCTCGACGTTCATCTGGACGAGGATCTCGCCGTAACCCTCGTGGAACCGCCTATAGGTCTCGATCCTTCGGTCCATCTCCGGAGAGCTGACGACTTTGCCCCTGCGGTCGATGACCAGGTCGGGGTCGACGCCGCAGACGTTCTCGCCGCAGACGAGGGTGATCCCGGATATGGCGGCTCCGATGGCGAAGTGCTCCCAGTTGGCGCCAGCTATGTCGGTGGACCCTAGGGCGCCGGTGAAGATCGGCACCTTCATCTTCACCTTTCTATCCCATCCATAATCAGTCTCGGTATCCACCTCGGAGAATACGGCGGTGTCGGAGTTCCCCTCGACCCCCTCGGGGAGGCCCTTGGCGCCGACGGCGTAACCATGGATGTTGAGGTGAGAGTAGTCGAGGGGGTAGTCCTTACCCGCTCCGGCGGTGACCTCTCCGAAGGGGCCGGGATAAAGGACCTCCCGACCTCTGAAGGAGGATAACCAGATATCACAGCCGCCCCTGCAGCCGTCGACGCACCGGGTGCAGATCCCGGACATGGGGGCGACGTCTCTCGACCGGTTGAAGGTGCCGATCGCTTCGTTGGCGTTTGGCCGTCTGAGATTCATAAAATGCCTCTTGTTATTTCATTTCGTCCTGGGTCCGAGCGGGTCCTCCGCCCAGGTTTGGGCGAGGTGTCAGAAATGATCTTCCGGCCTTCTCGTATATAAATCTTCTTCAAAAGAGATTATAGCCCAAGCTCATCCGACATCTGCAAATCTGGCGGCAGCCATTTGGATCAGATCGGGGTATGGGTGGCTTAAGGGTGAGGTCCTCGACGGGCTACTTGGTCAACCCCCCCCACCTCCCTTGAGCCCCACGATCTTCTCGACGTCGACGAGCTTCCAGATGAGAGAACGCTCCTCCTCGACTATGGAGTCTAGGGGATCATCGGGGGAGTGGCCGAGGGCGAGGAGGACGTTTCGGGATAGGTTCCTCGTTCTGATCAGGTCGACGAACCCCACCCTGATGCGCTTCTTTTCCTCAGGGTCGCCGACCTCCTCGAGCCGTCCCCGGAGGGTGACGAACATATAGCTTGATAGGTCCGGGGCGTACCTCTCCACCTCCACTGATACGTGGGGATCCTCCCGAAAATAGTCCATCTTCTTGCCGTACTTCGTCGATAAGAAGTACATGAACCGACCGTCGAATAGGTAGACGAAGGGGGCGACATAAGGGTATTTGTCCCCCTTGAAGGCTATCCTGCATACGTGCTCCTCCTCGATCAGTCGGTCGTACTCCCTCTTCTCCATGGTCGGGATCTTCACAACTTCCGGAACCATCTCCTCACCTCTGAGCAATTTCATTATGGGATATGGTTTCGATCCTATTTAAACCGTCCAGAAAACGGGAGAGTCCGGGGAGGATGATATCCATCGAAGAGAGGATAGAAAGGGAGAAAAGAGCACGCCTCTTGGTCAAGACCGAAGACGTCGGTCAAAGGCCCTGGATCTTCTCTTTTATGAGCGACCTCAGGGCCACCTCAGCCTCGGGTTTCTGCTCCGGCTTGTGGTACATGGTGCACCTCGAGGGCATCGGGATCAGACCCTCGTCCAGAAGGGTGTAATGGACCTCTTCCAGCCCTGTCTCACCCTCGGCGTACTTTTTTAATATAGCGGCCACCTCTGACCGCTCCCTCTCTTTCAGGCTCTCAAACCTCTCCACCAGCCCCACGATCTCTTCCATCACCGCTGACGCCTCGCAGGATACCACCATCCCATCGGATATATAGGTCTCGCAGGCCACCCAAACCCCACCAAATAAATACCATCGGTTCTAACCGTCCAGCCCGCAACTTCACCATAGGAGACGATCATGACCAATACCCCAGATAAAGTCGGGATCGACGACATAGCCGTCGCCGTACCGAGGCTATTTCTCTCCACCACCGGCGAGTTCGCCCGGGCGAGGGGGATCGAGCCGGCGAAGCTCTCCCGGGGGATCGGGGTCGAGAAGATGGCGGTCCCCGACGCCCACGAGGACGCCGCCACCCTGGCCGCGTCCTCGACCCTGGATCTGATGCGAAATAACGACCTTCTGCCCGAGGAGGTCGGGAGGTTATACATCGGGACCGAGTCCGGGGTCGACGAGGCGAAGGCGATGGGGACCTACGTCATCGGGATGCTGGAGGAGGTCTACGGCTCCGGGACCTTCTCCGAATGCTCCACCGTGGAGTTCAAGTCGGCGTGCATAGGCGCTACTCACGCCCTCGAGAGCGTCGCCTGCTGGCTGAAGGCGGGGGACGATTGCGGATGGGGCGAAGGCAGCGGCAGCGACGTCTCGGGCCGGCGGAGGGGCAGGGTGGGGATCGTGGTGGCGACGGACGTCGCCCGTTATGGGATAGGCTCCCCCGGCGAGTACACCCAGGGGGCGGGGTCCGTCGCCCTCCTCGTCGATAGGGACCCAAGGATCCTCGCCCTCGACCCCGTCATGGGGGTCTATACCAGGGACGAGAACGACTTCTTCCGCCCCATCGGGATGAGATGCGCCGTGGTGAACGGAAAGTACAGCAATCAGTGCTACCTGACGGCTATGGACGGCGCCTTCGGTTCCTATCGAAAGAGGGCTC
Organism: Candidatus Methanocrinis natronophilus; assembly: GCA_029167045.1. Classification (GTDB taxonomy): domain Archaea; phylum Halobacteriota; class Methanosarcinia; order Methanotrichales; family Methanotrichaceae; genus Methanocrinis; species Methanocrinis natronophilus. Next base: position 60,164 of record JARFPK010000007.1, read on the forward strand.
TATCCCGGGGGATCTTCCGCCTCGGTGACGGAGAGGGCGTCACAGACCACCTCGACAGGATCATCTTTCACATCCCCTACCCCCGGATGGCGGAGTACGCGGCCGCCTCATTGTTCCGTCGGGAATGGCGCAGCCTCCCCCGGTGGCGGGAGGTGGAGGAGGAGATCGGTACCGGGCCCGGGGAGCCGGGAGGCGAGGAGGGGGGGCCGGTGGAGGTGAAGGCGAAGGAAGAGGCCGATTACCAGAGGAGGTTCTCGAAGTCGGCGAAGTTTCTGGAGGCCTACGTAAAGAAGGTCAAACCCTCGACCCTCATATCCTCGGTCGTCGGAAACATCTACACCGGATCGATCTACCTGGGCCTGGCAAGCCTCCTCGCGCAGGACCTCCTCATCCCGGGCAAGAGGATCGGCCTGGGCTCCTACGGGAGCGGCTGCTCTGCCGCCTTCTTCTCCGGGACGGTCGAAGAGGGGATCGGATCGGTGGCCAGAGGCTCCGTCCTCAAAAAGCTGGACGAGAGGGTCGAGATCGGCCTGGCGGAGTACGAGGACCTTCACCGGGGAGAGAGGAGGGAGAGCGTCATACCCCCCGCGGGGGAGTTCGCCCTACTGCGGATCGACGGTGACGGGTACAGGCGGTACGGCTTCGTCCAATGATGGTGGATAGGAGATGATGGCAGGATCAACAGAATCCCCCGTATCTGCGAGATCCGCGATATCGGCATTATCGGCAATATCTGCGATATCTGCGATATCGGCCGCATCATCAATATCTGCGATATCGTCGGTATCCCCCCACCTTTTGACCGGCGGGATCTCGCCCTCGCCGTCCTGGTCGTCGTTGCCGGGCTCTCTATCTTCGGCTGGATGGCATATTCGGCTTTATCGGATATAGGAAGCGCCCTCTTCGGGTCGATCGTCGTCGGAGCCGCCATCCTCATCTGGGGCGAGAGGAAGAGGGAGAGGGAGGAGGTGCGGCTCCGAGAGGAGGACCGGATCCTCCGGAGGAAGGGGATCTGAGGGGTGGGTTTTAGAGGGATCGGAGGGAGAACCGCCCCGTCAACCCCGCCAAATATCGAAGAAGGATCGATGAAGAGGATCGATTAAGGATCGAAGAAGGAAGGAGGAGGAGAGACCTGTCAGCCGATGAAACGCCGGCCATCGTCCTGGTGGCCTATGGGAGCCTCGACTTCGAGGCGAGGAAGACCTACGAGAAGATAAGAGCCGTTTACCGGCGTGAGTTTGAATCCCCGGCCGTCGAGATCGCCTTCACCGCCGGGTTCATCCGGCGACGGCTCGCCGGGATCGAGGGGACGGCGGTCGAAAGCCCCCTGACGGCCCTCGCAAAGCTTCACGACGCCGGCCACGAGGACGTAGTCGTCCAGTCGCTGCACGTCGCCCCCGGATCGGAGTTTCACGAGGCTGCGGCCCTCGTCTCCGCCCTCGGGACCGTCCGGGGCAAGTTCGGATTCCGCAGGCTCGCCATGGGCCCGCCCCTCCTGGCCGCAGCTCCGGACTACGACGCCGTCTCAAAAGCCCTAGCCCCGGAGTTCGACAGGACCACCGTCGGGGGGGTGGTGGCGGAATCGCCGCGAGATCCGGAGGAGACGGCCGTCGTCCTCCGACGCCGCCTACGCCCGGATGGCGCGGGTTTTGAAGAGAGATTACAGAAACGTATTTCTCGGGACGATCGACGGCTTTCCGGGGCTGGAGGATGTGATGGCCGAGGTGAGGGAGGCCGGCGTGCCGAGGGTGAGGCTCCTGCCCTTCCTCCTCGTCGCCGGAGGCCACGCCTCAAAGGATATCGCCGGAGACGGCCCCGGATCGTGGAAGAGGTCCTTTGAGGAGGCGGGCTACGAGGTCGACTTGAACCTTCTGGGGATGGGGGAGAACCCCCGGGTGGTGGAGGTCTTCCTGGAGCATACGAGGCGGGCGGCGGAGGGGTTTCGGAGGTCCGGCTGATAACGCCCCGGAAAATGCCGAAGGAAGTTTATATTTAGAAAGTAGAGGCTGAGAGACCTCTGACCACTCCTCTGAAATGTAGACAGGTGAACGACCTTGGCCACCCCACCTCCCCCCGCCCAGCCATCGACGGGAGAGCCGCCCTTCCGCGTCCTCGTGATCATATCCCGCCCCCTGGATGAGAGCGAGCTTCCGAATATCGCCGACCAGTGGGCGCTCTATAGCGGCCTCTCGGCGGTGAAGACCCCTGCCAAACTGGATTTTTTGAGGCCGCCGACGATCGAGCATCTCAGAACCGAGATCCTGGGAGGCTACGACGTCGTCCACTTCGACGGCCACGGCAGCTTTGGGCGCAGATGCCCGAACTGCTCCGGCCTCAACCCTCCCGAGAGCAATATATGCGGCCGCTGCTCCGCGTCCCTGGAAGATGAAGAGGCCGGGGGCTACCTCGCCTTCGAGGGGGAGGACGGGACGGTGGACTCCCTCGCCGCCGAGGATCTGGCGAGGATGATAAACGCCGTCCCCGGCAGACCTACAAAGCTCGTCATCCTCTCCGCCTGCGAGTCGGCGAAAGGAGGGGAGGCGAGCCTCCTCGCGGTCCTGAGGCGGGAGGGGGTCCCCGCCGTCCTGGGAATGAAGGAGCCGGTCCCGGTGGAGCTGACGGTGGCCCTCTCCCGGCCATTATACGCCTTCTTGGGCGCGGGCCTGGAGATCGGCGAGGCCTTCTGTCAGGCGCTTTCTTCCATATCGAAACTTTCGCAAAGCGAGCCTGGAACGCCGGCCCCTGATATTCCGGTCCTGGAGGGCGAGGGAACCCGCGCCCGGATCGTCGATCGACCGATGCGGGGCGAGGTAGTCGTCGGGAGGGAGAGGATCTTTGGGGTCCCTGAGTACGACTTCGTCGGTGAGTTCATCCGGGGCGATCCGCCCCGGGGCCGAAAGGGGCTCCTCGCCCGGACGGTCCGGGCCCTCCTCGCGGGGGAGAGGCTCGTCGTCCTCACCGGCCAGGGCGGGATTGGCAAATCGGTCCTGGGCGCCGAGGCTGCCCGCAGGATAGCATGGCGATATCCCGGCGGCGTCTTCTGGAGGAGCGGAGCCGACATAGAAAACCTGGGCTTGAACGAGCTGTTAGATGGTTTTGTCAACGTCTTCGGCTACGAATTCCGGACTCGTTTGGTGGACGAAAAGCGAGACATTGTCCTCGGATACCTGCGAGACTTCGGGACGGCAAGCCTGATCGTCGTTGACAACGCTGAGACGATAAAAGATCCCGCCGTCTTTCGGTTCCTGGAAGGGATGCCGAAGCCGTCAGCGTCTCTCGTGACGAGCCGGGAGGCGCTGGAGCGGGAGGGCGCCCACATCGACATCGACGAGATGGAGCCCTCCGAGGCGACGCGGCTCTTCATCGTCGAGGCGAGACGGCGAAAGTCAGGATGGGGGAAGAAGCTGACCTCCTCGGATTTGGAGGCGTTGGAGGTTATATCGAGGCACCTGGACGGCCACCCCCTGGCGATCAAGCTCGCGGCGGCGATGGTGGGGAGCGACTCTCTCGCGACTATTTGCCAGAGGGTCCTCGCTGCGCCCCACAAGGAGGTCTCCACGCGGTTCGACTTCTCTTACAATCCACTACCCGCGAGCGAGAAGGAGCTCCTCCACCGGATGGCCGCCTTCGCCAGCTCCGCGACTGAGGAGGTGATCCAGCTGGCCTGCGCCCATCCAGATTTCGTGGGGGATAAAGTTCTACCTCAGTGGCGGGACGACCTGACGGAGCTCGTCCGAAAGTCCTTCGTGGACACGGTGCCCGTGACGGCCTTCGACGATTCAGGAAATGAGGTCACGTGGCAGCGCTATCGATTGCATTCGCTGATGCGCCAGTACGCAGCTGGGAAGGCTGGCGAAGAGGCGATGAAGATCCATCGGCAACGGGCTGCAAACCTGTTCCTTGTATATGCAGAGCAGTTCAGGCAAAATTTTGACGCACTGGAAGCCGAGCGGAAGAATGTTTTTGCGGGGATGGACTGGGCATATCAATTAAAGGGGACCCCAGACGCACAAGAGATAGTTATCCGATATGCTTCGGCGTTATTACAAGCTAAAGATGGGGTTATAGGTTATCTGTTAGTGCGAGGTTATTGGTTCGAAGCAAGGAAAAGAGCAGAGCAAGCTCTTGAGGTTGCATATATTAAAGATGACAAAAAAAGTTTAGCGTCGGCTTATCGTGCATTAGGATTGTTGTCAGAACATAGCGGTAATCATTCTAAAGCTGAAAGATATTATTTGGATAGTCTAAAGATTGAACACATGCGTCGGAATAGAAGTGGCGTTTCTATAACTTTAAACCAGCTAGGATCTGTGGCCTATAGCAATCATTCTTGGGATAAGGCTTATCGTTGTTATTCGGTCTCATTGAGAATCAAGCGAGAACTGGATGATAAGCGTGGGATTGCGTATACGCTTGGTAATTTGGGAAATTTGGCTTTAAGACAAGAGGATACGCCTGAAGCGAGAAGCCTGTTTTTAGAAGTGTTGGATATCTGCGAAAAATTGAAGGATGAAGATTGTATCGCTAGAGCATACTTCCAACTGAGTGAGCTGGCGCAAAAGGAGAATAATCTCGAGGAAGCACGCACCTTAATTCAGAAAAGTTTGAATATATTACGCAGATCGGGTGAAAAGCATGGAATTGCTTTGAACTTGGCACGGCTAGGTACTATTGAACAGTCAGTGGGAAATTATGTGGCTGCGATCCAGATGTGGACGCAAGCATATGTCCTTTTGGATGAATTAAAATCTCCAGATAAAAGTTTTATAAATAATTCTTTTAACCAACTTCGTGATTTGCTTGGAGTAGAGGAATTCGAGAATGTATGCCGTGAAGCTGGAATCGCATTGGTATTCAAATGATCTGCATCAAATGCAATAACTCCCACTGCACCGCCCCCGATGGCGTCTTCCCCTGGGACGAGCGAGCCTCCGTCGAGGGCGGAGGCGGCCTCGCCGAGCCTGGCGAGGAGGGCGCCGTCTCCTTCGTCGCCGAGTGCCCGTACTGCGGGACGGAGAACAAGATCTGGCTGTCGCGGGTGAAGAAAGATAATGTTGTGAGGAGGTTTTGACGATGAGCGAAGGCGACAGCGAGCCGGTCCGGGGCGGCTCTCTGACGAAGCTCGACCGGTTCTGGCTGGAGACGGCCCGGGGTGCGGCGAAAGAGTCGGTTGCAGCTCTGGAGGAGGCGGCAAAGCAGCTGATATCGGTCACGAGCCTCCTTCAGGCGATCTACTTCGCCGCCATATCCTTCAGCGATCTGAAAGGAGCCCTGGCGGCGGAAGGCGAAATCCGATGGGCTCTCGTCCTGCTATTCGTCCTTCCAGTCGTCCTCTGGCTTCTCAGCCTCAGCTACGCCGTCCTGGTCTTCAAGCCGGAGAGCTACAGGACGAACCTCTCCTCCCCGGACCTCGCCCGCTCTATGTACGGGGAGATCGTCGGCTACAAGCACCGGCAGCTCCAGCGCGCCCACCTCTTTCTGGTGCTGGGGTTTGTGCCGCTGGTGGTGAACATCGTCATCTACCTCGCCTGGATTTAGCCGCTGGTTGGGGGCGCCGCCCCATCACCAACCCCAAATACCATCCCGACAAAATAAACCCCCGATGTCCCCCGTAGAGAGCGCCCTCATCCTGGTCGTCTACCTCGCCTGCTTCGCCGCCGTCCACAGCCTAATGGCGAGCCTCCCCTTCAAAAGAAGGGCCGCGAAGATCCTGGGAAGGAGGATGGACCCGTGGTATCCGGCGATCTTCTCGGCCTTCGCCTTCGTGATGATCGCGCCCCTGGTCTACCTCGTCTACCTCTTCCCCGGCGATATCCTATACGTCGCCCCCTCCCCCTGGCGGTGGGCGATGGTGGCGGGGCAGGTCTTGGCGGGGCTTCTATCCATCAGGGCCTTCATTGACGCTCTTCACCGGTTCAAAGTGCCTCTGCAGCTTTCGGGGCCCGGGGCCGCCGAAGCGAAGCCCCTGGCCCCCCGGGGGGTATACCGGTGGGTTAGAGATCCGTTCCTTTTATCGGGCTTTCTCATCATCTGGCTCACCCCCTTCATGACGACGAACATCCTGATCCTGTACGCCGCCGTCACCGTCTACCTCTACCTGGGGTCCCTCCACTGGGAGAGGAGGCTCCTCGCCCAGTTCGGGGACGAGTACCGGACCTATCAGCGGCGGGTCCCCCGGATGGTCCCCTGGCGGGGGAGGGGATGGCCCCCCGATTGATGGGGACGATCGGGGGTGAGATAGAGAGGAGCTGATATCATCTTCACCATCTCCACCCTCATCCTCGCCCTCTACCTCGTGGCATACGCCCTCCTCCACAGCCTCCTCGCGGGGACCCGGGCTAAGGGGCGGGCCCGCCGGGCCTTCGGCTCTGGTGGTATGCGGTGGTACCGCCTCTTCTTCACCTTCGTCGCCGTCGTGACCCTCCTACCCCTGATCTACCTGTTCTATCTCTTCCCCGGGGAGGTCATCTACTTCGTCCCCGCCCCCTGGCGGTGGGGGATGGTGGCGGTCCAGGCCGCCGCCGCCTTCGGCCTCGCAAAGACCCTCCTGGAAGCCGGTCCCCTCCAGTTCCTGGGTATCCGCCCCGATGACGGCGGCAGCGGCCAGCTGATCGTTCGGGGGATATACTGCAGGACGAGAAACCCCCTCTTCCTCTTCGCCTTCATCTTCCTATGGTTCACCCCCGTCATGACCGCCCACCTCCTGGTCCTCTACATCATCGCCACCGTCCATTTCTATCTCGGATCGATCCACGAGGAGAGGATGCTCGCCGAGGAGTTCGGGGCCGCCTACCTCGACTACCGGGATAGGGTGCCCAGGTTCATCCCCCGGATGAGATGCACCTACCCCGAGACAGGGGTGGCGGCCAGGAGGAAGTCCGGGGGGCCGGGCGGCATCCCGGGATCTCTGCCGGAATCTGAATATGAACCTGAACCTGAATCTGAATCTGAATCTGGATCGAGATCGGGATCTGAATCGGGATCTTCGTCAGAGCCCGGACGGTGATCCTGGTCCAGATCCTATGCCCGATCTGGGCCAAACTCCGGGACAAACGAGAGAAACGCCGGTGAGGGGGTTCACCGGCCCCAGGTCGCCGCCGAAAGCGCCGAGTCGGTGAGGATCAGCAGCATCGTCCTCATCCGTCCACCACCTCAAAATAGATGCTCACAGAGCTGGTCATCGACCTTATCACCGGCGCCCTCTCCGCTACCTCGGCGAAGATCTCCTCCAGAGCCTGCGGATCTGAGTCGGCAGCGATTTCGACCTTGATATCGATTCTGGTCACCTCCCTCCCATCCCCCAGCCTCTCCAGAACTCCGACCGCCTCCGACCTGTAAGACCGGAGGGCGATCCTATGCTTCTTCGCCACGGCGAGGGTGGTGGTGAGGACGCATCCGTTGGCTGCCGCCACAAAGAGGTCCTCGGGGGAGGGGAACCCTTCGACTCCGCCGAACTGCGCCGGGAGGGCGACCTCGATCTTATGACGGGAGGGAAAGGCGACCTCACCCATGGCGTCCCCGGTCCAGGTGAGATCGTTTCCAAAAGAGATCTCTTCGGTCATGACCAAAAGCTTTGTTACAGATGGTAATTCTAATCTGCGGTCTCACCTTCATCCCTTTGACGGTGAGTGGATAGGGACGGGGCAGGGGGTGAAGGAGGATCCAAAGATCCGACGGAAAGTATATTGGAGGCGAAGGTCGATGGACCGGTCATGGACCATATCCTCCCCATAGTCGCAGGGATCCTCTTGATCTTGGCGGTCCTTCTCGCCGTCGTCAAGAGGAAGATCTCCACAAACGCCGACTTCTGGTTCTCCATGGGGATGATCCTCGCCGATCTGGGCAAGTACGAGAGAGCGGCTCGATGCTGCGAGAGGGCTGTGTCGATATACCCCTTCTACGTCCACGCCTGGAACAACTGGGGCCTCGCCCTTCTGAAGCTCGGAAGGCACGATGAGGCCCTCGAGCGGTTCGAGGAGGCGCTCACCCTCAACCCCTCCCTCGGGGAGGGGTGGTACAACCGGGGGATCGTCCTCGAAAAGCTCCACCGGGAAGAGGAGGCTGAGGAGGCCTTCGATAGAGCCCGATCCCTGGGCGTGGACCCATGAGGCCTTCGTCGACGCGGGAAGTCGGACGGAGGAGGACTGTGGTCATAGGGCCATCCCGTCTCGTCGGCTCAGGGATTCTCGGCGAGGGACTTCTGGTAGGCCTTCCAGCCGGGGCACCAGCCGGTGTGCCACCTCCATATCCTGGCTAAGATCGACCCGGGGCTACTCTCGGCGCGCCGTCTGATCGGGCAGTTTTCACAATTTGGAGCCATGATATTCGGTCCGTATCTATGGTATAAAGAATTGGCGAAGGAATGGGGTCTAGAGGAGGCTAGGAAGATCCGATGGGGCGATAGGGGGAGGGCTCCACACCAGGCGAGCTTTCTGTCCACGGCTTCGATGATCGAGATATAGGCACCCCGGTAACTCCTCTCCGGAGAGCCCCGGGATCCCCGCTTCCACCTGGACCACCATAATTACTGGCACGGTGATCCGGCTCGCTTCCGAACCCTTCTTTATCCCCGGATCGAATCTTCGCTCTTCATCTCCTCATCGAATAGCCCTTTCAGCGGCGATCGAAAGAGTTATTGCCCAAAGTCCCCAAATTTGAGAGGACGTCAAACGAGGTTTCCCCCAATTATGGAGGGAGAAGAGATGAAGAAGACCCCGGAGCCGTTCCCATGATAGAGATGTCAAAGGTAAAGATCGCCGCTGTCGTGATCCTGGCGGCGCTTCTAATATGGACCCTTTACGGAGCGTTGGTTTCCATGAACGTAAAAGAGCCACCCTACCGGGTCGTCGAGACCCTAGAGAACGGAGTCGAGATCAGGGAGTACTCCGGCCAGATCTGGGCCCTAACCTCTGAAGACGACCAGAACCGGGGGTTTGGCCGCCTCTTCAGATACATCTCCGGCGCCAACGAGGGGGAGGTGAAGATCGATATGACAGCCCCCGTGATCACGGGGGGTGGAGAGGGGGAGGCTTTCATCGCCTTCGTCATGCCTGAGGGGTTCTACATTGAGGATACGCCCCGCCCCCGGGACGAAGAGGTGAGGATCGAGGTCGTCGAGGGGAGGAGGATGGCGGTCATAACCTTCTCGGGGTACGCTACGGAGGATAGACAGAAGAGACACCTGGCGACCCTCGAAGAGGCCCTCAAGGATCGAGGGATAGATGCCCGGGGAGAACCGGTCCTCATGCAGTACAACGACCCCTGGACGCCGCCCTTCATGCGCAGAAACGAGGTGGCTTTGGAGGTGGCAGGCGGCTGAATCTGAGGAGACAATTCTGAAGGGTTAAGGAGATCGGGCTCATTTCGGCCCGGTGCTCCCGCCCCCATAATTATCCGCTCTCCGGAGGCCTTTATCGGCGTGTCACAGGTCCCTGGATCGTTCATCTCCGGAGGGCTGGGGTTCTTGGGTCCCGAAGCCCCATTATATGAAGAGATCTGGGGGATGGCGGGGCGTGAGGTGGCGGGGCTTTTGTTTGATGGAAAAAGGTTTGAGATCATAGTGACAGAGGAGGTCAATTGAGCGGGCATATCCTTCAATTTTTTGAGATTATGGTCGGGAGAAAACGAACTTCTCCTCGATCGAAATTGTCATAATCGACCTTGATTATTGCGACAAAATGGGAAGATATCCCCGAATGGAAAGCGTTAAATATGGAATACCGATCAAATGACCCATTATAGAACCAAAATGGAGGTTAGGCATATGATGAAAAAAGCTTTAATAGCCCTATTCGTCGTCTCCATGCTGGCGGTGGGAATGACCGCCGCAGAGGGCGATGAGGCGAAGACGATCGTAGAGACCGCGATAGACGCCGGAGAGTTCAACACCCTGGTGGATGCGGTTGAGGCCGCCGGCCTCACGGAGACCTTGAGCGGCGAAGGGCCCTTCACAGTATTTGCCCCCACCGACGAGGCGTTCGCTGCTGTAGAGGGGCTTGAAGAGATCGACATCGAGACCCTCACAGCCATCCTCACCTACCACGTCGTCTCCGGAGCCATCATGGCGGAGGACGTCGTGACCATGACCTCTATCCCCACCCTCCACGGCGGGGAGATCACCGTTGAGGTCACCGAGGAGGGCGTGAAGGTGAACGGCGCCAACGTGACGACGACGGACATCGTCTGCAGCAACGGAGTCATCCACGTCATCGATGCGGTCCTGATCCCTCAGGCCGAGGAGGAGGCCGAGGAGCCGGTCGATGAGGTGGCCGTCGAGCCGGTCGATGAGGTGGCCGTCGAGGTCGTATAGTCGCAGTTAGAGTTGGCCGAGATATCGAGGCCGTGGGCTCTGGCCCCAGGCCTCTGATCTCCTTTCTTTTATCTAATTTCTCTCATCTAATTTTTATCTCAGTCATTGTATCGCCTTCTTCTCCCTTCGATCGGACCCATCTTCCGATCAGGCGCAGTCTCAAGAGCCGACCGTCTCTTCACGACATCATCCAAACCAAAAGTCCGATATACTCCCTGGATCATCCGATCGCCTAAGGCGATAAGATCATGTTGATAGGAATCGATGTCGGCGGAACCACTACAGATGCGGTTCTAATAGACAAAGGAAAGACGATAAAAACGTCGAAGGTCCCGACCGACCACGACCATCTCCTGGAGTGCCTCATGGGCGCCCTCGACGAGGTCGTCCGGGAGGTTCCAACGGAGGAGATCGAGAGGGTCGTCCTCAGCACCACCCTAATAACGAACCTCATCGCCGAGGGGAAGGCCGATCCAGTAGCCCTCATCATCGAGCCTGGGCCGGGGATGAACCACCAGGACTTGACGCTAGGTGGCGAGGTCAGAATCGTCGGGGGGGCGATCGACTACCGGGGGAGGGAGATCGAGCCCCTGGATGAAGACCAGGTGAAGAAGGCGGCGGCCGCCCTCTCTGAGAGGGGATACAGAAAAGTGGCGGTGGCTAGCAAGTTCGGCCAGAGAAACCACACCCACGAGGAGAAGATGAGGGAGATCGTCCTGCGGACGCACCCGGAGATGACGGTGGAGATGGGCCACCGGGCCTCGGGGAGGCTGAACTTCCCCAGGAGGGCGGCGACGGCGGTGCTGAAAGCGGCAGCCCAGGAGAGGTACAGGAAGTTTGCCGAAGAGGTGGCAGAGGCCATATCCAAGAGGGATATCAAGGCTCCCATATACATCCTCAAGGCCGACGGAGGTACTCTGCCCCTGGCTACCTCCGTCGAATATCCCGTCGAGACGATCTTCTCAGGGCCTGCGGCCAGCACCATGGGGGTCCTCGCCCTCACCCCTCCCGGTCAGACCTCCGTAGTCGTCGACATAGGAGGGACGACGACCGACCTCGCCCTGATCCTGGATGGTCTCCCCCTCATCTCCTCCAAAGGGGCGAGGGTGGACAGCCACCTGACCCACATCAGGGCCTTCGCCGTCAAGTCGGTGGCCCTGGGGGGGGACAGCAGGGTCAGGGCGGAAGGCCAGACCGTCACTCTGGGTCCTGATAGGGCAGGTCCTGGCTTCTGTCTTGGGGGTCCGCAGCCGACCCCCACCGACGCCATGAGGCTCCTGAACCTCATCTCCATCGGCGATGAGACCCTTGCGGAAGAGGCGATGGCGAAGCTCGGCGGTGACCTGGGCTGCTCCGCCGGTGAGGCCGCCCAGAAGGTGGTGGACGCCGCCGTCGAGATCCTCGTCGGGGAGATCGATGGGATGTTCCTCGCTTGGGAGGAGGAGCCGGCCTACCGGGTATGGGAGATCCTCCAGAAGGAGAAGATCCGGCCTCAGAACGTCGTCGGCGTAGGCGGCGGAAGCCTGGGCCTCGTCCCTCTGGTGGCGGAGAGGCTCGGCGCCGAAGGTATCATCCCCGAGGACGCTGCCGTCGCCAACGCCATCGGAGCCGCTGTAGCGAGGCCCACCCTCACGCTCTCCTTCAGGGCCGACACCGAGCGGGGCTTTTACACCGTCGCCGAGGACGGGACGACAGGAGAGATCAGGGATAAAAAGCTCGGCCAGAAAGAGGCGGAGGCTTTGGCGAAGAGGCTGATAGTCGAGAGGGCTGAGAGGATGGGGATAGGTGAGTACGCCCGAGAGGCGGAGGTGACCTCCAGCGAGGTATTCAACATGGTCCGGGGCTGGGCGACGACCGGCAGGATCTTGGACGTCGGGATGCAGATCCCGGCGGGGCTGATCCCCGAGTGGACGGGAGGTGGAAGAGGATGAGAAGCCCCCGAGAGCAGAAGGGCGAGCCGAAGAAGATGGGGCTGATATTCTTCCCCGCCTTCGACTGGGCGATAACCCCTACCCACCCGGAGAGGGAGGAGCGGCTCCTCTACACCCGGGACCAGATCTTCGAGGAGGGGCTGATGGACCTGCCGGAGGTGGAGGAGTACAAGCCGCGTCTCGCAGAGCATAAGGACGTTGCCCGGGTCCACTTCTGCATCCCCTCCGTCGAGGCCCTGGTCACCGAGGCCCACCTCATAGCCGCCGGGTCCACCCTGGTCTTAGCCGACGCCTACATGAAGGGCGATATCACCAACGCCTTCGCCCTGGTGAGGCCGCCGGGCCACCACTCCATGAGGGTCGCCCATGGGAACCGGGGCTTCTGCAACGTCAACAACGAGGCGATCATGGTGGAGTACATCCGGAAAAAGTACGGAATCCGGCGGGTGGCGATCATCGACACCGACGTCCACCATGGAGACGGGACCCAGGAGATCTTCTACCACGACCCCGACGTCCTCTTCATCTCCTTCCACCAGGACGGAAGGACCCTCTATCCAGGGTCTGGGTTCGTCGACGAGCAGGGCGGCCCCAAGGCGATCGGAAGGACGATCAACATACCGTTGCCGCCAGAGACCCCCGACGAGGGGATCCATTACGTTCTGGAGGAGCTGGTCCTGCCGATCCTGAAGGAGTTCCGGCCCCAGCTCGTCGTCAACTCTGCCGGACAGGACAACCACTACACCGACCCCCTGGCGAATATGCGGTTCTCGGCCCAGGGGTATGCGCGGCTCAACGAGATGCTGGCGCCGGATATAGCCGTCCTGGAGGGGGGTTACGCCATCGAGACCGCCCTGCCTTACGTCAACTGCGGGATCATCCTGGCCATGGCCGGCCTCGACTACTCCAACGTCCTGGAGCCGGACTACCACCCCGGAAGGTTCTCGATGTCGAGGACCATGGAGGCGAACATCACCGGGACGGTCGAGTACCTCCAGGGGATATGGGAGGCGAGGGAGAAGCTGACTGCAAAGGCTGTAGAGAGGGCGGGGCCCTTCTTCCGGAGGCGCAAAGATATCTTCTACGACACCGACGGGATCCGGGAGCGTCAGACCGAGTCGGTGAAGATGTGCCCCGACAAGGGCTGCCCCGGCTACATGACCATCGACACCGATGCCGCCAGGGGCTACGGCCATTCCGACAGCGGCTTTGGGGTCTTCGTCCCGCTATTCGCCTGCAAGAGCTGCCGCGAGGAGGGAAGGGAGGAGTACGAGGCCCACAAGACCGACTCCCGTTACAACTACATATTCTTCCAGGATAAGAACAGGGACGACTACCGGCTCTACAGCACGAGGATGCACAACGAGAGGGTCTACTGAAGGACAAGGAGAAGGTTTCGGGCCGGAGGCGGAGGGGGTTGGGCGGGCCTCCAAGCCCCCCTACCCCGAAACCGCCTACCCGATGATCGAAGCCCCCCCCTCTGAGACGTTCTGGACGGTGTGATAGGATGGAAGGACAAGATGTGGAAGTGAGAGAGCTGCGGATCGCCTCCTGGGAGCGGAGGCTCGCAGCCTGGCTGATCGACATAATCCTGGTGGGGGTCCTCGTGGACCTCATCGTCGGGATGACGGGACCCCTCACCCCCGTCGTGCCGTGGCTCCCCCCCGGCCCCGCCTTCCAATGGGGCTTCTCCGACGGAGCCCTCGTCCTCTTCGCATACTGGACGGTCCTGGAGGGGACCCGGGGGCAGTCCCTGGGGAAGATGGCCCTGAGCCTCAAGGTCACCGGCAAGAAGGGTGAGGAGATCGACCTGCCCAGAGCCGCCATCCAGTCCTTCGGGAAGGCCTTCCTCCTCCCCCTCGACTGCCTCATCGGCTGGATCGCGATGCGGGGGTCGGGACAGCGGCTCTTCAACCGCCTCTCGGAGACGATCGTCATCCACGTAAATGAGTCGGCGCCGGAGGGGGTCCGGTACGTGAGGCCGGGGTAGCGGCGGCTCTTCGCTACTTCCGCAGCCCATTTCATCTATTCGAGAAGAACAAATTTTCCGAGAAGGATTCAAGGCAGCCCTCTATCGCCTCCCTGATATTCTCCAGAGCCTCCTCAGCGGTATCTCCTTTAGAACCTAAGCTCCCCATGATTTAGGCATATCAAGATGATTTTCGCTACCATCTACCGCAATCTATAAATAGTATTATATGCCTAAATATGCATATGAAATCGTTCACTCGCATCAAAAAGATAAATGGCCACGAATATCTCTATGAGATAACCCCGTATTACGATAAAGAAAAGAAGAAGATTCGCCAGAAGAGCAAGTACCTTG